>JBEKNT010000114.1:0-17462 GCA_049522565.1 Acetobacteraceae bacterium
TGTTTCTGCTGGTCTACGCGTCGTTCGTGTTCTTCATGCCGAACGTGCTGGGCGATCCGAACAATTTCATTCCCGCCAACCCGTTGCAGACGCCGGCCGACATCGTGCCGGAGTGGTACTTCCTGCCGTACTACGCGATCCTGCGCTCGATCCCGAACAAGCTGGCCGGCGTGTGCCTGATGTTCGGCTCGCTCCTGGTGCTGTTCGTGCTGCCCTGGCTGGATACCTCCAAGGTGCGCAGCGCCCGGTTCCGGCCGATGTTCCGCCCCTTCATCTTCGTCTGGGTCGCGGCGGTGATCCTGCTCGGCGTGTGCGGTGCGCATAAGCCGGAGGGCATCTGGGTCGTCCTCAGCCGCGTCTGCACACTGTGGTACTACCTGCATTTCCTGGTGATCATGCCGGTGCTGGGCAAGCTGGAGCGGCCGCTGCCGCTGCCCGAGAGCATCAGCCGCGCCGTGCTGGGCGGTGGCGGTGGGGGCGGGGGGCCGTTGCCGGGCGGGGCGACAGCGAAGCCGATGGAGAAGGCGTGATGCGCGCGGTCCGTTCGATATTCGCCGCCCTGCTGCTGGGCGGGCTCGCTACCGGCAGCCTTGGCGTCGCGCAGGCGCAGGAAGCGCCGACGCCGCCACACCAGCAATGGAGCTGGGAGGGGCCGTTCGGCACCTTCGACCTCGCCGCCGCGCAGCGCGGCTTCCAGGTCTACTCCGAGGTGTGTTCCACCTGCCACGCGCTGAAGGAATTGCATTATCGCGACCTGGCCGGGATCGGCCTGTCGCCGGAGCAAATCCAGGCGATCGCCGCGGCGGTGACGGTGCCGCAGGGGGTCGATGACCAGGGGCAGCCGAAGGAAGGGCCGGGCACGCCGGGCAGCCAGTTCCGCTCGCCGTTCCCCAATGAGCAGGCGGCGCGGGCGGCGGAGAATGGCGCGCTGCCGCCGGATCTGTCGCTGATCGTCAATGCGCGCGAGGGCAATGCCGACTATGTCTATGGCATCCTGACGGGGTTCGCGGACGCTCCGGCCGGGTTCACCATGCAGCCGGGGATGAACTACAACCAGATGTTCCCCGGCCACCAGATCGCCATGCCGCAGCCGCTGCATGACGGCCAGGTGACCTTCGCCGACGGGACGCCGAACAACGTCGGGCAGATGGCGCATGACGTGGTGACGTTCCTCGCCTGGGCGGCGAACCCGGAGTTGGTCCAGCGCAAGCAGATCGGCTGGCGGGTGATCCTGTTCCTGGTGGTGATGACCGGCCTGACCTATGCGGTGAAGCGCAAGGTGTGGGCCGACGTCGAGCATTGATCGGAGTGAGACCTCCCCCTCCCCTTGAGGGAGGGGGTTGGGGGGAGGGGGCCAGGGCGCACGAACTCCTCCCCCCCCAACCCCCTCCCTCAAGGGGAGGGGGCGCAGATCGTTCGGCGTGACGATGCGCCCCCCGAGGATGCAGACCCATGCCAGATACGCCGACAGCGTCCGCAGCCCCCATCGAACCCGTCATCGGCATCGTCGGCGGCTCCGGCCTGTACGACATCGAGGGCCTGGAGGAGAAGGCCTGGCGGCAGGTCGAGACGCCCTGGGGTACGCCGTCCGATGCGCTGCTGTTCGGCCGGCTGGAGGGCGTGCGCTGCGTGTTTCTCCCCCGGCACGGGCGCGGCCACAAGCTGTCACCGACGCACCTGAACTACCGGGCGAATATCGACGCGCTGAAGCGGTCCGGCGTGACCGACGTGGTGTCGCTGTCGGCGGTCGGCAGCCTGCGGGGGGAACTCCCGCCCGGGCATTTCGTGCTGGTGGATCAGTTCATCGACCGCAGCTTCGCCCGCGAGAAGAGCTTCTTCGGCGAAGGCGTGGTGGCGCACGTGTCGATGGCGCACCCGGTGTGCCCGCGCCTGGGCGACGCGCTGGAGGCGGCGTGCCGCTGGCTGGCGCTGCCGGTGACGCGCGGCGGCACGTATCTGGTGATGGAAGGGCCGCAGTTCTCCACCAAGGCGGAGAGCGAGCTGTACCGGTCCTGGGGTTGCAGCGTCATCGGCATGACCAACATGCCGGAGGCCAAGCTCGCGCGCGAGGCGGAGCTTTGCTACGCGACGGTCGCCATGGTGACGGATTTCGACTGCTGGCATCCGGACCACGACCACGTGACGGTCGAGGCGGTCGTGAAGGTGCTGCTGGAGAACGCCGATCGGGCGCGGGCGCTGGTGCGTGCGGTGGTGCCGGAGATCGGCCGGCGGCGCGCGCTGTGCCGCGGCGGCTGCGACCGCGCGCTGGACAACGCGGTGATCACCGCGGCGCATATGCGCGATCCGGCGCTGGTGGCGAAACTGGACGCGGTGGGCGGCCGGGCGCTGGGCAAGCCAGGCTAGGGCACGACCCGCTCGTAGGGGGTGGCTGGCCTTTGCCCAGGCAGGGTGCTCAGCGGCGGCTGGCGGTCTCGGTCTGCCGCCCGTCCACCAGGGCCTTTGTCGTCTCGGTCGCCTGCCGAACCTCCTGCGGGCTTGCCTCGGCGGCGCCCGCGCCCAGCTTCACCTCGCCATTCGGTTGCGGCACGGCGATCGGCTTCACCACGACCGGCGCTATGCCCTGCCGCTTGATGTCCAGGTCCCGGGCGACCTTCGGGCTGAGATCGACCACCCGGCCATCGACGAACGGCCCACGGTCCTCCACCTTGACCGTTGCCGTCTTGCCATTCGCGAGGTTGGTCACCGAGGCGGTGGTGCCGAGCGGCAGGGTCTTGCTGGCGACGACATTGGCGTTCGGGTTCATCCTCCGGCCATCGGCCATCTTCCGGTGCGCGAAGCGCCTGGCGTAGAACGAGGCGCGGCCCTTCTCCTTGCGGCCCGAATGGTCGATCCGCGCTTTGCCGTGCGGCGCGACCGGCGGTAGCCGGTCGAGCGTTTCCGCCTCCTGCCTGGCGGCCGGGGAGTCCGGCGGGGGAACCGCGGCGAGCGTGGCCGACACCAGGCATCCCAGCAACAACCCGGTGATGACGGCAAGGCACCTCTGCGGCATGGCGATTCCCCGAATGGCTGGCCGCCAGCAAGGACGCCGCAGCACCGGCCTGGTTCCCAGCGGTGGCATTCGGGATTGCGTACTCGCCGCGGTGGGCGATCACTGTCAGGTGACAGCCGGCCCGCGGTAGCCGTATCGGCGGTGACGCCGAACCCGGCCGATAGACCGCGCGCACCCAGCGCCGGCCACCTCTGTCGCGGACCTGTTGCCCGGGGAGACGCCCCATAGGCGGCAGGATAAGCGCTCGACGAAACAAAAATTCACTCCCCCTCCCCTCAAGGGGAGGGGGAGTTTTCTTCTCCGCGTCCCGGTTAACCTGACACCTATGGGAAGACGCCCTGCGTTGCCGCGCCGCCGGCGACACCAGGCGGGGGGGGAGCAGAACGGAACCGTTGCTCCGTTCTGTTCCGCGGTTGCTCAGCCGAGATGCTTGGCGAAGAACGCCAGCGTGCGCTGCTGCGCCAGTTCGTAGTCCGGCTTGCTGAAGCTGCCGCGCTCGTCACAGCCGAAGCCGTGGCCGGCGCCCATATAGACATAGGCTTCCGCCTTCGGCTGCGCGGCGCGGATGGCGTCCACATCGGTCATCGGGATGGAGGCGTCCTGCTCGCCGAAATGCATTTGCACCGGGCAGTTCGGCGATTCGTCCTTGGTGCCGGCGATGCCGCCGCCGTACCAGCAGGACGCGGCGGCGAACTTGTGCGTGCGCGTCGCGCCCCACCAGGCGACGGTGCCACCGAAGCAGTAGCCGACGATGGCGAGCTGCTTGCCCGCCAGATGGTTGGCTGCCGCTTCGACGTCGGCCATGACCTGCGCGTCGGTCAGCGTCATGCGGTAGTCGCGGCCCTTGGCGATGTCGTCGGCAGTGTAGCCGAGTTCCACCCCGCGCTCCGCCCGGTCGAACAGCGCCGGCGCGACCACCGCGTAGCCTTCCGCGGCAAACCGGTCGGCCATCTCGCGCATGTGGTGGTTCACGCCGAAGATCTCCTGGATCACGACCACACCTTTGGTCCCGTTGACGGGTCCGGCAACGTAAGCGGACAGCGTGTGGCCGTCGGCGGCCTTCAAGTCGATGGTGCTACCCATGTCTCATCCTCCCGATATGTGCTGCTGAATGACGCGCAAGATGACGCGGTCGCGGAGGTCGTCAAGCCTCCACGCGACGGATCCAGGCATCGCCGCGGAGCGGCAGCAGTACGTTTGCAATGGCCGCCGGGCTTGCCGGGAGCCTCAGGCCAGCGTCTTCCGAAGGAACCCCGTCCGCGCCGCCGCACCGGCCATCAGGAACGCCGCGTCCTGACCCGACAGGATGAACCGCGCGCCCATCTCGATATACCGCGGCATGATCGCCTCGTTGTAGATCCCCGCCATGCCCGGGAACTTGTTGTGCTTCCGGCATGCGGCGATCATCACCCGATACGCCTCCGCCACGCGTTCGTTGCCGAAGTCGCCCGGGATGCCCATCTCCGCGCACAGGTCGTTCGAGCCGATCAGCAGCACATCGACGCCCGGCACCGCGGCGATCGCGTCGGCATTGGCGATCGCGGTCGGCGTCTCCAGCATCACCACGGTCAGGTTCGCCGCATTCAGCGCCTTCGCCGCGTCGCCGGTGCCGGCGGAGCGCAGCCCGTAATGCGGCCCGATGCCACCCATCGAGCGATGTCCCACCGGCGGGTATTTCAGCTTCGACACCACCTCGCGCGCCTCCTCGGCGGTATCGACATGCGGCATGACAATGCCCAGCGCGCCGTTGTCCAGCGCGCGCGTGGCGATCGCGTATTCGCCGTTCGGCACCCGCGCGATCGGCGCGATGCCGGCATCCAGCGCCGCGACGCAAATCTGTGCGCAGGCGTCCAGCGACATGACGCCATGCTCCATGTCGAGGAACAGCCAGTCGAAGCCGGCCACCGCCATCGCCTTGCCGATCTCCACGCTGCGCGTCAGGCGCACGCCCACGCCCAGCGACAACTGGCCCTGTTCCAGCTTCTCGCGGGCGACATTGCGAACGGTCATGACGGTTCCCCTATTTCAGCTCGGCGATGGCCACGGCGATGACGCGGTTCAGCGCCGCCAGGTCCATCGGGTAATCGGTCTCGTTGTTGACCGCCACCGTCAGGCGCCGTTGGCGCAGGATGAAAATGCGCTGGTCGGACGCACCCGAGGCCCAGGCGGTATCCGGCGGCAGGTCAGGGAACAGGCGATCGATGTTGCTACGGAAGCAGGCGGCATAGCTGGTTCCGGTATGCGTCGCGGTCAGCGCGTAGTCGCCCCAGCCCTCCGGCAACAACCGCTCGCCGTTCCACATGCCGTCTTGCAGATACAGCACGCCCAGCTTGGCGTAGTCGCGCAACGTGGCGAAGCCCGCGCCGGAGCCGATCAGGTTGCCGGCGATGTCGGCGGAATGCTGGTAGCTCGCCATGCCGAGCCGGTCGGCCAGCAGGCTGTAGACCGTCCGGTGGTACGGCAGGCCGCGGCGCTCGATCTGGTCGCGGATGATGGCACCCAGCACGTTCAGCCCGCTATTGACGTAGCGGAACACCGCACCGGGCCGCGTCGCGACGATCGAGCGCTGCGCTGCCTCGAACGCGTCGCACGCATCCTGGTACACCGCGCTGTTTTCGAACCCGAGCGTGACCCGGCCATCGTCGTGCATGACCGGAAACGCCAGGCCGGAGCGCATCCGCAGCAGATGGTCGAGCGTGACCTGATGGTGGATTGCCCGCGGGTCGCGCCACAGCGGTGCCGGCGCGGCATCGTAGACCGAGTTGAGCCAGCCGTCGTGGATCAGCCGGCCGATCAGCGTACAGGTGATCGCCTTGGTCATCGACCAGCTCGGCGTCGCGCGATCCGGTCCGCCGAAGGCGCTGTACCGTTCGACCAGGATTTGCTCCGGCGACGCGATCAGGATGCCGTAGGCACCACGGGAATTGGCGAAGAACGTCTTCAGCGCGGCAACCAGCTTGACCGGCGGGGGCGCCGGCGGTTCGACCGCCTCACCCAGCGGCCAGGCGTGACCGGCGCCGGGCAGGTGCCGTTCGATCGGTTTCGGATTGAACGCCGGCACCGCGTGCGGCCCGAGCAAGATGCCGCCGTAATTCTTGCGGGCGATCGCCGAACCGGTCACCGGACGGTCGAACGCGGGGTCGTTCCAGGTGACGGTGACGCGACGATCGAGATTGTCTGTCTCGATGCCGATTGCTCCCGCCCGCTGGGCCGCGAGCAATGCGGCCTGGTCGCCGGCGCCGGGCCGCTCGCTCAAGCTGCCCGGCAACGTCACCGCGCGCCACCGGAAATGCTGCTCCGCGGTTTCGCGGTCGAGCCCGGTGACATACAGCATATCGGCGAAGCGCTTGGCGGCGAAATTCACCGTGCGCTGGCGCAGCGCGCGTGAGGAACCGTCATAGACGATCGGATCGGGCGGGCGATCGCCGAACGGCTGCGGCGTGCGGTCGAAGATCGGCTCGATCGGGACAACCTGTGCTGCCGGCTTGTCGTTCATTTCGCCGGCTCCGGCACGCGCTCCACGGTGGCGGTCGCGAAGTAACGGTTGCGCATGCCCTTCTGGTTCTCGTAGAGCGAGCCTTGCTTGGTCGCCGGCGGCAGCGGCAGCCGCACCGGCGCGGGCGCCAGCCGAGGCTCGCGATGCTCACCCGCCACCATCAGTTGCTTGAACGCCTCGATGCCGGGGGGGAAGCCGAGCAATGGCCAGGCATCGGCGGCGCGGTACTGGAACAGCAGCAGGCGGCGGTCGCGATCCGAAACGTTCGGTGCCGAGCCGTGCACTGCCCGCACGTGATGCACGGTGATCGAGCCGGCCTGTCCGGTCAGCGGAATCGCGCTGGCGTAATCGACGTCGTGGTTGGTCGGGTCCATCGCGCCGCAGAAGATGCCGTCGGCGTGGTGGTCGAAGATCGGGCCGCGATGACTGCCGGGAACAATCATCAGCGGGCCGTTCGCCATCTCCATGTCGTCGAACATGATGCCGACCGCGGCGAGGCTGTCGTTGGTGTGCGGGTAGAATGCCCAGTCCTGGTGCCACTCCACCGGAGCGCCGAAGCCGGCGCATTTCATGTTCAGCTTGGCGGTATCGAAGCGGATGTCGGGTCCCCACAGATCCCGCAGCACGCCGATGATCTTCGGATGCCGCATCAGGCTGGCGTATGCCGCGTGGTGGAGATGCGTTGCCTTGATGCGTCGCACACGCGGGCTGTCCGGCGTGTGGCTGTCCTCCAGGTCGTAGATCTCGTTATGCGCGGTCAGCCCGCGCGCGCGTTCGACAAATTCGTCGGTCACTGCGCGCAGGCGCTGGATTTCCGCCGCGCTCAGGATATCGGCGACGACGATCGCGCCGATCTCGTTGTACTCTTCGATCCGTGACCTTGTCAGCATGGCTCCCTCCGCATGCGGCGGAGCCTACCACCGCGCGTGGGGGTGGTCGAGACGAGGGGGCGCCGCCGGATATCGGGGCCGGAAAGCAAGCAAGGTTTTAACACGGAGAAGTCCGAGAACCACGGAGCGCCGCGGAGAACTATCGTCATTGCGAGGCGCGCAACGGTCCCCGGGCTTGACCCGGCCACCGCTGCGCTCCTAGCAAAAAATAGATTCCCCCTCCCTCAAGGGGAGGGGGAGTATACTGCATCAGGCGACCTCCGCAGTTTCATCCTGGGCGGGTCGGCCGCCGCCGGCCGGTGGTCAACGCGCAATGACACTGCTCCGTGGCGCTCCGTGGCTCTCGGCCTTCTCCGTGTTAAAAGCTTGCTGTGCCGCGCGCATGACAGGCGTCGCCTGACTTGCCCCGGCCCGCCGCCACCCTCTTCCGCCAGCGCCGCTTTCCCGCCATCCTCTGCCGCAGCGACAGGGGGAAAACGCCGTGACTGCTGGGGAAGAGTACGACTTCATCATTGTCGGCGCCGGCTCGGCGGGTTGCACGCTGGCCAATCGCCTCAGCGCGGACGCGGGGAATCGCGTGCTGCTGCTGGAAGCGGGCGGCAAGGACACCGATCCGTGGATCCACATCCCCGCCGGCTTCTACCGCAACATCTACAATCCCAAGGTCGCCTGGTATTTTGAAACCGAGCCGGTAGCGGAACTGAACAATCGCCGCATCCCCTGGCCGCGCGGCAAGGTGCTGGGCGGCTCGTCCTCGATCAACGGGCTGATTTACATCCGCGGCCAACGCCAGGACTTCGACCTGTGGCGGCAGTTGGGCAATACCGGCTGGTCATACGACGACGTGCTGCCGTATTTCCGCAAGTCCGAAAACCAGGAGCACGGCGCCGACGCATTCCATGGCGGCGACGGCCCGCTCTCGGTTTCCGACCTGCGCACCAATCACCCGTTGCACGACGCGTTCATCGCCGGAGCGCAGGAGGCCGGCTATCCGTACAACCGCGACTTCAACGGTGCGGAACAGGAGGGCGTCGGTCCGTTGCAGCTCACAGTGCGCGGGCGGCGGCGGTGTTCGGCCGCGGTGGGTTATCTGCGTCCGGCAATGTCGCGCCCGAACCTGCGCGTGGAAATCCGCGCGCTGACGCAGCGCGTGCTGCTGGACGGCAAGCGCGCCGTCGGCATCGAATACCGCCAGAACGGCGTGGTGCGTCAGGCACGCGCGCGGCGCGAGGTGCTGCTGTGCGGCGGTTCGATCAACTCGCCGCAGATCCTGCAGCTTTCCGGCATCGGGCCTGGCGCGCTGCTGCAATCGCTCGGCATTCCGGTGCAGCACGACCTGCGCGGCGTGGGCGAGAACCTGCAGGACCATATCGGCGGCCGCATCATCTATCGCTGCAACCCCGGCGTCTCGACGATGAACGAAATCTACCACAACTGGCTGCGGCGCATCTACCACGGCATGCAGTACTTCCTGGCGATGAAGGGCGCGCTGATGACCGGCGCCGGACCGATCGGACTGTTCGTCAAGACCAGGCCGGAGCTGGATTCGCCCGACGTGCAATACCAGTTCCTCGCCGGCAGCGCGCCCAAGGTTGGCGACCCGATGCACCGGTTCCCAGCCTGCACATTGGTGGCGATTCCCTGCCGTCCGGAGAGTCGCGGCTGGCTGCGCATCACCGCGCCCGATCCGACCAGGCCGCCGGCAATGCAGCCGAACTATCTTTCCACGCAGGCCGACAAGGATACCATCGTCGCCGGGCTGAAAGTGTCGCGCCGCATCTTCGCCACCAAGGCGATGCGGCAATATGTTACGGACGAGGAAATGCCCGGCCCGCAGGCGCAGAGCGACGAGGACCTGCTGAACCACGTACGCGCCACCGCCGGTACGACGTTCCACCAGACCAGCACCTGCATGATGGGGCCTGGCCCGATGGCCGTCGTGGATACCTCATTGCGGGTGAAGGGCCTGGAGCACCTGCGCGTGGTGGACGCCTCGATCATGCCAACGGTGGTGTCGGGCAACACCAACGCCACGGTCATCATGATCGCAGAGAAGGCGGCGGACGCGATTCTGCAAGCGGCGTGACGCACCGCCATGCCGGCGCCATCTCGCACCGACGGGGCACCCTGCGCGCACGCAGCACGCCAGCCGTCACCCTGCGCGCGGGCCTGTTTGAACCGTCTCCAGAATTTTGGCCAAGGCCGATTGGGACACCGGCTTCGAAAGCACCAGCCATTTGAGGCTGTCGGTCGGCTATCCTGCACGACGATCAATCGTACAGCTCCTCGCGCGTCCAGGGCTCGATATCCTGGATGGGGAGGCTTCTGAGATACGCCAGCAAACGCTGCTTGGCGGCTTCGGTACCTTTCGTGGGGGCTGGAACCAGACGTGCCACCGGCCGTCCGTTCGACGTAATGGTAACGCTGTCGCCCTTCCGCACCCCACGGAGAATGCGGGAAAACTGGCGGTTGGCTTCAGCAGCCGGGATGACTTTTTCCATGACAAACTGGATGTTGTGAGTCCCACTCCGCTATAGGCCAATTCGTTTGCCTGCAAGCAGGCGCCGCAGCAGCGTCGGCGGCGTAAGGCCGGTTTCGCCCCCTGATCCGCCATGCCCTGGCCCTGCCTGCCAACTCGCGCTACCACGCCCGCCCACGCAGACACCGGGAGACCGCGTTGCCGTTCCGTCGCCGCATGCCCACCAGCCGGCCCGCCATCCTGGCCTCGCTCCTCGTCACCGTCGGTGCGTTGCTCCACCCGCATCCCGCCGCCGCGCATGCCATCCTGATCGCCAGCCAGCCACCGGAGGGCGGCAGCGTCGCCCCCGGCAAGATCACTATCCACCTGCAATACAACAGCCGCATCGACCGCGCCCGCTCGCGCCTGACGCTCACCCGGCCGGACCACAGCCAGGCGACGCTGCCGATCGCCGCCGAGGGTGCGCCGGACGAAATGAACACCGCCGCCACGCTGGCCCCCGGGGCCTATGTGCTGCGCTGGCAGGTGCTGGCGATCGACGGCCACATCACCCGCGGCGACGTCGACTTCACCGTGGGTCCCTGACGCGTGGACCTGCTGATCGACCTGTTCGGCTACCTCTCCATCGTCGTCCACGGCCTGACCATCCTGGCGCAGTCGATCGCGCTCGGTGGCGTGCTTTTCCTGGCGCTGCTGGCGCGCCCGCTCGCCCCGCGCCTCGGCGTATCCGGCGCCGCCGTGGTGCAGGGCACGCAACGCATCGCCGCCTGGGGCGCCGTGGCGCTGCTGCTGTGCGAGGCCACCACCGTCGCATTGCAGACCGCGGTGCTGGTCGGCACCGTCGATCTGAGCGTCGCCGAGGTGTTGGCGGCCCAGTTCGCCATCGCCGGCCTGATCAAGATGGCCATCGCCGCCGCCATCGCCGCGCTGCTGTTCGTCCGCGCCGCCCGCGCGCCGGTGCCGCTGTTGCTTGGCCTGGCCCTGGTGGAACTCGCCGCCGCGACCCTGACGACGCACGCCGTGGCGCGGCTGGACGATCGCGCGCCGCTGCTGGTCGTCGAGTGGCTGCACCAGTTCGGCGCGGCGATCTGGATCGGCGGGATTCCCTGCTTCCTGCTGGCGCTGCGCCGCGTCGAGGGCGGTGCCGCGTGGCGGCTGGTCGGCGCGCGGTTCTCGCGCATGTCGATGGCCGGCGTGGCCTGCATCCTGGCCAGCGGCGCGACGATGTTCTGGTTCTACGTCGGCAATCTCCAGGGCTTCTACGGCACCGCCTATGGCGTCATGGTCGGCGCCAAGATCGCCATGTTCCTGATGCTGCTGGCGCTCGGCGGCATGAATTTTCTCCTTGTCGAACGCTTGCGCGCCGATCCCGCCACGCCCGTCACCCGGCTGCGGCGCTTCGCGGAGGTGGAAATCGGCATCGGCGTGTCGATCTTCTTCGCCGCCGCGTCGCTGACCTCGGTGCCGCCGGCGGTGGATCTGACGCAGGACCGCGTGAGCTGGCCGGAGATTATCGCGCGCAACACCCCGGAGTGGCCGCGCCTGAGCAGCCCGGACCATGATGCACTGGCGCTGCCGGAATTGCAGGCCAAGCTGGATGTCGAGGCGGCGCATCACAGCGCCGCGCCGCAGGTGGCGTTCGTGCCCGGCTCCGGCGACCTGCCGCCGCGCAACGCCGCGGACATCGCGTGGTCGGAATACAACCACCACTGGGCCGGCCTGTTCGTCGTGGCAATCGGGTTGCTGGCGCTGGGGCAACGCGCCGGGCTGCGCTGGGCGCGGCACTGGCCGCTGCTGTTCCTCGGCCTGGGGGTGTTCCTGTTCTTCCGCTCTGATCCGGAAACCTGGCCGCTGGGCGATATCGGCTTCCTGGAGAGTTTTCGCGACGTGGAGGTGTTGCAGCACCGCTTCTTCGTGCTGCTGATCGCGGTGTTCGCCGTGTTCGAGTGGCGGGTGCGCGCCACCGCCTGGAACAACCGCCATGCCGCGCTGGTTTTCCCGCTGCTTTGCGCGGGCGGTGGCGCGATGCTGCTGACCCACAGCCACGCCATTGCCAACCTCAAGGACCAGTTGCTGATTGAGCTGACCCATACGCCGCTGGCGCTGGCCGGCATCGTCGCGGGCTGGTCGCGCTGGCTCGAGCTGCGGCTCGACCCGCGCACCGATGGCACGGCCATCCGGATCGCCGGCTGGGTCTGGCCGGCGTGCCTGCTGTTCTGCGGGCTGCTGCTGCTGGGGTACCGCGAGGCGTAGCGGTCGCCAGGGCACCGCCGGGCTTGACGCGGCACCGATCGCGGCACCACGGCTGCCTCGATGGCCAGGTCAAACCCGGCCATGACGGTGGGGAGCGCCGGTACGAACCCGCCGAGAGCCAGCCGTTCGGGCGGTTTGTATCACATGCCTGGCCTCGACGGGGTCGAACAGTGTCGGTCGGTGCCCTACGCCGCCGCCGCCCGTGCGATATCCCCCGCATCGTCGAGGCGTTCGACGCCGCGACACAGCTCCATCAAGCGCCGCGTGCGGCTGGCCGGCAGGATATCGGCCGCAAGATCGGCGAACTTGGCGTCGAGCTGCGCATCGGTCATCGGGACTTCGACGCTGCCGACGGCATGGACCACGAAACGCTCCAGCACGCGCCCGTCCTTGAGCCGGATTTTCACCCGCGCCTGATCCTGCGCGAGCGACGCATCGACCGCCGTCTCGACGCGATCGCGCAACGCGACCACGACCGGGTCGCGCACCTGCGCATCGGTGAACTGGCTTTCGCCGGCGCGACCGGCGACGATGGCGATCGCCGCCGCATAATAGACGCTGAATTTCCCCTCCAGCCCGTTCTGCGGCGTGCGTTTCGCGGTCAGTTCCAGCACGATCGGATGGATGCCGAGATCGATACGATCGATCATGTCGGCAACCAGATGGTTTTCGTCGCGCAACTGGATACAGCCGTCGATCACCGGATGCACCACCAGCCCGCACGCGAACGGCTTGTAGCTGTTGCGGTAGATCTCGTAGTGGCTGCCCAGGTTGTCGGTGATCGCCCGATAGTCGCGCGCCGTGCTGACCACGTTCACCCAGCCGCGCTTCGCTTCGATCCCTTGCAGCGAGCTGGTGTAGCCCTTTTCCGCCAGCAGCGCGGCCAGCAGGCCGTTCTGCGCGGCCCGGCCGGGGTGGAAGCTCTTGGTCATCGAGCCGAACATCTCGCGCAGTCCGACCGGCTGTGTCGCCGCCAGGCCGATCGCGTGGCACATCCGCACCGCGTCGAGGCCGAGCACCTTCCCGGCGGCAACCGCGGCGCCGAACACGCCGGCGGTGCCGGTGGCATGCCAGCCGGCATCCTGATGCGTGGGGGTGACCGCGCGCATGATGCGGCACTCTGCCTCGATGCCCAGCAGCATCGCGGTGACGAAGTCCCGGCCGCTGATTTTGCGGTATTCCGCCAGGGCCAGCAGGGTTGGCGCGACGGGCGCGGATGGGTGCACGGCGGTCGTCAGGTCGGTATCGTCGAAGTCGAACACGTGCGAACTGATGCCGTTGATCAGGGGCGCGTTCAGCACGTCCAGCCGCTCGGTGCGGCCGAACACGCCGGCCTGGGGCGGACCGGCGAACGGGGTGACCGCGGCGAGCGCGATCTGCACCGCCTCGTGGCGGGAACCGCCGACCGCGACCCCCATCCAGTTCAGCAGCGACCGCGCCACTTCCTTGCGGGCGGCTTCGGGCAGGTCCTCGAAACGCGCGGCGACGATGTAGCGGGCCAGTGTCTCAGTCACCTGCTGCGGCTCGGCCAGCGCCGGGGCGCCACTGCCTGGCGCGGCAGACGCGGCCTGCACGGGAATGCCGGTCGCGGCCGTCGTCCCGACGAGCGCAGTGTTGCGTATGAAGGATCGCCGGTTCATCGTTTTCCTGCCCGTCTGCGCCGCCAGCTTGATGCTGGTGATTGGCGGACAGGCTGCGCCCGCACGCGGTGTCCGGCAAGCGCGCCCCGCGTTCTCGGCATGGCGGGCCACGTCACGCCATGCCGACGTCCTTCGGCGGACCGTTCAGTGCGTCGTGCCGCCGTGGCTCAGCACAGCGAGTCGGACCCGCCGCCACCACCTCCGGAATCGCCGGCATCCCAACCCGAATCGCCGTCGCTGTCGGGGCTCGGCGTATCGGTCGGCTGCGGCTGGTCCCAACTGCCGTTGTCCACGTAGTCCTGGTTCGACGGGGCAGCGGCGCCACCCGCATTGTCCCAGCTTCCCTGGTCAACATAGTCCTGTCCTGGCGGCGCCGCCGCGGGCGCACCGCCCCAGGGACTTCCCACAACCGGTGCGGCGCCGGGGAAACCACCCCCGGGGTAGCCGCCCCCCGGGAAGCCGCCGCCGAACGCTCCGCCGCCCGTGTTGTGATGCCCGAACAGGTCCATCAGGGCATCGGCCGCCAGGATCCCGCCGCCGACGCCGGCGGCCGTGGTCAGCGCCGAACCGAGAAAGCCGGAACCGGAGCGCTGGAACATGCCCGGCTGGTAATTCGGCGGGTATTGCGGTGGCGGCGGTGCGGCCTGCTGGTATTGCGGTTGGTAGGCCGGCGCCGGTCCACCCTGGTTCCAGACCGGGCTTGGCCCGGCCTGCGGCTGCGGCGGCGCCTGCGACCGGCCGCCGAACAGCCCGCCGAAGAACCCGCCGCCGGCGCTGCCGCTCTGCTGCTGCGGCGCCTGCTGCGCGGCTTGCTGCGCCTGCTGGGCGGCCTGTTGCGCCGCCTGCTGCGCCTGTTGCAACTCCCACTCCAGCCGCTTGATGCGATTCTGCGCCTCGGTGAGCGCATGCTCCTGCACGAAGGCGAGCTGGGTCATGCGGTAGGCTGTTTCGGGGTAACGCTGGAACGCCTGGCCGATCAGGGCGTTCGCCTCCGGGTCCACCGGCGGCAGAGCCGGCTGCGTGGTGGCCGGCACCGAGCCGCCCCACTGGCCGACCTGGCCACCCGCCGGGGCGCCGCCGACCCGGCTGATGAACTGGGTGATCATGTCGCGTTCTTCGTTGGTCATTGCGGTCCCCTTTGGGTCCTGGGTTGCGACCGTTGCTGTCCCATCCCGTTACTGCCACCCGATGTGGCCCTCGCGCGAGGATCGTTCAATGGCGCGCGGTCCCGAGGTTCAGGCCGAGCCGCCGCGCCTCGATCACCGGGCAGCGGTCCATCACCACGGCGATCCCCGCGGCTCGGGCCTGCGCCGCGGCGTGCTGGTCGATCACCCCGAGCTGCATCCACACCACCGTGGCACCGAGCCGGATCGCGTCGTCCACCACGCCGCCGACATGCGCCGCGTTGCGGAAAACGTCCACCATCTCAAGCGGCACCGCCGCATCCAGTCGCCCAACGACGCGGCGGTCGTGGATCGCTTGTCCGGCCAGGCCGGGGTTCACCGGGGTGACGTCGTAGCCGCAATCCAACAGGAAGCGCATGACGCCGTGCGACGGCCGCCACGGCTTGGCCGAGGCGCCGACCAGGGCGATCCGCCGCGTGGTCTCCAGGATGGCGCGGATGGCCGCGTCGCTCTGACCGTCGATGCCCATGCGGTTCAGGGGTGCGGCATGAGCCCGGGCGCGGCGAGGCTGACGCCGGTTGCGCCGAAGATCATGCCGTCCAGCTTGATCGTCATGTCGCGGCGCGAAACTGCGGTCATGAGGCGCATCCTATCGCGCCGGCTCGGCGCCAGTCCACCATGAGGTCCGTGATAGGGGGACCTTCAGGAGATCGAGCAAAAGCGCTGCCGACGTGCGCCTTGTGGTCCAAAGGCCCTGGACCCGATTGCTTCAAGGACGCGGCTCGCGAGTAGCCCGGCAAGCCTGTCGCATTCAAGTACGTCATTGCTGACGGCAATCACGTCGTGCCGCACGGCCTCCGGCATTGGCCGGGCGAGCAGGACCGGGCCGGCATGGACCGCGTCCGATTGACGGAAGACGGCAGGATTGTCGAACATTGCGACGTACTTCAGGTCATTCCAGTCAGATCGGCCAATCCGAACGGCATGTCCTGACGCTGGGGCGCTGACGTAGAACTGCCGCGCGTGCGACCGGGAGCGCGGCGGCACGGTGGCCGGAGCAGGCAGAGGGAACGATTATGCCAACGTCGTCGGATCTTGCGGTAGCGCAGGCGCATGCCTGGTGAAGCCAGACCGGTCCTGGTGATCGGCAGCCTGAATATGGATCTGGTCGCGCAGTGCGAGCGCCTGCCCGAACGCGGCCAGACCGTCGTGGGCCGCGATTTCTTCACCGCGCCCGGCGGCAAGGGCGCCAACCAGGCGGTCGCCGCGGCCAGGCTCGGTGCGCGGGTCAGCATGGCAGGCTGCGTCGGACGGGATGGGTTCGCCGAGACGCTGGTCGCCGGCCTGCGCGAGGCCGGTATTCGCACCGACAACGTCGTGCCGGTGGACCGCCCGACCGGCACCGCGCTGATCACCATCGATGCCGCCGGCGCCAACACCATCGTGGTGATTTCCGGGGCGAACGCGGCCTGCGACGCGGCGCTGGTGGATCGCGCGTTGGCCGGCGCGGGCGGCCCCGGCATCCTGCTGCTGCAACACGAGATCCCCGCCGAGGCGAATGCCCGCGCCATGCAGGCCGCGCGGCGGGCCGGCTGGTTCGTCATGCTGAACCCCGCGCCGGCACGGCCGATCCCGGCGGACCTGCTGCCGCTCGTCGATCTCGTCACGCCCAACGAAACCGAGGCCGCCGCGATCGCCGGCCGCCCCATCGCCAATCGCGCAGATGCATTGGCTGCCGCTCATGCGTTGCTTGGCATGGGCGCGCGCGCGGTCGTCATCACGCTCGGCGGCGACGGTGCGATCTATTGCGATGCATCGGATGCCTGGCATTGCCCGGCCGTTCCGGTGCAGGCGGTGGACACGACGGCAGCGGGCGACGCCTATATCGGCGCGCTGGCGGCGGCGCTGGCCGAGCCGCAGCCGCTGCGGGAAAGCCTCGGCTTCGCGGCTGCCGCCGCGGGCCTGGCGGTGACCCGGCTCGGCGCCCAGCCGTCGCTGGCGTCACGCGCGGAACTTGCGGCGTTCATCGCCCGGCACGGCATGCCGGTCGCGCAGACGCCGGTTGGCTGATCGGACCCGGCCATGCCGGTTGGCGGGGCCCATGCGAACCGGCCGGGAGTCATATCAGCCCGCGTAAACGCTGGCTCATCGGTCGCGTCCCCCGTCATGGCGGGCGCAGGCCCCATAGGCGCTAACTTAAGTGGTTTGGCCGACGGTCTGCCCCAATGTGTCATCACCGGGCTTGACCCGGTGACCCGCGACTTTGCAGCGCACGGCATAGCAAGTCGTGGCTGGCCGGCCGGAGCCGGGCCACGGGCTGGCCATTGGCCCGACCCGTGGGCCGGCCATGACACAGGAGGCCGGTCCGTGCTCGAATTGGCCTTAAGTTAGCGCCTATGGGGCTTTGCCCCGTGAACGCCGATCGTAGCCTGCATCCGGACGCTCGCCGCCGGGGCGGCGCGACAGGTGTCCCGCATGGCGATCGCACGCGATTGGGTGCGCGGTATTGACTGCTACCGCCTGGCCGCCAGGTCGGTGTTTGGAGGTGGGGGAGCAGAAAGGAAAGCAAG
>JBEKNT010000115.1:0-17383 GCA_049522565.1 Acetobacteraceae bacterium
ACCGCGATGCTGCGTGCCGACCCGATCACCCTCACCCCCGCCGCTGACGCGTCTTGACCTCTCCCGCGCGCAGCGCGGGAGAGGTGACCGGAGCCAGACATGCACGTCGCCACCTCGCCGGCCTTCAAGGAAAACGCCCATCGCGCCCTCGCCGATGCCGGGCTGCAAAAGGCGTTGGCGCGCAGCGGCCCCAGCTTCATCGCCCGCCGCGCCGCCGCCGTCGCCGCACTGCCGGAATTCGAGCAACTCCGCGACACCGCGCGCGACATCAAGAACCACACGCTGGCGAACCTCGACTTCTACCTGGAAGAATACGAAGCCAAGCTGCTGGCGGCGGGCGGCAAACTGCACTGGTGCGCCACCGCGGACGAGGCGCGCGACACTGTCCTGGCGATCTGCCAGGCGGCCAACGCCCGCACGGTGACCAAGGGCAAGTCGATGATCAGCGAAGAGCTGGGCATCAACGACCACCTGGAACGCAACGGCATCACGCCGATCGAAACCGACCTCGGCGAATACATCATCCAGCTTCGCCACGAGTTGCCCAGCCACATCATTGCGCCCGCGTTCCACCTCAACAAGGAGGACTGGGAGACCACGTTCCGCAAGTCGCACACCGACCTGCCGGCCGACCGCATATTCGCCGAACGCCGCGACATTCTGACCGAGGCGCGCGCCAAGCTGCGCCAGCGCTTCCTCGCCGCCGATGTCGGCATCACCGGCGCCAACTTCCTGATCGCCGAAACCGGCAGCAGCGTCATCGTGACGAACGAGGGCAACGGCGACCTGACGCAGACCCTGCCGCGCGTGCACATCGTGCTCGCCAGCATCGAAAAATGCGTGCCCACGCTGGAGGATTGCACGTCGCTGCTGCGCGTGCTGGCGCGCTCGGCGACCGGACAGGAATTTTCCGTCTACACCACGTTCTCCACCGGCGCGCGGCGGCCGGGCGACCTGGACGGGCCGGACGAATATCACGTGGTGCTGGTGGATAACGGCCGTTCGGCGATGCTCGGCACCGACTTCCAGGAGATGCTGCGCTGCATCCGCTGCGCCGCCTGCATGAACCATTGCCCGGTGTACGGCGCGGTGGGGGGGCACGCGTATGGCTGGGTGTACCCCGGGCCGATGGGCGCGGTGCTGACCCCGTCGCTGATCGGCATCGACCAGGCCGGACACCTGCCGAACGCCAGCACCTTCTGCGGCAAATGCGAGAGCGTCTGTCCGGTGAAGATCCCGCTGCCCAACCTGATGCGCCACTGGCGCGAGCGCGAATTCGAACGCCACCTGACACCGGCGGCGATGCGGTACGGCCTGGCGTTCTGGGGATTCTTCGTCCGTCGCCCGACGCTGTACCGGCTCGCCACGCGCGCCGCCGCGGTGACGCTCGGATGGTTCGGACGCAAGCGCGGCCGGTTCCGCAGGCTGCCGCTCGCCGGCGGCTGGACCGCGGGCCGCGACATGCCGGCGCCGGAGGGCGACACCTTCTTCGCGCGCTACGCGAAGGCACAGCGGGCACGGAAAGTCGGATGAGCCGCGAGACGATGCTGCGCGCGATCCGCCGCGGCCTGCGGCGCGGTCCGCTGCCCCCGGACCAGGCCGCGATGCTGCGCGGTCGGCTGGCGACGCATCCGCGGCAATTGATCCCCGCCCGGTCGCGCCTGCCGCATGCGGACCAGGTGGCGCTGTTCGTGCAGCGGCTGGAGGCGGAATTCGGCAGCGTCGCGCGCGTGCCGGACGTCGAAGCCGTGCCGGGCGCGGTGGCCGACTACCTGGCCGGGCAAAACCTGCCGACGTCGCTGGTCATGGCGCCGCATCCGGAACTGCGCGCCATCCCCTGGTCGTCCCGCCCGCTGCTGACCATCCGCGAGGGCCGCGCCGAGGCGACCGACCTGGTCAGCGTGCAGCACGCCTTCGCCGCGATCGCCGAGACCGGCACCCTGATGCTGCCCTCCGCCCCGGAACGTCCCACCACCCTCAATCTGCTCGCCGACACCGAGATCGTCGTGCTGCGCGCGTCCCGGCTGGTCGGTGCCTACGAAGAAGCATGGGATTTGTTGCGCGCCGAACTCGGCAACATGCCGCGCAACGTCATGCTGGTGACCGGCCCGTCGCGCTCCGCCGATATCGAGCAAACGCTGGAACTCGGCGCGCACGGTCCGCGCCAGTTGCACGTGGTGCTGATCGAGGATCGCCTGTAGCATCCGGCGCTATACCAAGGGGGGACAAACGATGCGCAACAGCGCGATTGAGATCCATCCATCCACCGGCGCCGTCGGCGCGGAAATCCGCAACATCGACCTTTCCCTCCTCCAGGACGACGACGTGGATACCGTGCGCCGCACGCTGTTCGACCGCGGCGTGGTATTCTTCCGCGACCAGCACCTGACACCGGAGCAGCATATTGCGGTGGCCGAACGGTTCGGGCCGATCGACATCAACCGCTTCTTCAAGCATGCCGACGGCTATCCGGCCATCGCCGAAGTGCGCAAGGAGCCCGAACAGAAGACCAACATCGGCGGCGGCTGGCACACCGACCACAGCTACGACCAGGCACCGGCACTGGGCTCCATGCTGTATGCCCGCGAGGTGCCGCCGAGCGGCGGCGATACGCTGTTCGCCAGCATGTACGCCGCCTATGACGCACTGTCGGACGGATTGAAGCACACGCTGGAGGGGCTGCGCGCGCTGCACTCCAGCCGCCACGTATTCGGCGCCAACCGCCACAAGCCGGGCAACGACCTGCAAGGGCGGGTGGGAAATCCCGAGCTGGCGACGCAGGATGCGGTGCATCCCGTGGTGATCCGCCACCCCGGCAGCGGGCGTAAGGCGCTCTACGTCAATCCCGGCTTCACCTTGCGTTTCGAAGGCTGGACCGAGGAAGAATCCCGTCCCCTGCTGGATTTCCTGTATCGCCACGCGCAACGCCCGGAGTTCTGCTGCCGCTTCCAATGGGCCGAAGGGTCGGTGGCGTTCTGGGACAACCGCGCGACCTGGCACTACGCGGTGAACGACTACCACGGCGAACGACGGCTGATGCACCGCATCACCATCGGCGGCGCGAAGCTGAGCTGATCGGGGAAGCGAAGAGGAAAAGCGAAATCCCTCCCCCTCCCCTTGCGGGAGGGGGTTGGGGGGAGGGGTCCGAACGCCCGAGAACAGCAACTGCACGCACCGCTCCCCCCATCCCCCCTCCCACAAGGGGAGCGGGAGAACCTCTGCACACCAATCTGCATTGGGGCCTGCACATCATGCACCGTGCCGTCGTCGTCATCCTGGATGGCCTCCGCCGCGACTTCCTCGACGCAAGGCGCACCCCGCGCCTGGCCAGCTTCGCGGCACAAGCGGAAGACTTCCCCGGCTTCCGCACCGCCTTCCCGTCCGCCACGCGCGCGGTGTCCGCCAGCTTCGCCACCGGCTGCCACCCGGCGCGGCACACGTTGCAGGGCAACGCCGTGGCGCTGCTGGAGGACGGCGCGCTGGTGCCGCACGATGTCGGGCGGCCGGATTTCCTGGCGCATAAACGCGCGGTCACCGGGCACGCGCTGGCGGTGCCCACGCTGGCGGAACGGCTCGCCGCGCATGGCGGGGAGATCCTGTTCAACAACGTCTCCCCCGGCGCCGCCAACGCGCATGACCCCGACGGTTACGGCCACCTCTATCACCGCGTGATTTCGCGGGGCCCGGGCGGCGCCCCGCTACCGGACCCGCTGCGCGTCACGCTGGACGCGGCAGGCGACCGGGCAATGACCGAACGCTTCATCGCCGAGGCACTGCCGCAGCGGCCGCCGCTGGCCGTTTTGTGGCTCGGCGAGCCGGACCATAGCCAGCACGAGACCGTGCTGGGTTCGCCGGAACAGCTTGCCGTGCTGCGCGCGGCGGATCGCAACGCCGGTCTGGTGATCGACGCGGTCGCGCGGCAGCGGGCCGAGGGCGACGATGTGCTGCTGATCGTCGGCTCCGACCACGGGCACGAAACGGTCAGCGGATCGGTCGATGTCGAAGCCGAGCTGGTCGCCGCCGGACTGAAGGACGCGGCGGATTCCACCGATGTCGTCGCATTGTCGAACGGCACGGCGTCGCTGGTCTATCTCCACCCCGATCAGGAAAACCGCCGGCCGCGGTTGGAGGACTTCCTGCGCACGCGGCCCTGGGCAGGGGTGGTGGTGCCGGCCCACGAACTCGGGACGATCGGCCAGGCACCGCACCACGCGCTGGCTTTCGCGGTATCGCTGCGGGCCGACGAGGCGCCGAACGACTACGGCGTGCCGGGCCGCTCCCTGGCGGCGGTGCCGCGCTGGGACAAGCCGATCAGGGTCGGCTGCGGCCAACACGGCGGGCTGGCACGCTACGAGCAATCGCCGGTGCTGCTGATCGAGGGGCCCGGGTTCGCCGGCGGCACAGCGCGCTCCGAGGCGGCCCATATCGTCGACCTGGCGCCGACCATCCTGCGCCATCTGCGGCTGCCGGAGGTGGGGATGGACGGGAAGGCGTTGCAGGCGGGGAGGTGAGGCGCGTTCATCGAGGAAGCGGCAAAGTGCTACCGCCCGAATACCTCTGAATTTCACACGCCGCGATTTGGCTATCCCTCGACCTCTGGTTTTCGCGAGATGGCGCTCCGGTTGATTTGTCCGGTGAAATGACGTACTTTCCCAGCGAAAGTGAGACTTTTAGCATGCTT
The DNA here is from genome assembly GCA_049522565.1 of Acetobacteraceae bacterium. GTDB lineage: Bacteria > Pseudomonadota > Alphaproteobacteria > Acetobacterales > Acetobacteraceae > JASHVB01. The sequence continues at coordinate 4,682 of JBEKNT010000115.1, forward strand.
CATGAACCAAACCGCACCGCCCGGCTCGAAGCCCGAATTACCCCGGACGCGCTCGCCGTTGTCCGCCGCGCAGCCGAGCTGCAAGGCCGCAGCGTCAGTGATTTCGTGGTCGCCGCCGCACAAGACGCTGCCCATCGCATCATTGAGGAGACGCAGATTGTGCGCCTTTCGGTCGAGGATCAGCGCAGATTTGCCGATGCAATCCTCAATCCGCCCCCGCCGTCGCCGTCTTTGATCCGCGCCGCCGCGGCCCGCCGCGACCTGATTCGGGAACCGTAGTGCCGGGCGATTTCACGGTTGAAGCCCTCGGCACAGTTCACAATCGCAAGGGCTTCTCCTGTGGCGTGGCGGCGCTTGATCGCTATCTGCACGAACTGGCAACGCAAGACGTTCGACGGCGGGTGAGCAACTGCTTTGTCGCCTGCGACGCGGCGGGGACGGTTGCCGCTTATTACACATTCGCCGCCAGCAGCTTCCCGCTCTCTGACCTTCCGCCGGAAGAAACCAAACGCCTGCCGCGCTGTGGTGTGCTGCCTGCCGGTTTGATCGGCCGCCTGGCTGTCGATCAACGCTTTCGCGGCAGGCGGCTTGGGAGCGCGCTTATCATTGACGCCGCACGACGTGCCGCAGGTGCTGACCCTGCCATCTTCGCCCTCGTCGTCGATGCGAAAGACGGCACCGCCGTCGCATTTTATCAGCATCTTGCGTTCCGGCGCTTCGTTGGTCGCCCGATGTCGCTATACCTGCCGATGGCCACAATTTTGCAGGCGGTGCAGGTGGCTGGGCACAAGCCATGAGCAGCCGCGGCACCCTCCCCTAACCTTGATCCGCGTCGCGGCTCAAGCCCGCGAGGCGGAGCGGGGAATCTCTGTCAGCCCCACACCCCCTCTGCCACCCCCGCTGCCGCGGTGAACACCACGACGACCAACGGCGGTGCGCGCCAGGCCAGCAGCAGCACGAACCCCACTGCGGCGATGGCGAAGTCGGCCGGGTTCTGCACCGCGCTGACCCACACCAGACTGTAGAGTGCGGCCCCCAGCACCCCGACCACCGCAGCATTCACCCCGCGCATCAGCGCTTGCGCCCAGGGCCGCCGGCGCAGCGCCTCCCAGAACGGCAGCACGCCGAGCAGGATCAGGATGCCCGGCACGAAGATGCCGAGCAGGGCGATGACGGCGCCGAGGACGCCTCCGGGCGGCAGGTGGGCGACCGCGCCGAGATAGGCGGCGAAGGTGAACAACGGGCCGGGCAGCGCCTGCGCCGCGCCATAGCCGGCGAGGAACGCGCTGTCGTCCACCCAGCCGGGCGCCACCACGGCCTGGCGCAACAGCGGCAGCACCACGTGGCCGCCGCCGAACACCAGCGCGCCGGAGCGGTACATCGCGCCGAACAGCGCCGCCCCGCCACCCAGCCGGTACAGCGCCGGCGTCAGCAGCAGCAGCCCGCCGAACAGCGCCAGGCAGACGCCGCCGACGCGGTGGGTGACGACCAGCGGCAGCGCTTCCGGCGCCCCAGCCTGCGTCCGGCCGGGTGCGTCACGGCACAGCGCAAGGCCGACCAGAGCGCCGAACAGGATGGCGCCGATCTGGCCAAGCGAACTCGGCACGAACAGCACCAGCACCAGCGCGGCCGCGGCGATGGAGGCGCGTTGCCGGTCCGGGCACAGCGACGCGGCCATGCCCCAAACCGCCTGCGCCACGATCGCCACGGCCACCAGTTTGAGGCCGTGCAGCAGCCCGGCGCCGGCCGGCGATCCGGACAGGGCGCTCGCACCGAAGGCGAACGCCGTCATCAGCACGGCGGAGGGCAGGGTGAAGCCGCACCACGAGGCCAGGCCGCCCAGCCAGCCGGCGCGGATCAACCCGATCGAGCATGCGACCTGAGTCGACGCCGGGCCGGGGATGAACTGGCACAACGCGACGAGGTCGGCGAAGGCGCGTTCACCCAGCCAGCGCCGCCTTGTAACGAACTCGGCGCGGTAATAGCCGATATGCGCGATCGGCCCGCCGAAGCAACTGACCCCGAGCCAGGCAAAGGCGCGCAGCACTTCGAACGCGGAGCCTTGCGGCTTGCCGGCATCGGTGATCCGGGTGGCGGTTGAACCTGCCGCGGTATCGCTCATCGGCTCCTCGCCCTCGCCCTCGTGCGTCGTGCGTCGTGCGTCGTGCGTCGTGCGCATCCTGAATGGCAAGCGCCCCGGGTCAAGCCTCTGATATGCCGAGCCTGACGGTCCGGCCCCGGCGCCCACCGCGTCATTGCGAGTTGACCACCGGCCGGCGGCGGCCGACCCGCCCTGGATGAAACTGCGGCGCTCACCGGGGAGGGGGAGTTGGTTTCTTGTTAGCGTAGCAAAGCAATCTCCCCGAGAGAGGTCGCACCCAAGGGCGACCGCGCCGTTGCCGGCTCCCCCATGTGATGACCCGCAAGGTGATCGCCCGTCGGAGGCAACGGGATCGGCCGGCGGCGTTCGTCCGCTTGCGCAAAGCCCCGGAGCGCGCGGTGCCGCCCGACAAGGCCATCGAGGCCGCCATCGACAACGCCGCACCGCACCGGCATCCGGATAGACCGGCCTAACCGAAACCACACCCGCGCCTGGCCTTCCGCTTCACCCCGGCCGGGTGCGCAGTACAGCCCGGCGACGCCAGCGCAATCCATCCACCCCGTCGGCGCGGCTCAGGCCGCCTTGGCCATCCCGCGCAGCACGTATTGCAGAATGCCGCCGTGCCGGTAGTAATTCACCTCATCCGCGGTATCGATCCGGCAGCGCACCGGCACTTGCTCTGTCTTGCCGTCCGGGCGGTGGATGATCAGCGTCAGGTCCATGCCCGGCTTCAGGTCGTCCAGCCCCACCACGTCGATGATTTCCTCGCCGGTGATACCCAGCGACTTGCGGTCCATGCCGTCCTTGAAGGTCAGCGGCAGCACGCCCATGCCGACCAGGTTCGAACGGTGGATGCGCTCGAAGCTCTCGACGATCACCGCCTTCGCGCCGAGCAGCATGGTGCCCTTGGCGGCCCAGTCGCGGGACGAGCCGGTGCCGTATTCCTTGCCGCCGAAGATCACCAGCGGCACGCCTTCCTTCTTGTAGCGCATCGCCGCGTCGTAGATCGGCATCACCTCGCCGGACGGCAGGTGCTTCGTCATGCCGCCTTCGACGTTGGTCAGCATTTCGTTGCGGATGCGGATGTTGGCGAAGGTGCCGCGCATCATGATCTCATGATTGCCGCGCCGGGCGCCGTAGCTGTTGAAGTTCGCCTGCGTCACCTGGCGTTCCAACAGGTAGTCGCCGGCGGGCGAGGCTTTCCGAATTGATCCCGCGGGGCTGATGTGGTCGGTGGTAATCGAATCGCCCAGTTCGGCCAGGATGCGCGCGCCGTGCACGTCGGTGATCGGCGGGGGGTCCATGGTGATGCCCTCGAAATAGGGCGGGTTCTTCACGTAGGTGGAGCCGTCGGACCAGCGATAGGTGTCGCTGTCGGTATCGACCTCGATCGACTGCCACTGCTTCGGCCCCTTGGTCACCTCGCCGTAGCGCTTCAGGAACTGGTCGCGCGACAATGACGTGGCGATGACGTCGGCGATCTCCTTGTTGGTCGGCCAGACGTCTTTCAGGTAGACCGGCTGGCCATCGTTGCCGGTGCCCAGCGGCGCGGTGGTGATGTCCTCGGTCATCTTGCCGAGCAGCGCGTACGCCACCACCAGCGGCGGCGACGCGAGGTAGTTGGCGCGCACGTTGGCATGCACGCGGCCCTCGAAATTGCGGTTGCCGGACAGCACCGCGACGGCGACCAGCTTGTTGTCCTCGATCGCATCGACGATCGCGTCGTCCAGCGGACCGGAGTTGCCGATGCAGGTGGTGCAGCCATAGCCGACCAGGTTGAAGCCGATCGCGTCGAGGTCCGCCGTCAATCCGGACTTGTCGAGATACTCGGTCACCACCTGCGAGCCGGGCGCCAACGAGGTCTTCACCCACGGCTTCGGCCGCAGTCCCCTGGCATGTGCCTTGCGCGCCACCAGCCCGGCGGCGACCAGCACCGACGGATTGGACGTGTTGGTGCACGAGGTGATGGCGGCGAGGACCACGTCGCCATGGGTCAGTTCGTAGTTCTTGCCTGCCACCTTCACCGAGGTGTTGACGTCGTTGGCCGGCACGCCAAGGCCCTTCGTCAGCTCCGCCTTGAACGCCGGCGCGGCGTCCTTCAGCGCCACGCGGTCCTGCGGCCGCTTCGGCCCGGCGATGCTCGGCACCACGGTGCCCAAATCCAGCTCCAGCGTGTCGGTGAACACCGGCTCGGGCGCGCCCGGCTCGTGGAACATGCCCTGCGCCTTGAGGTAGGCTTCCACCAGCCTGATGCGGTGCTCGTCGCGCCCGGTCAGGTGCAGGTAGTTGAGCGCCACCTTGTCAACCGGGAAGAAGCCGCAGGTGGCACCGTATTCCGGCGCCATGTTGCCGATCGTGGCGCGGTCGGCGAGGCCGAGCGAATCCATCCCCGGCCCGAAGAATTCCACGAACTTGGCCACCACGCCCTTGCGGCGCAGCATCTGCGTCACGGTCAGCACCAGGTCGGTGGCGGTGGCGCCTTCCGGCAGGCGCCCGGTCAGGCGGAAACCGATCACGTCGGGGATCAGCATGGCGATCGGCTGGCCGAGCATGGCCGCCTCGGCCTCGATGCCGCCGACCCCCCAGCCGAGGATGCCAAGCCCGTTCACCATCGTGGTGTGGCTGTCGGTGCCATAGAGCGTGTCGGGATAGGCGAAAGTGGTGCCGCCATTGCTGGCGGTCCACACGCACTGGCCAAGGTATTCCAGGTTCACCTGGTGGCAGATGCCGGTGCCCGGCGGCACGACGCGGAAATTGTCGAACGCCTCCTGGCCCCAGCGCAGGAAGCGGTAGCGCTCCCCGTTGCGTTCGAACTCATGCTCGACGTTCTTTTGCAGGGCGTCGGGGCGCGCATAGACATCGACCATCACCGAGTGGTCGATCACCAGGTCCACCGGCACCAGCGGATTCACCTTCTCCGGGCTGCCGCCGAGCCTGGTGATGCCATCACGCATCGCCGCCAGATCGACCACTGCCGGGACGCCGGTAAAATCCTGCATCAGGATGCGGGCGGGCTTGAACGGCACCTCCTTCTCGGAGTGCGCCGCTTCCAGCCAGCCGGCGATCGCCTTCGCGTCGTCCACTTTGTAGCTGCTGCCGTCCTCGAACCGGAGAACATTCTCCAGCAGGATTTTCAGGCTGACCGGCAGGCGGGAGATGTCCCCGAGCGTCTTCGCCGCTTCCGGCAGCGAATAGTAGTCGTAGTTCTTGCCGTCCACCGACAGGGTGCGGCGGGTCTTCAGTGTGTCCTGTCCGATGGCGGTCATGGTTGCGTCCGTCCTGGGTTGCAGGACGCCCCTTTGTTGTGCGGTGCAGCGGCATGGTACAGGGCGCGGGCCGCTTATGCGATAGTCCCGGCGGCCGGGCTTTAACCACACCAGCCGGGGCTCGTCCATCCGGCGCTTTTATTGGGGGCAGGCGTGCTGCAAGCCGAGGGACTGGCGGCCTTCCGCGGCGAGCGGCTGGTGTTCCGCGACCTGGATTTCACCGTGCCCGCCGGCGGCGCGCTGGTGCTGGTGGGCGCCAACGGCTCCGGGAAATCCACGCTGCTGCGGCTGCTGGCAGGGCTGGTGCGGCCGATCGCCGGCCGGTTGCTGTGGAGCGCCGAGGACGCCCTGGCCGATCTTCCGTCGCATGCCGCGCGGGTGACCTATCTGGGGCATCTCGACGCGGTAAAGCCCGGGCTGACGGTGGAAGAGAACCTGCGGTTCGCCGCCCGGATGAGCGGCGGTTCGGTGGACGCCGCGCTACAGGCGCTCGGCCTGGGGGATCTGGCCGACGTGCCGGCCCGGTTCCTGTCTGCCGGGCAGAAGCGGCGCCTCGCGCTCGCCCGTCTGGCGCTGAGCGTGACGCCGCTGTGGCTGCTGGACGAGCCGACGGTCGGGCTGGACGCGGCGTCGCTGGAGCGGGTGGGGACAGTGCTGCGGGCGCATCGGGCACGCGGCGGCATCGTCGTGGCGGCAACGCACGTGCCGTTGCCGCTGGACAACGTGGCGGAGCTGCGGCTGGGGTAGCGCGTACACCTCTCCCGCGAAGCGGGAGAGGTTTTTTTTACACCCCAACGATTGACGGGCGGCTGTTCAGCACCGCCTTGTCGAAGCCGGCGATCTGCTTGTAGGCCGCCGCGGCGTCCTGCAATTCCTCCGCGGTCAGCACGTCCTCGATCCTCCCAAACCCCTCCGGCGCCCGCTCCTGCACCACTTGCATCACCTGCTCCGGACCATTCTTCCGGTTGGAAAGCACGATGCGCGCGGTGGCAGGCCGACGCTCCGCCTCGTACGCTTCCAGCGCTTCGACTGTCGCCCCGCGCGCCAGGATTTCGCGCGCCAGCACGCGAGCATCCAGGATCGCCTGCGAAGCCCCGTTCGAGCCGATCGGATACATGGCATGCGCCGCATCGCCCAGCAGCGTCACGCGACCGAACGTCCAGCGGTCCAGCGGATCGCGGTCCACCATGGGGAACTCATAGCAGCCCTCGGCGGCGGCGATCAGCGCTGGCACATCCAGCCAGTCGAAGCACCATTCGGCGAATTGCGGCAGGAATTCCTCACGATTGCCCGGCCGGTTCCAATCCTCCCGCCGCCATGCGTGGTCCGGGCGGAATTTACGTTCGGCAACCCAGTTGACCAACGCTTCGCCGCGCTGTTCCGCCTCGCACGAAATCGGATAGGCGACGAATTTCTGGAACTCATGCCCGGCGATGACCATGCTGCGGCCGGCGAGGAACGGCCGCGCCCGCGTCACGCCGCGCCACAGGATCGCGCCGTTCCAGATCGGCGGTCTCTCTCCCGGATACAAACCCTGGCGCAGCGTGGAATGGATGCCGTCGGCGCCGATCAATAGCGCGCCGTCCGCCGAGCCGAGCGGCGCACCGGTACGGCGGTCGATGAAATGCGCGCGGATGCCGGTTGGCGTTGCCTCCCACCGCGCCAGGTGATGTCCGGCCAGGATGCGATCCGCGCCGAGGCGCTGGCAGGCCGCTTCATGCAGGATCATATGCAACGCGCCGCGATGTATCGAGAATTGCGGCCAACGGTAGCCGGCGGCCAGTCCGCGTTGCTCGGACCAGATGAGCTGACCGCGTGCGGAATAATAGGCCAGCTCCGCGGTCGGAATCGCGGTGGCCGCCAGGCGTTCCTGCAACCCGAGTTCGGTCAGCTCGCGCACCGCGTGCGGCAACAGATTGATGCCGACGCCGAGCGGCTGGATGGCGTCAACCGATTCGAAGACCCGGCAGTCGATGCCGATCTGGTGCAGACTGAGCGCCGTGGTCAGGCCGGCAATCCCACCGCCGGCAATCAACACCGTCATCGTTGCAGGCTCCGCATGGAAGGCATTCGCCCGCTTTTACCAACCATGCAATGCGGCGACCATAGGGGCGTTGCGCCGGTCCCGCGTACCGTTGGCTGGCGAGCGTGCCGAAGGGTCGTCGTGAGAATGCGTGGGCGCGGCGACTCCGCAAACTTTGAACGCGGAGGCAGAGCGGGGGCCACGCAGCGCCACGGAGCAGAATAAGACTTCGATGCAAACGGTGCGCGTTCTGTACGTGCCGCCACTGCATGGCGAAGCCGGCGCGGCTGCACGAAATCGGATATCGATGCGGTACGACCCATGGTCGGGGCTGCCCCCGGTACTGGACCCGAAGATCAAACCCGGCCATGACGAAAATTCGCAGCCTGCGGCATGTCGCTGTCACTGTCGGAGAAACTATGCTCGCCCGTATCCTCTTCTGGCGCCGCCCACGCATCAATGTCGTAGAGCTGCACGGGCTGATCGCACCACGGCCCGGTCTGCTCTCTGCGGCTACCGTCGCGCCGCTGATCGATCGCGCGTTCCGCACGGCACAGCACCGGCCGGTGATCCTGGACATCGAAAGCCCCGGCGGATCGCCGGTGCAGTCGGACCTGATCGCCGCGCAGATCCGCCGCCGCGCCGAGCAATACAAAGTGCGCGTGCTGGCGGTGATCCGCGAAGTCGGCGCGTCGGGAGGCTATTGGCTCGCCTGCGCCGCTGACGAGATCCATGCCAACCCGATGAGCATCGTCGGTTCCATCGGCGTGCGCGGCGGCGGCTTCGGCTTTCCCGACCTGCTGGCACGCATCGGGGTGGAGCGGCGGCTCTATACCGCCGGCGCGAACAAGGCGCGGCTCGATCCGTTCAGCCCGGAGGATCCGAAGGATGTCGCGTTCGTACAGGACCTGCTGGACGCGCTGCATGTGCGGTTCAAGGACTGGGTGCGCACACGGCGCGGCGATCGGCTGAAGGGCGATGAGGCAGCGCTGTTCGACGGCAGCTTCATGCTGGGAGCGCAGGCGTTGCGGGTCGGGTTGATCGACGGGCTGAACGATATCGATTCGCTGGTGCGCACGCTGGGCGGCGAACGCGCCGTGGCGCGCCGGTTCGCTCCGCGCCGTCGTGGGTTGCTGCGCCGCCTGCCGCGACTGGCGGTGGACGCCGCGCTGGACGCGGTCGAGGAGCGCCGCTGGCGGATCGAAGTTTGACGTTACACCTCTCCCGCTCTCGCGGGAGAGGTGTACGCCAGGTCAGCCCCTGCCCAGGAACGGCATCTTCGTCGCCATGATGGTGACGAACTGCACGTTGGACTCCAGCGGCAGGTTCGCCATGAACCGGATCTGCTGGCCGACGTGGTTCACGTCCATGCGCGGCTCCACCGCCATCTGGCCATAGGGCTGCAACTGCCCGTTGGTCGACCGCGCGGTCATTGGCGTCGCCGCATTGCCGATATCGATCTGGCCGGAACAGATGTCGTATTGCCGCCCGTCCAGGCCGATCGACTTGGTCAGCCCGGTGACGGCGTGCTTGGTCGACGTATAGGCCACCGACCCCGGCCGGGGCACATGCGCGGAAATCGAGCCGTTGTTGATGATCCGCCCGCCGCGCGGCTCCTGGTCGCGCATCATGCGGAAGGCGGCGTTGGCGCACAGGAACATCGCGTTAAGATTCACCTGCACGACCTTCAGCCACATGTCGTAAGTGAAGTCGCCGAAATTGGTGGTCGGCGTACCGCCGCCGGCGTTGTTGAACAGCATGTCGATCCGGCCGAACTTCGCCTTGATCTCGGCGAACAGCTTGTCCACCTGGGCCGGCTCGGTGACGTCGGTCGGCACCACCAGTGCGTTACCCGCCGTCTTCATGCTGGCGGTCTCTTCCAGCATCTCCTTGCGCCGGCCGGCCAGCGCGACGGACCAGCCGTCGTTCATCAATGCGAGCGCTGATGCGCGGCCGATGCCGGTGCCTGAGCCGGTGATGACGGCAAAGCGGTCTGCCATGGATGTATCTCCCCTACAAAGCATGTTCCTGCCGGTATTGTGGACCGCGGTTGCCGCTCGGCCAAGATGGTGCGAGCCTCGGAGTTCCCCTCCCGCTTTGCGGCAGAGGGTAGCGCGAGGGTGCCCCGGAATGCACGCTCCACCCTCACCTGCTCCTCTCCCGCGCAACCGGAGAGGACGTGAAAAACGGAGGCCTGCATGCCACGCTTCGCCGCGATCGGACTGGATCACCGGCACGTCTACGACCTGACGCAAGGCCTGCTGGACGCCGGCGCCGCGTGCGTCGGCTACAATCCGGACACCACCGATCCGCGCGTGCTCGCCGGCTTCCAGAAGCGCTTCCCGCATGTGCCGGCTGCGGAGACCGTCCGCCTGCTGGACGATCCCTCGATCGACTTCGTGGTGATTGCCGCGGTGCCGCGCGATCGCGCTGACCTCGCCATCGCTGCGATGCAGCGCGGCAAGGACGTGATGGTGGACAAGCCGGGCATCACCACGCCCGGGCAGCTTGCTGCGGTGCAGCGCGCGGTGGCGGAGACAGGCCGCTACTGGTCGGTCGCGCTCGGCCGCCTGGCATCGCCGGCGCAGCAGGAGGCTCTGCGCATCGTGCGTTCCGGCGAACTGGGCCGCCTGGTGCACACCACCTCGCTCGCGCCGCACCGGCTGAACCGCGCGCTGCGCCCCGCCTGGTTCTTCGACGCGCCCGCCTATGGCGGCATTATCAACGATATCGGCGTGCATGCGATCGACCAGTTCCTCGCCTTCGCTGACGCCACCGATGCCGAGATCGTGCACAGCGCGGTGGGAGCGTTCGGTACCGAGCCCGCCGGCTTCGAGGATTTCGCCGAGCTGATGCTGGCGACGCCGTCGGTGCGCGGCTATGTACGCCTCGACTGGTTCACCCCGGACGGCCTGCCGACATGGGGCGACGGTCGCTGCTTCGTCGTCGGCACCGAGGGCACGCTGGAGCTGCGCAAGAACCTGGATATCGAGGGCCGCCCCGGCACCGACCACATGTTCGTCGCCAACCGCAGCGCCACCCGCCACATCGATTGCAGCAAACTGCCGGTGACCTATTACAGCGACTTTGTCGCCGGCGTTGTCAGTCGCAACCACCGCGCGATGCCGCAACAGCAAGTGTTCACCGTCTGCCGCCTGGCCTTGCATGCCCAGGCGCGCGCAACGCGCTACACCGCGGAACGCCCTGGATGATCGGCGTCGCCGTCATTGGGGTTGGCAACGCGTTCGAACCGCACGCCAAGGCGCTGCGCGAGCTGGCGGATCGCGCCCGCGTCGTGTGGGCCGCCGCGCGCAGCGAAGCCGCGGTGTCGGCAGTGGCCGCGAAGTTCGGTGTTCCCACCACCATCGACATCGGCCGCGCGATCAGCGATCCCGCGGTGGACGCCGTGCTGGTGCTGACGCCGGCCAATGCGCATCTGCCGATTGCCGAAGCGGCCTTCGCCGCCGGCAAGCACGTGCTGTGCGAAAAACCGCTGGAAGCCACGCTCGATCACGCCGAGCGGCTGGTCGCCGCCGGCCGCCGCGCGGAGCGAAAACTCGGCATCGTGTTGCAGGCGCGATTCCGCACCGGCGGCCGCCGGCTCAAGCAGGTGCTGGACGAGGGATTGCTCGGCGAGGTGCAGGCTGCATCGATGATGATGCCGTGGTGGCGGCCACAGGCCTATTACGACCAGCCCGGCCGCGGCGTGAAAGCGCGCGACGGCGGCGGCGTGCTGATCACCCAGGCGATCCATACGCTCGACCTGTTCCGCTGGTGTCTGGGGGTCGCCCGCGTCGAGGCGGCCCAGGTCCGCACCACCGGCTTGCACCGCATGGAAACCGAGGACTACGCCGCGGCGTTGGTATTGCTCGGCAACGGGGCACCGGGCAGCATCACCGCCACCACGGCCGCCTGGCCCGGCAGCCCGGAATGCATCATGGTCATCGGCACGCAGGGCACCGCGCGGCTGGAAGGCGGCAACTTGCGCCTGTCATGGCTCGACGGGCGCGAGGAGGTACTGGTCGATGCCGACGGCTCCGGCAGTGGCGCCAACGTGATGGCGTTCTCGCACGAGCCGCACAAGGCGGTGCTGGCCGACTTCCTCGACGCCATCGAACAGCATCGCGACCCGGCGATCCCGGGCGAGGAAGCGCTTGAAACACAACGCCTGATCGAGGCGATCCTGGCAAAGGGAGGGACGTGACATGCAGACATTGCTGCCATTGGCCGACAAGCTCGGCGCACGGCTGAAGGCGCGCGGCGAGACGATCGCCATCGCGGAATCGTCCACCGGCGGGCTGATCTCCGCCGCCTTGCTGTCGGTCGGCGGTGCCTCGGCGTATTTCCGCGGCGGCAGCGTGATCTACACCGCGTATGCGCGCACCGGGTTCCTGGAGATTCCCAATCCGCTGCCGGCGCCCATCGAGCGCGCCTCCACCGAGGCGTACGCACTATTGCTCGCCAACACGGTACGGCAGCGGCTGGATGCCTCCTGGGGGTTGGGCGAGACCGGTGCCACCGGCCCGACCGGCAACCGCTATGGCGACGCGGCCGGCCACACCTGCATTGCACTGGTGGGGCCGGGGTTCTCAAAGGCCATCACGCTGGAGACCGGCAGCGCGGATCGCGTCGCCAACATGCGGGCGTTCTCGCAACGCGCCCTGGAGATGCTCGGCGAGGCGCTCGGCTGAAGGAAGCATGATCAGGGCTCTGCCCTGAAGCCCGTCAGGGGGCTTTGCCCCCGTCCCGTCCAACCACTCCAACCGAAGGGTCCCAGGGCTCTGCCCCATGCGCGCTGATTGAAGGGACCGTCCGGGGACAACCGAGTCAGTTGCCGGCAGATCGCAACCTCCGTGTCATGGCCGGCGAAGGCCGGTCACCCACGACTTTGCTGTTTGCCACGAGCAGAGACGTGGGTGGCCGGTCGGAGCCTGGCCTCGGGCGGGCCTTCGGCCCGACCCGCGGGCCGGCCATGACACGGAGGTTGCAGCGCGATCATTTGCAGCACTTGTTCCCGGACGGTCCCCAAGGGGCGAGCGCCTCCGGCAGACCCGCCTCGCCATGGCGGGCGCAGGCCCATGAGCGTTAAACCAGGCGGCCGGAAAGCAAGCCGGTGATATCCCGGTCGATCGCATTTGGGCCGCCGCGTGGCCTGACGAGTACCCCGCTGTCCAATGCTGGGGACGCGGGTCAGGGAAGCAAGGAAGCAAGGAAGCAAGCGTTTAACACAGATTTTCACAGATTAAGTCACAGATTAAGTCACAGATCAGGAATAATAATACCTATTGCGTAACATTTATAATTTCGCGCGG
>JBEKNT010000116.1:0-17291 GCA_049522565.1 Acetobacteraceae bacterium
CCCCTCCCCCCCAACCCCCTCCCTCAAGGGGAGGGGGAGACTTCTAACCCCGCCCTCGCCTTCGCACCCGGCATGAGCCCCCACCCATGAAATCCCGCGTAACCTGGCTGGCGCTGCTCGCGCTGGTGATCCTGGCCGTGCTGCCCTTCGGCGTCTCCGGCTATGTGCTCGGCCTGCTGACCCTGGCATTCTACTACGGCGTCTGCGCCATGGCCTGGGACCTGCTGTTCGGCTTCGCCGGCGAGGTCAACTTCGGCCCGTCCTTCCTGATGGGCCTCGGCGCCTATACCGCCGCCCTGCTCAACCACTACGCCGGTTGGCCGATCCCCGCCTGCCTGGTGGCGGGCGCCGTCGCCGCAGTGATTGGCGGCGTCGTGCTGACCGTCCCCGCGCTGAAGCTGCACGGCCCGTATTTCGGCCTGGTCACCCTCGTCGCCGTGCTGCTGCTGCAAAACGCCATCGTGCTGTTCGCCGGCATCACCGGAGGCGAAATCGGCCTCGACCTGCCGGACGTGCTCTCGGTCAACGACAGCACGAACTACTGGTATGCGCTCGGCTTCATGGCGGTCAGCGGCGCGATCCTGTTCGGTCTGTCGCGCTCCACCGTGGGCCTGATCCTCCAGGCATCCGGCCAGGACGCCATCGAGGCCGCCGCGCTCGGCTTCAACGTGGCCAAGCACAAGCTGGCGGCGTTCTGCGTCAGCGCACTGTTCACCGGCCTCGCCGGCGCCATGCTGATCTTCTACATGGGCACCGCCTCGGTCGGCACCACCGTCGATATCGGCATCGGCGTGCAGATCATCATCGCCGCCGTGCTGGGCGGCCGCCGCACCATCATCGGCGCGGCGATCGGCTCGATCTTCCTGATCGTGGCGGGAGAGCTGCTGCGCCCGCTCGGCCAGCTTTCCACCTTCGTCGTCTCGGCCATCGCGCTGGTGGTCATCCTGTTCTTCCCCGGCGGCTTCCTCGGCGCCGCGCTGGCGGCGGAGGCGCGCGAATGACCGCGCCGCTGCTGCAAGTGGACGCCCTGACCAAGCGCTTCGGTGGCCTGGTCGCGGTGAAGGACATCGCCTTTGCCATCAACGGCGGAGAAATCCTCGGCCTGATCGGGCCCAACGGCTCGGGCAAGTCCACCGTCATGAAGTGCATCATGGGCATCGAGCGCCCGAACGAGGGCAGCGTGAAGCTGGACGGCGTGGAGGTCGCCGGCTGGCCCACCCATCGCATCGCCCGCGCCGGCGTCGGCATCGTGTTCCAGCACTCGCGCCCGCTGCACCGGCAGACCGTGCTGGAGCACATCAAGCTGGCGCTGCTGCCCGACAGCCTGCTGAAGCTCGCCGCCGACCAGCGCATCGAGGACCGCGCGCGGGTCGTCGCCGAGCGCGTCGGACTCGACCGCGTGATGCACCGTCTGCCCGGCACCCTGCCCTTCGCCGACCTGCGCCGGCTGGAACTGGCCAAGGCCGTGGCGCGCGATCCCAAGGTGGTGCTGGTGGACGAGCCGTTCGCCGGCCTGACCGCCGCGGAGGTCGCCACCTTCTCCGAGCTGATCGCCAGCTTCCGCGCCGAGGGCAAGGCGGTCCTGCTGGTGGACCACAACGTCAAGGGCGTCGCCGCGCTGGTGGACCGCGTGCTTGCCATGTATCTCGGCGAGCATGTCGCCGAGGGCACCGCCGACGAGGTGATGCACAACGAAACGGTGCGCGCGGTCTATCTCGGCGGCAAGATCGAGATCGCGCAGCGCCCGGAGCGCGCCGCCGGCGAGGGCGACCGCTTGCTCGACGTGGCGGGCGTCAGCGTGCTGTATGGCAAGGCGCAGGCGCTGGACAACGTGTCGCTGCATGTCGGCGCCGGCGAGTTCGTCTCCGTCGTCGGGCTGAACGGCGCCGGCAAGACGACGTTGTTCAACGCCATCTCCGCCCTGGTGCCGTATAGCGGCACCGTCGCCTGGAACGGCGCCTCGCTGCGCAACCGCAGCGCGGCGCAGATCGCCCGCGGCGGCATCGTGCAATGCCCGGAAAGCCGCGAGCTGTTCGGCGACATGAGCGTGCGGGAGAACCTCGATCTCGGCGGCCAGCATCTGGGGCGCGAGGCGCGGGTGACGCAACTGGACTGGCTGTTCGGCCTGTTCCCGATCCTGCAATCCCGCCAAACGCAGGCGGCCCGCACCCTGTCGGGTGGCGAACAACAGATGCTGGCGATCGCGCGGGCGCTGATGATGCAGCCGAAGCTGCTGATCCTGGACGAGCCGACCCTGGGCCTCGCGCCGGTGATCCTGGAGCAATTGTCCAAGGCGCTGGAGACGCTGCGGCAGACCACCGACATCACGGTGCTGCTGGGCGAGCAGAATGTGACCTTCGCGCTGCCGCATGCCGATCGGGTGTATGTGCTGGAGCATGCCCGCATCGTCTGGGAGGGCAGCCCGGCGCGCTTCGCCGAGGAAGCCGGCACGGGCTATCTGTAGCCGGAGGTCCGCAAGAGGACTGCGCAATCGCCGCGGACGCTGCCGCTCGCACAGGACTTGCGATGCCATGAACCGCGACACCGCGGCAGCGCCACCCGTGTCGTTACGAGAAGCGAAGCGGTGACCGGGCCTGACCCGGCCAGGCAATCCCCCCGCCGGATGCGCCACGCCGGCTGGCTTCGGACTGCGGTCACCGGATTGTCATGCCAGACAGGCTCCGACCGCAGCATTCTGAGTGGACGGGGCGGCGTCCAGGGGCGATCCGTTGGCCGTTTGCAAGACCGGGACGCTACCGTGACAACCAATCCTCTTCCGCTCCATTCAACATTGCTGCGAGTCTGCGCGGCTACTGCTGCCGCATTACTATGGCTGTTCTCGCCTTCCGCCATGGCCAAGCCGGTGCAGTCCACCCCGTTGCTGAGCCCGGTCACGCCCGCATGCATCTCCTCGCCCTTCGGTCCTCGCATCCTGCCGGCCCGTCCGCTGGCAGGCACGTTCCATAACGGCATCGACCTGCCAGCGCCCGACGGGGCGCCGGTACGAGCGATCGCGCCGGGCGAGGTGATCCGCGTGCAACGGCACGGGCCCGGCGGGTTGGAGATGCTGGTGCAGCATCCGGGTTTCATCGGCATCTACAGCCATCTCGGCATGGTCGCGCCGGCGATCGCGGACGGACAACGCATCGTCTATGGCGGCGAGACGTTGGGCGTCGTCGGGCACACCGGCGTCACGTACGGCATGCACCTGTTCTTCGGGATGATCGTCGGCGACCGGCCGGTCGATCCGGCCCCTTATCTCGCGTTGAGCCTGTGCAGCGGCGCCCACCGTACCCGGAACGATACGCTGACAGCAGACGGCAAGGTCCCGCCCACCCG
This sequence comes from Acetobacteraceae bacterium, assembly GCA_049522565.1. GTDB lineage: Bacteria > Pseudomonadota > Alphaproteobacteria > Acetobacterales > Acetobacteraceae > JASHVB01. The sequence goes on from JBEKNT010000116.1 coordinate 3,340, forward strand.
GGTTTACGCGCTGGTCCGGTAGAGCATTTCCGCCCAGCCCCGGCGTCCGAGCCCCACTGTCATCGCCAAGAGCGGAGCGACCAAGCAGTGCCAGGTGGAGGCCACAGCGAAACGTTCTGGCGGTGCTGCGTGATAAAAATACCACGGCTTCTCGGGGACTTTGTTGTACAAACAACACGGTCAACGGTAATCGACTCTTAATCACTTTCCCGTTATCGATGGGGCATGCGCGCAACAGTCCTCATCGTCGCCCTGTGCCTGGCGCTGCCGGCCCAGGCTGCCTCCGTCTGCGGAACCATGGTCATGCCACCCGCCAACCTGCGGCAGATCTCGCGAGGTTTCAGCGCCTACCACTCGGGTATCGACCTGATGGCTCCCTACGGCTCGCCGATCAGGGCGGCGGCCGGCGGCACGGTGGCCTATGCCGGCTGGTATTTCGCCTATGGCCGCATCGTGGACATCCAGCACGGTGACGGGGTGGTCACCCGCTATGCCCACATGGCGGAGTTCGCGCCGGGCATCGCGCCGGGCGCGCCGGTCAGCGTTGGCCAGATCATCGGCCGCGTCGGCACCACCGGCCGCGCGCATGGGGCGCACGTGCATTTCGAGGTGCGGCTGAACGGTCATGCGGTGGACCCGAAGCCGTATCTCGGTCTGGCCGGCTGCACCGGCAGCCCGGCCAACGAGCCGATCGAGAGCGCCGCGGCGCCGGACGCCGGCCGTCGCGTCCGCTGACAAAATACCTCTCCCGCCTACTGCGGGAGAGGTCGAGACGCGGAGCGGCGAGGGTGAGGGTGCCGCCGCCCGCACAATCCCGCGCGCTGCACCGGCCACGGTCGAGCATGGGGCGCCGCGGCACCCTCACCCGCCGCTGCGCGGCCCCCTCACCCGCCGCAGCCGGGAGAGGCTTTCTCCGTCACGCCACGATCGCCGGGACGGGGTAGGACGCCGTCCGGCCGGGCAACCAGCGCAAGCTGCCGGGCGCGCCGCACGATGGGCAGGCCGGATACCAGGCGGCATGCGTGGCATGGCATTCGGCGCAGCGCCACTCCGGGTCGGCATCCGCCGTGGCGGCCTGACGCAGGGCATCGCGCTGGGCGAGCCGGCCGGCTTCGGTGTCACCATGCTCTGCCGCCTCGATCTCCGCCAGCAGCAGCCAGAGCCGGCGCTGGTTCAGCCCAGCCTCGCGGGCCAGCGTCGCCTGGTGCCGCGCCTCGCCGGTCAGCCCGGCGTCCAACGAGGTGCGAGCGAGCAGCAGCCGGCTTTCCGCATGGTCCGGGTTGGCCTCGGTCAGACGCTGCGCCGCCCGGGCACGCGCCAGCCGGTCGGTGACCAGGGCCAGGGCGAACGTCGCCAGATCGGGATGCGGCGCCAATGACCAGCTATGCCGGATCACCGCCTGGGCACGGGCCTCTCGCCCCTCGGCGCGCAGCCGGGTCGCGTAGGCCAGGGCAGCCGGCGCCAGGCTGGCATCCGCCTTCCACGCCAGCCGCGCCAGCTTCGTCGCACGCGCCGGGTCCTGCTCCGCCTCGGCCGCACCCGCCGCCAGGGCAGCGCGCGCGGCGTCGCCATCGGCGAGGTCCAACGCCTCGGACCAATGCCCCGCGCGGATCGCCAGCCGGGCCCGCTGGTGCCGCAGCCACGCGGCGCCGGGATGGGCGGTTTCCGCCTGACGCGCCAGCGCGGCAGCCTCGGTCCAGTCCTGCCGCACCAGCGCCTGCCGCAGCAGGCCGCGATAGCCGAGGAAGGCGGCATCCGGCCGATCCACCAGGCGGCGGAACGCGTCCTCGGCCTCATCGTCGCGGCCAGCCAGCCGCCCCGCTTCGGCGGTAAGCAACAGGGTCTGCGGGGTGTCGCCGAGCAACCGTCGGGCGCGGCCGGCTTCCCGCCTTGCGTCGGCCTTGTCGCCGGCGGCCAGGGCCAGCAGCGCGCGACCGACCGCCACGTCGCCGCGCCGGCGATCGCGCTCGGCGTCCCAGCGCGCGGCAGTTCCCGGCAGCCGCAACAGCCCGCCGAACAAACGCAACACGACGTACAGCACCACGAACAGCAGCAGCAGCCCGAGCGCCGCGACCGGCGTGGCCATCTCGACGGTCGTTGCGCCGAACTCCGCGGTGACCCGGCCGGGCAGCCCGGCCAGCACCCAGGCGATGGCGAGCACCACGATACACGCCACCAGGACATACACGACCCGTCGCATCAGGCGTGCGCGGCCATGGCGGCCAGCGCGGCGCGGGCTGCGAGCACCGCCTTGGCGTCGGCGAGCCATGCCGCCATCGCGGCAGCCGGCGGCCCTGACAGGCTGGAGACCGCCGCCACCGCGTCCCCCAGGTCGCCGGCCGCCAGCGCGGTGCGGGCACGTGCCAGCACCCCGGCGGCGGGATCGCCCAGCAGCACCCGATCGCCCTGCCGCACCGTCACCAGGTCCCCGGCATAGGCCAGCGCCCGGGCGAGGAGCGGCTTTTCGTCCGCATCCGGGTGGCTGGCGGCCAGCGCGGCATGCTCCGCCGCCGGGTAGGCGAGGCGCAACGACGCCTCGGTCGGCGGGTTGGCGGCGGCGAACCGCGCCACCGCCGGAGGCGCATTGGGCAGGTCGCCCAGCATTTGGCCGGCGGCCAGCGCCGCCTCCGCCGCCTGGATGCGGGCGAGTCGCGCGGTTTGCTGGGCCGCCGCGGTCATCTGGGCGGTCGTCCGCTCCAGCGTCGCCAGGCGCGCCTCGTCGGCATCCAACCGGCGGCCAAGGTCGCTGACGGCGCCCTGGTCGCGGCCGGACAGCGCATCCACGCGGCCGGACAACGCGTCCAGCCGGGCGGCAAACGGGCTGTTGTCGGCGACCTGCTTCTCCAGCGCGGCGACCCGCGCCTCCAGCGGCGACAGATCGGGCGCCGTCCGCTGCTCCAGCGCCGCCACGCGCGCGGTCAGCGGCCCGAGATCCACCGGTCCGGCCGCGGCCGGCACCGGCCGCTGCTCCAGCCGTGCCACGCGGTCTTGCAGCGCCGCGAGGTCGGCCACCGGCTGGGACGCAGGCTGCTGGAACGACCACCAAACCAAGCCAATCGCACCGGCGAGCACCAGGAAGCCAAGCAAGCACAGCCACGGCAGCAGCGTATCGCGGGCCGGCCGTCCCAAGGGCTGTTCCACGGGCGGCTGTGGCAGCGGAACCTCCGCCGGCGGCTCGATGGCCGCCGCGGGTGGATCGGTGGCGAGTGGGTCGGCGGGTTCGGTCATCGCAGCAGCGCGAGCATCTCGTCCTGGGTGGGCCGGGCGGCGACGCGAACGTCACGCCAGGGGAGCTCTTCTAATGCCACGGCGGCGGGCCGGCCGATAGAGATGGCATCCACCCCGGTCAGGGTTTCGGCCAGCCCGGCACGCTGCACCAGCCGGACGAACTGCCGCGCGGTCTCGGCCGAAAAGAACAGCGCCGCGCGCACGCCGCCGGCACGCAGCGCGACGATAGCGCCGGGCGTGAGGTCGCGGGCGGGCAGCGCCGCGTAGACAACCCGGCGGGCCACGCGGTAGCCGGCCTGGCGCAGCGCCGTCGCCAGCGCCTTGCCCTGCAAGTGGCCCGACGCCAGCAGCAATGTCCCGTCCTTCGGGCTCTGGTGGCGCGTGACATACAAGGCCAGCGCTTCGGCGTCGCCGGCGGCACTGAGCACCTGGGTAAACCCGGCCGCACGCGCCCGCTCCGCCGTGGCGTCGCCGACGGCGACCATGCGGGTGGCGCGATAGGCCAGCGGCAGGGCATCGACGGCGTTGCCGCTGGTGACCAGCACCGCGGCGAGCGAGGCGGCGGCGGGCAGGTGCGTCAGGGTCGGCTCGATCCGGATGACCGGCACGAGAATCGGCGCGAACCCGAGCGATGCCACCCGCGCGGCGGTTTCTCCGGCGCCCGGTTGCGGGCGGGTGATCAGGACGCCGGGTCCGCGCTGGGCGGCCACGTCGCGCAGCGATCCCGCGGCGGTTGTCCGCTCGGCACGGGGTTCCGCCTCCCCGGCGGCGTGCTGGGCGGGACCCGGCCTCCCGGCACCCGCATCGGCGGCCTGCTCACTTCGCATGGGGCGCTTCGACCACGTTGTTTTCGCAGGGCGTCCGCCGCGCCGGCCCGCGCCGGAGCGCGGCGTGCCGGGACGACCGCACCGGCGCGGAAGCCGCCGGTGGCCAGGCTGCTGCCAGACGGCGAGGGCACTGGCGGACCGCGTCGCGGATCGTGCGGCCGGGACGAACAAGGTCGGGCATCCTGCGGTACTCCGGCATCGCTCACGACCCTCTACCCATGTTCCTGTTGTGTTCTATGGGGCCGGCTGCCGGACTCCGCAAGCCATGTGGCAAGAGGACGGGCGGCGGCCCGGCGGAGACTGCGACGACCGACGGAACGAAGCCCGGAAGACGCGGGCACCGCGACGAAGATACCAATCTATAGTTGCACGACAGTGCCACAATATTTAACAAATCGTAAAGACCCACAACCTGAAATTGCGGCGATTTCGCTGCACGGCGAGCCAGGCAGCGGCCTGGCGAGACAACGGCATGACCGCGCGGCCTGGCAACCATCGGGCACGGTGCCGCGATAGATGGCCGGACCATGCACCGGCGCGATCGGTCGCCGGAGACTCTGCCGGCCCGTCGCGATAGACTTTCCCAAAATCGGGAGGGTGCCATGATCCGATCTGCTTTTCGGCGCGACGTGGTGTTGGCCGCGCTCGCTTCGTCGCTGCCGCTCGGCCTTGGGGACAGCGCCGCGGCGAGCCCGCTCAATCCCGAACAGACCATCATCCGTCCGCCCGGCGAGTTGCACTGGAAATCGAATCCCGCGTTCCCCCAGCCCAGCGTCGACAGTTGCCCGCTCACCGGCGACCCGACCCAGCCCGGACTCTACTACACGTTGGTGCGCTGGTGGCCCGGCTTCATGAGCGCGCCGCACCATTACACGACCGACCGGTTCTGCGTCGTGGTGTCGGGCACGTGGTGGTGCAATAGCGGCGCCGATTTCGACCCCGCTGCCTGTGTTCCGGTGACGGCCGGCAGCTTCGTCCGCCGGGTTGCCGGAACGCCGCATTACGACGGGGTCGTGCGCGGCCATCACGAGCCTGCCATCATCGCCATCTGCGGCATCGGACCGGTGAATTTCGCGCTCAGCGATCCCTCGCAGCCAGGCGTGCGGCGGGTGTGAGCGGCGATCTGGTGCCGCGCACCGCGCGCGTTATACTCGCCGGTATCGGATCGAGGAGGAAGCCGCCAATGAGCATCAGCATGCGTCCCCTGCACCGGCATTTCGCCGGCGAGGTGTCCGGCCTGGACATCACCCGACCGCTGTCGGTCGAGGCGGTCGCCGCGATCGAGGCCGGCATGGACCGCTATGCGGTACTGGCGTTTCCCGATCAGCCGTTGACGGATGAGCAGCAGTGCGCGTTCAGCCGGAATTTCGGCGAGCTGGAGGTGACGCTGATCGGGCAACTGAGCAAGCCGGAGGAACGGCGCCTCGGCGACCGGCTGGAACTCGGCGACATTTCGAATCTCGATGCCCAGAACAAGCTGCGCGCGCGCGATGATCAGAAGCGGATGTATGCGCTGGCCAACCGGCTGTGGCACTCGGACGCGTCGTTCCGCGCGATCGGCGCCGGCTATACGCTGCTGCATGCCCGCATCGTGCCGGGCAAGGGCGGCAATACGGAATTCGCCGACATGCGCGCCGCCTATGACGCGCTGGATGCCGCGACCAAGGCCGAGATCGAAGACCTGGTCTGCGAACATTCGATCGTGTTTTCGCGAGAGCAGATCGGGTTTGCGGTAGAGGATGCGGGGAATGCCGACAAGCTGCGGCCGGTGCGGCATCGGCTGGTGGTGACGCATCCGGTGACCGGAAGAAAATCGCTGTATTTGTCGTCGCATATCGGCGGCATCGTCGGCTGGCCGGTGCCCGAGGCGCGCGCCTTCATTCGCGACCTGACGGAACATGCGACCCAGCCGGAGTTCGTCTATACCCACAAGTGGCGGGTGAACGAGCTGGTGATGTGGGACAATCGCACGGTGATGCATCGGGCTCGCCGCTTCGACGATCTGCGCGAGGTGCGCGATCTGCGCCGCACGTCGATCAAGGGGACGGGTGTGACGGCGGCGCCGCTGGCGTTGCAGGCGGCGGAGTGAACGCGGCACGACGATCGGCGTGGTCGCGTTTCATCGGCGCGAAAGCCAGATCGTCGTCCTGACCAGCGTATTTCTGTTTTTGGTTTGGGCGAACATCGAGACCCCCCTGTGGGGGGATGATTACTGCGAGGCGATCCCGGTCAGCCTGGCCGAGCCGTTCGTGTTGGCCTGGCACGATTACTTCACGTGGACCGGGCGATTCTTCGTCACCGCGATCAGCTATTTCGTCATCTCCCCGGGGCCGGTCTGGGCGGCGATCCCGTTCGACATCGCCAACGCCGCCATATTCGTTTGCCTGGTCCGCAATGTCCTCGGGCTGGCGCGCATCGCCGGCGGGCAATCCGCGGCGGAGCGTCCACCGTTGGCCTCGGCGGTCGATATCGGCTGCGTTGCCTTGCTGCTGTGGTGGCTGCCGCGGGACATTGCCGAGGTCGCCTTATGGAAGACCGGTTCCATCGATTATCTTTGGGCGGTAACCGGCGAACTCTGGGTGCTGCGCTGGATGCTTGCGGGCAACCGGGGGAATGGCATCTGGCGCGTGCTGTTCTCCTGCGTGATCGCAACGTTCCTGGAAACCATGTCGGTGTTGGTTTCGGCGCTGCTGGTGGTCTATTGCCTGTGGTGCCGGCGCAGGCGCCGGCGGGCACCTGTCGGGCTGATGGTCGGTCATGTCGTCGGTAGCATTGGCTTGCTGGCCGCTCCCGGCAATTTTGTCCGGGCCAGCACGTTGGCGCACAGCCCGCTGACGGATCGTCTCGCCGGGGTGTTGGCGAATTTGGGCAGCCTGTTCGATGCCTATTGGCTGCCGGTCGTGGCGATCGTTGCCTTGTCGTTGGTTTATCGCGGTGGCCCCGACAAGACGGCGCCGGCCCCGGACAGGACGCACCGCATTTCCGGGCCGCACGCTGTCGGACGTGTCTTCCGCGCCGGCCAGGGCTGGATCTTCTTGGTGGTGGCATTGCTCTACATGGCGACACTGCTTGGTCCGCCGCGCGCGGCGCTGGCGGCGCGGGTTTCGTTTCCCGCCAGCATCTTTCTGGTCTGCTATATCGCCGCCGTGTTTTTCCAACGGCCGGTGACAGAGCGGGCCAATCGGATCGGCATTCTGGTGTTGCTGGTGCTCCTGGGTTGCCACCTCGCCCTCGTTGTTCCGGATCTGCGCTACCTCGCGCGCGTGCATCGGACCTGGGCCGATGACAAGCAATTCCAGATGGGCCCCGACACCGACGTGACACTGCCGATGGTGCGGGTCAACGGACGGACCTTATATACCCGGAAGGATATGTTTTTCGAAGGCTTGACCGCGGACCCCACCTATTTCGTCAATCGCTGCTATGCGGCGGTGATGCATGTAAGGACGGTGCGGGTTCGATAGTGTTCTGATCCTGACGCTTCGATCCCAAGGACAGGCAGCGACCGCCCCCCTTGTGTCATGGCCGGCGAAGGCCGGCCATGACACAAGGGGGGCGGTCAGCGGGGTCGACCCGTCAGTATCACTACACGAGGGACAACGCCCTGCCGAGTTGGGCGCCCTCCACCGCGCCTCGCATCGAGGAAACCGGTGTGACGCCGGCGCCTTTGACGTTGCAGGCGACGCCCTGGAGGTTGCTTGCGTGACGTGGATTGGGTAGATGGAGCGTTGAATGGATGATGCCTCCCTTGTGCGAGAGGCCGTTCACAATCCGCTCATTGCGCTTTCCTCCCGGCAGGATCAACCAGCGATGACGATCAGCATATCTCCCCTGCATCCTGGCTTCGCCGGCGAGGTCTCCGGCGTCGATACGACCCGTCCACTGTCGCGCGACGCGGTGGCGGCGATTGAATCCGGCATGGACCGCTACGCCGTTCTGGTGTTCCGCGACCAGCACCTGACCGACGAGCAGCAGCTCGTGTTCAGTCGCAGCTTCGGCGCGTTGGAGGAAACCCGCGGCACCGGCATTTCCAAGCCGGGCGAGCAGCGCCTGCATCCGGCGTTTGCCGACGTGTCGAACCTGGACAAGGACAACAAGCTGCTGGAGCGCGACAGCCGGCGGCGGCTGTACAGCCTCGGCAATATGCTGTGGCACTCGGACAGCTCGTTCAAGGCGGTGCCGGCGAAGTATTCGATCCTGTCCGGCCGGATCGTCACCAGCGTCGGCGGCAACACCGAGTTTGCCGACATGCGCGCCGCCTATGCCGCGCTGGACGACGCCACGAAAGCCGAAATCGACGACCTGGTCTGCGAACATTCGCTGATCTATTCGCGCGGGATACTCGGCTTCACCGACCTGACGCCGGAGGAGCGCGCGACCATGCGCCCGGTGCGCCAGCGCCTGGTGCGCACGCATCCGGCGACGGGCGAAAAATCGCTTTATCTCGCCTCGCATATCGGCGCGATCATCGGCTGGCCGGTGCCGGAAGCGCGCGCCTTCATCCGCGACCTGACAGAGCATGCGACGCAACGCCAGTTCGTTTACGCGCACACGTGGCGGCCCTACGACCTGGTGATGTGGGACAACCGTGTCACCATGCATCGCGTGCGCCGCTACGATAACGCGCTGCCGCGCGACATGCGCCGCACCACCGTCGCCGGAACCGAGATGACCGCCGCGCAAGCCAGCCTTGCAGCGGCATGACGCAACGGAGCCAGCAGCCGTGACCATCAGCATGCGACAGATCGTTCCCAGCTTCGCCGGCGAGGCGTCCGGTATCGACATCACGCAGCCGCTGGGTGCCGACGACGTGGCGGCGATCGAAGCCGGTATGGACCGTTATGCCGTGCTGGTGTTCCGTGACCAGCCACTGACCGACGATCAGCAGCGCGCGTTCACCCGCAATTTTGGCAGGCTGGAACAGGCGCCGGGCGGCCACGTGGCGAAGCTGCACGAACGGCGGCTGCCGCTCGACATGCAGGACGCGTCGAATCTCGACAAAGAGCAGCGGGTGTTTGCGCGCGACGACCGGCGGCGCATGTTCAACCTAGGCAACCGGCTGTGGCACTCGGACAGTTCGTACCGCGCGGTGCCGGCGAAATACTCGCTGCTGTCCGGACGCATCGTGGTGGACAAAGGCGGACACACGGAATTTGCCGATATGCGCGGCGCCTATGACGCGCTGGACGATGCGACCAAGGCGGAGATCGAAGACCTGGTGTGCGAGCATTCGCTGATGTTCTCGCGCGGCGTGCTCGGCTTTGAAATTGCCGACGAAGAACGGGCGATGTTCCGCCCGGTGCGCCAGCGGCTGGTGCGCAGGCATCCGGTGACGGGACGGAAATCGCTGTTCCTGTCGGCGCATGCCGGCACCATCGTCGGCTGGCCGGTGCCGGAAGCCCGCGCCTTCCTGCGCGACCTGATAGAGCATGCAACGCAGCCGCAATTCGTCTATTCGCACAAGTGGCGGCAGTACGACCTGGTGGTCTGGGACAATCGCCAGACCATGCACCGGGTGACGCGTTTCGATGAGAGCCAGGTGCGCGACATGCGCCGCACCACGGTCGCAGGCGACGCGATGACCGTTGCGCAGGCGGCCTGAACCAAGCGCGTCCCCGGCATGGCCTGCGACGGCAGGCCATGCGCGACGCCCTGGCTGGCGCGCTGCCCCGCGCGCCGCTACGCCTCGGCGATGCGCGCGCTTGCCTCGCCGCGAGCCGTTCCCTGCGCATCCTCATCGACCGTCATCGCGCGGCCGTGCGTCTCCACACCAAGCAGCGTGAACGACAGCCCGACCAGCACCATACCGAATGCGAGGAACAGGAAGGCGGGCAGCACCGCATCCTCGGTCGCTTTCGGCGACACGAGATTGCCGGTGCCGGCGATCAACGCGAGGCTCAGCGGACCGAGGATCTTGCCCACGCCGTTCGCCGCCTGCCCAAGCCCCGAGGAACGTGCGCCCATGCGGACGCCGAACAGCTCAACAGTGTACGGCGCGAGGTTGGAGAATCCGCCGTCGATGCCGAAGGTCGAGCAACACAGCAGCACCACCAGCAGCGGCACGCCGCCGACGAACACCTGGTTGAAATATGCCGCGGCGATCAGTGCGAGAGCCGCGCCGAAACCGAACACCTGGCCGCAGCGACGCCGCCCCATCAGCGGCGAGAGGAAACTCACCAGGATCTTGCCCGCCACGCCTGCTCCGGCGACGAACACGAAATACTTCGCCGCCTGCGGCACCGGAATGTGCAGCAGCAACGCGACGATCGTCGGACCCCACAGATACACGCCGTAAGCGGCGGTGGACGACCCGCCCCAGATGATCACCGTCTCCCAGAAGCGGCGCGGATTGCTGTACAGTTCCGACAGGCGGCCGGAGGGCTGGGTGGCCGGCGGCATGCTCGGCAGCGGCACTTGTTCCAGAGGCAATCCGAGTTGGCGTGCCACCTGAGCGCGTGCCTCGGCGAAGCGTCCCTTGGCGGTGAGCCAGCGCACCGATTCCGGCACGAAGACCGCAATGGCGATGCCGACTGGCACCGGCAACGCACCCAACATCGCAACGCCGCGCCAGCCCAGCGCCGACAGCAGCGCGGCCGATGTCGCCGACGCCACCAATGTGCCGGCGGTGGCGAACACCACATAGAAGCTCGACAGCGACGTTCGATACCGCGTCGGCGCCTGTTCCACCACGATGGTCAGGCACGGTGTCACCGCCGCGGTCAGGCCGAAGCCCACGACGAAGCGCAGCACGGCGAACAATCCCCAGGCGTGGTCGGGAACGAAGCCGATCGATCCGGCACCGATGCCGCAGATGAACGTGCCGAACACAAGCTGGCGCTTGCGTCCCCACGCATCCGACAGGCTGCCCCAAACGATCGCGCCGCAGATTGCGCCAAGGCCGCCGCTATAGAGGATCACCGCGGACTGGCCATACGTCAGTTGCCATTGTGGACCGAGCACGGCGACGAGGAATCCGACGACCAGGAAGTCGAAGAACTCGAGCACCGTGATCAGCGCCAGCAGACTGAAGACGAACCAGTAGCGGCGGTTGAGCCGGGCGGTGTCGAACAGCGACAGCAAGGCTTCGGACGTTTGTCCGTTCATGGGGGCGCCTCCTCCTGGCGCCGTCGGTCGCGTTCGGGCCGAACGGCGCCGTTGTTGCGAAGCCAACGCAATCTTGCGCCGTCTCCGGTGGAGCGGCACTTCCTCTTGGGCCCAGGGCCAAATGCGCACGGACCGGCATCGAGCACCGGCCACCCGGACAGCGTACTCGAGATGCCAGCCGACGGCAACGATTTCCACGTTGACAGCAGCTTACGCATTGGCAAACCAGTGTTGCCGCAACCGGGTTGCTGGAGCATGCCATGCTGAAGGTCTGGGGACGCCGCAGTTCGTTCAACGTGCAGAAGGTGCTGTGGCTGGTGGACGAGCTGCGGCTGCCGCACGAACACATCGATGCCGGCGGCAGGTTCGGCGGATTGGATGCACCTGGCTTCCTGGCGATGAATCCGCACGGCAAGGTGCCGGTGATCGAGGACGATGGAACGGTCGTGTGGGAGTCGCACGCGATCCTGCGCTACCTCGCGGCACGGCATGGCGGAGCGCGGTGGTGGCCGGACGATCCGGCCGAGCGATCATTGGCCGAACGCTGGATGGACTGGTCGCAGACGACGCTGCAACCGGATTTCCTGATGGGCGTGTTCTGGGGATTCTATCGCACGCCGGCGCAGCAACGCGACATGCCGGCGATCCGCGAGAAAGTGGCAGCGTGTGCCGCGCATTTTCAATTGCTCGATCGGATGCTGGAGGACCGGTACTATCTGCTGGGCGACGAGCTGACATTGGCGGACATACCGGCCGGCACCGCGCTGTATCGCTATTTCGCCCTGGACATCGAGCGGCCATCGGTGCCGAACGTGGCAGCCTGGTACAGCCGCCTGCGCGAGCGTCCGGCCTATCGCGCGCACGTCATGCTGCCGTTCGAGGAGCTGCGTGGTCGGCTCGCATACTGACGGATCACGGCGTGCCGAAGGTCTGTCGGGCCATCTCCAACAGCGCGCGCAGGTAGTCTTCGCCGGTTTCCGGGAAGGCGTCGATGCCGATGCGCAGGCGGTACTCGTGCGCAAGCTGGGTGAAGTCGCTGATGGCGTCAGATTCCGCAAGCCAGTTGCAGATCGCGCCGTATTCCCGGTAGAGCGGCGAGGCTTGCAAGGGCCGCAGCTCGTCTGCGAGTTGCTGTAGACGTTTGGCGGCTGCGGCGCTTTGGCGATCGTCGGGATTGGCGTCGACCTTGCGCAACCGCCATTCGGCCGCAGCGTCCAGGTCGGCGACTTCGGGTGGATCAGGCTCGGTCATTCCCGGGCTCCTTCCGTGTCCGTGCAGCGACGCGCGGCAGATCAGAAAGTTTCACCACAAAGACACGAAGGCACAAAGGCGGAGGGGGACCGACGCAGCTTTGTGCCTTCGTGTCTTTGTGGTGAATCTGTCTTGCTTGGCAACGAAACCGCACCGGCGCTCCGGGTCAACCGATATCCCGCACCTGGCGAAACAACGCCTCCCACGCCGAGCCTTCGCGCCAGAACACCGGCGGCTGACCAATCGGCGCGGGCACCGTGACGCGGGCGCCGCCGCGATAGGTCGTTCCGCTCCACAGATGCGTCCAGGCCACGCCGGCGGGCAGGTGTACGCACCAGTTAGTTAATCCCGCCGCAAGCACCGGCGCCACCAGCAGATCGGGGCCGTAAAGATATTGCTCCTGCATCGTGTAGCCAGCCGGGTCGTCGGGAAACCCCAGGAACAGCGGACGTTGCAGCGGCAGGCCGCGCGTCGCCGCCTGATCCGACAGCGCGCGCAGATATGGCGCGAGATGGCACCAGATACGGGTGAAACGGGCGAAATGCGCCAGCACCTCCGGCGACTGGTCGATCTGCAAATTGTCGCCGGGGCGATTGCCTTCATGCGTGCGCATCACCGGGGTGAAGGCGGCCATCTCGGTCCAGCGTTGCAACAACTCGGCGGTACGCACATTGCCGAACAGGCTGGTGTAGCCGCCGATGTCGCTGTGATGATACGCGTTGCCCAGCAGCCCGCTCGACAACGCGCCGCAGATCACGCTGGGCAGTCCGTCGTGCCGCGAGAAATCGACGCTCTGGTCGCCGCCCCACAGCAATGGGCAGGACCGTTGAACGCCGGTGAAGCCGGCGCGCATGAAGAATACCGCATCGCCGCTGCGCCCGGCGCGGGCGATCGCATCGGCATTGACCCCCGCCCAGATCGTCGGCCAGGCGTTGTGCATCAGCCTGGCGTCCACGCCGTTGGCAAGCCGCGCATCGATCGGCAGGTATTCGCCGAAATCCGCCATCCAGCCCGACAGGCCCAGCTCCAGCATATTGCCGCACAGGATGCGCGCGGCGAACCAGTCGCGCGCTTCGGGGTTGGTGAAATCGACCACGCCGCAATCGAATTCGCCGAAATCCACGCGATAGGTTTCGCCGGCGGCGTTGCGGGCCAGCAGGCCGAGCGATTCCGCTTCGCCGAACAGGGCGCCGTCGTCGCAGAGATACGGATTGACGTAGCCCATGAACCGGATATCGCGCGCGCGCAAATCGGCGATGCGTTGCGGCAGGTCGGGATAGCGGGCCGGGTTCCAGCGCCAGTCCCAGAACAGGCGCGTGCCGAACGAGGTGGTGCGCACGCCCGCCCAGTCCTCGCACCACAATGCGGAGACCCGCGTGCCGGCGGCGAGGTAGGTTTCCAACCGGGCGAAGCTGTCTGCTCCGCCCTTCAGGCCGATGATGGCGCCGTTGTACAGCCAGTCCGGCAGACGCGGCTGCCGCCCGAAGCGGGCGGACACGCGTTCCACCAATGTGGGAAACTCCGCGGCAGCATGGAACTCCA
>JBEKNT010000117.1:0-17281 GCA_049522565.1 Acetobacteraceae bacterium
GGGCGGCAGGAATTCGTTGGTTTCGGGATCGAGCAGATGCGCGGCCGGCAGATTGACGCTGCCGGCGATGCGGCCGGGACGACCGTAGCTGTTGCCGCCGGCCCCCGTGTGCTGCTGCGGCAGCAACGCATTGAGCGTGCATACGGCACGATCGCCGATCGCCGCCAGCACCTGCTGCTGATCGACCATCAGGTCGCGCACTTCGCCCACTGTGAAGTCGCCTTGGGCGCGCGGCGTTGCCGGGCCAGCCTGCGTGGCGCGACCTTCGCGCGTCCATTTCTGCCAGCCGCCATCCAACACCGCCGCATTGTCGAAACCAAACACCCGCAGCAACCACCACAAGCGTGTTGCCCACCACGCGTTTGCGGTGCTGTAGGTGACGACGCGGCTGCGGTTGTTCACCCCGAAGCCACGCATCGCGGCGGCAAAATCCTCCGGCGTCTGCCGCATGAAACGGAAGCGGTGCGCCGTATCCGACACATCGCGCAGCATGTCGACGAATTGCGCACCCGGGATATGGCCCTTTTCGAAATCCTCGCGCCCCGGCACGACCTGGTAGGTGATCTTCGGATCGGGGACGAGATGCGTGGTGCAGTCGAACACCAGCACGTCCGGATCGTGCAGGTGCCCGGCAAGCCACGCGGTGTCCACCAGGAATTCCGGATGCGCGAAGCCTGCCATGTCAGTGCGCCCCGTGTCCGGCCGGCAGTTCGGCCAACTCGATCAGCACATTGCCGGTGGCGGCAGGATCGATGAACGCGATGCGCGAGCCGCCATGTCCCGGCCGCGGCGTCTCGTCGCGCAATTTCACCCCCTTCTGCTTCAGCTCCGCCAACGCGGCATCGATGTCCTCGACTTCGAAGCAGATGTGGAACAGTCCGGTGCCCTTCGCATTGATCCACTGCGTGATGCCGGACTCCGGGCTGTGGCTTTCCAACAGCTCCAGGTAGGTCTCACCGATTGGCAGCATGGCCAGCCGCGCCGTCGGGTGCTGTTCTTCGTACTCCAGCTCGATCCCGAACGTATCGCGCAACATGCCGACCGACTCGTTGATCGAGTCCACGGCGATCGCAATGTGTTCCACGCGCTTGATTTTCATGGCCACCCCCTTCAGGAAATCGTCACACCGCTGTCCACCGGATAGACCTGTCCGGTGACCATGCGGGATTCATCGGACGCAAGATACAGCGCCATGTTGGCGATGTCCGGCGCCTCGATCAGACCGAGCAGATGCGAGTTTGCCAGCTTGTCGATGGCGGCATTGCCCGCCATGAGCTTGCGCACGCGGTCGGTCATCGTCGCCGATGGCGCGATCGCGTTCACCCGCACGCGCTGCGGCGCAAACTCGACCGCCATGGAACGAGTCATCGCCGCAACGCCGCCCTTCGCCGCAGTGTAGCAGTCGCGCCCGGCAATCCCCATCAGCGCAACGTTCGACGACATGTTGATCACCGATCCGCCACCGGACTTGATGATCTCCGGAATGCCGACGCGGCAGCCGAGGAACGTGCCGAACAGATCGAGCTTGATGACGCGCCAGAACTCCTCGATCGGCGCCTCGACCACGGTGTTGTCCTGTGGCGTCGAACCGCCGGCATTGTTGTGCAGCACGTGCAGGCCGCCGAAGTGCTGCACCGTGCTGCGGACCGCCGCCTGCACGCTGCTTTCATCCGTCACGTCGGTGCGAATCGCGATCGCATCATGGCCGGCAAGCTGCGCCGTCTGCTCCCCCGCCGCGGCATCGATCTCGGCAATGGCGACGCGCGCGCCTTCGCGTGCGAACAGGATCGCCGTGGCGCGGCCAATGCCAGCACCGCCGCCGGTGATGAAGGCGACCTTGCCGTCCAACCGCGCCATGCGTTCCTCCCGTTAGTGGCTCAACTCGCGCGTCATGTCGTCGATGCCGTTGACGGTCAGCGGATACATCCGCCCGCCCATCAGTTCGCGCATCATATGGATCGACCGCACATGGCCCCAGCTTCGCTGCGGTGTCGGATTGAGCCAGGCCGAGCGCCGGTAATGCGCGGTCAACCGTTCCAGCCAGACCGTACCCGCCTCTTCGTTCCAATGCTCGACGGAACCGCCCGGCATGCTGATCTCATAAGGACTCATCGCTGCATCGCCGACGAAGATCAGCTTATAATCCGGCCCATAAGTTCGCAGCACCTGCCAGGTCGGCACCACCTCATCATGCCGCCGGCGATTGTGCTTCCACAGCCGCTCATACGGGCAGTTATGAAAATAGTAATATTCCAGGTGCTTGAACTCGGATCGCGCCGCGGAGAACAGTTCCTCCGACAGCTTTACGTAGTCGTCCATCGAACCGCCGACGTCCAGGATCAGCAGCACCTTCACCGCGTTATGCCGCTCCGGCACCATCTTCAGGTCCAGCGAGCCGGCATTGTTCGCGGTGGACTTGATCGTATCGGGTAGATCGAGCTCGGTCGCCGCGCCCTGACGAGCGAACCGGCGGAGTCGCCGCAGCGCCAGTTTCATACCGCGGGTGCCAAGCTCCACCGTATCGTCCAGGTCGCGGAATTCCCGCTTGTCCCACACCTTCACGGCGCGACGATGACGCGATTCGTCCTGGCCGATGCGCACACCTTCCGGATTGTAGCCATAAGCGCCGAACGGCGACGTCCCCGCCGTGCCGATCCATTTCGAGCCGCCCTGGTGCCGCCCCTTTTGCTCTTGCAACAATTCGCGCAGCCGGTCCATCAACGCCTCGAACCCGCCCAGCGCCTCGATCTTCGCCATCTCCTCCGGCGTCAGCAGTTTTTCCGCCAGCTTCCGCAGCCATTCCTCCGGCAGATCGCGCGACAATACGCCGTCGTCGGACTCCAGCCCCTTGAAGCAGGCGCCGAACACACGGTCGAAGCGGTCGAGATGCCGCTCGTCCTTCACCAGCGCGGCACGACTCAGATAGTAGAAGTCGTCGACACTATAATCCGCCACCCCCGCCTGCATCGCGCCGAGCAATGTGAGGTACTCGGTGATCGAGGTGTTCAGCCCCGCCTGCCGCAACGCCAGGATGAAATGCGCGAACATCAGCCGCCACGCCGCGCCAGAAACGCCAGCCGCTCGAACAAATGCACGTCCTGCTCATTCTTCAGCAGCGCGCCGTACAGCGGGGGGATGACAAGCTGTTTCTCGTTGCTGCGCAGCGCCTCGACCGGCAGGTCCTCCACCATCAGCAGTTTCAGCCAGTCCAGCAGTTCGGCCGTGCTTGGCTTCTTCTTCAGGCCAGGCACCTCGCGCACCTGAAAGAACACGTTCAGCGCCTCGCGCGCCAGATCCTTGCGGATATCGGGATAATGCGCCTGGACAATCTGCTCCATCGTGCCGCGGTCGGGGAAGCGGATGTAGTGGAAGAAGCAGCGGCGCAGGAACGCGTCCGGCAGCTCCTTCTCATTGTTCGAGGTGATGATGACGATCGGCCGATGCCGGGCCGCGACGGTCTGTCGCGTCTCGTAGACGAAGAACTGCATGCGGTCGAGTTCCAGCAGCAGGTCGTTGGGAAACTCGATGTCCGCCTTGTCCACCTCGTCGATCAACACCACCACCGGCTCGGAAGAGTCGAAGGCGTCCCACAGCTTGCCACGCACGATGTAGTTGGCGATCTCGTGCACGCGCGGATCGCCGAGCTGCCCGTCGCGCAGCCGCGACACGGCGTCGTATTCGTACAGCCCCTGCTGCGCCTTGGTGGTGGACTTGATGTGCCACTCGATCAGCTCATGGCCGAGCGCCTCGGCGACCTCATGCGCCAGCACCGTCTTGCCGGTGCCTGGCTCACCCTTGATCAGCAGCGGGCGTTGCAGCGTCACCGCCGCATTCACCGCCACCTCCAGGTCGCGCGAGGCAATGTAGCGTTCCGTACTCTTGAATCCGGCCACCCTGGGCTCCCTTCCGCGATCGCATCCGGCACGATAGTCGGGCCAACGCGGCAAGGCCGCAAGCCGCCCGGCGGTCCGCGCCCCGGCGGTTCGCGCCCCGGCGGCCGGACCGCAAGGGCAGCGCGGCCGGCCGTTGAACGAACCAGTTAATGCTGGTCGCAATGAACGAACCGGTTAATGCACCCCGGCCCGGCGTCCGGCCGGTGACGCGCAGACGGCCGCGCCGGACCGTCGCATGAACCGGTTAACGAGCCAGACAATGAACTAACCGGTTAATGCACCCCCGGCCGCACGGCGACCGCGCGCGGCAAACCGCAGAGCCATCCTGCCGGCTATGCGGCAATCCCCTCCACCGGCGCCAGCGGCGACCGGCCACGAATCATGTCCGCCGCCTTCTCCGCGATCATCATGGTGGAACAATACGTGTTCGCCGAAGGCATGTTGGGCATGATCGACGCGTCCACCACGCGCAGCCCGGCCAGCCCATGCACGCGCAACTGGTCATCCACCACGGCAGTCCGATCGGTCGCCGGCCCCATCCGCGCCGTGCCGATCAGATGATACGATGTCGAGCCGTATTGTCGCGCGTACTCCAGCAGCTCGTCATCTTTCTGCGCCGCCGGACCGGGCAGCGCGTCGCCGTCGAAATACGGCGCCAGTTCCGGCGTATGCAGCAGCTTGCGCGCCAACCGCATGCCGGCGACCAGCACGCGCCGGTCCATCGGGTCCGCCAGGTAGTTGGGCTGGATCACCGGATCGTCAAACGGATCGGTCGACCGCGCGCGAACATGGCCGATGCTCTCCGGCCGATGCTGCCACACGCCGCAGGTCATCCCGGGATAGTCGTCCAGCAGCCCGACAAAGCCCTGCTTGTAGCTGGCGGGGCTGAACACGCCTTGCAGGTCGGGAAAGTCCAGCGCCGCCTCGGACTTCCAGAACCAGTGCACCAGCGACGGGCTCAGCGCCAGGATGCTCGGCTTGCCCATCGCCCAGCGGATGATCTGTCCGGCCAGCCCGAGCCCGTGCGACATTTCGTTGATCGTGCGGATGTTCTTCACCCGCGCGACCACCCTGGCCGAGTAATGGTCGCGGAAGTTCTCGCCGGCCGGCAGGTCGGCGACCACGCGCACGCCCAGCGCTTGCAGCAACGCCGCCGGCCCGACGCCGGAAATCTGCAACAGCTTCGCGGTGTTCACCGTGCCGCAAGACAGGATAACCTCGCGCCGCGCCCGCACCACGCGTTGCGTCGTGCGGTCGCGATCATCGACATAGCGCACCCCCACCGCGCGCTTGCCGTCGAACACCACCTGCGCGGCGCGCGCATCGGTGCGCACGTCCAGCCGGCCCGAGGCGCGCGCCGGGTGCAGGAACACGCGCGCCGCCGAATGCCGCCAGCCGCGATAGATGGCGCGCTGGAAATAGCCGACGCCCTCCTGATGATCGCCGCTGTTGTAGTCCGCGCACCGCGGCAGCCCGGCGCCGACCGCGCCGGCGATGAAGGCCTCGCAGACCGGATGGATCCAGTCGATATCGGTCACCGGCAGGTTGCCGTCGCGGCCATGGATGCGCTCGTCGGCGACACCGATCCGCCGTTCGGTGCGCTTGAAATACGGCAGCACATCGACGTAGCCCCAGCCACGATTGCCACGTTGCGCCCAGTTATCGAAATCCGCGCGCTGGCCGCGGTTGTAGATCATGCCGTTGATCGAGCTCGATCCGCCCAGCGTGCGCCCCTGCGTGGTGGGAATCTGCCGCCCGGCGGTGCCCTCGCCCGGCTCGGTCTTGAACTGCCAGGTGTAGCCGGGGTTGAACAGCATCTTGATGAAGCCGCCCGGCACGTGGATGAACGGATGCCGGTCCGGCGGCCCGCATTCCAGCACGCAGACGGTGACGCCGGGGTCCTCGGTCAGTCGCGCCGACAGCACCGATCCGGCCGCACCGCTGCCGACAATCACGTAGTCGAAACCATCCCCCGCATCACCGTTCGGTTGCAGCGCCATGTCTCCCCCGTGCGAAAGGCGCCGTTTGCTCCGCGCCGCCGATCAGCCTAAACTCGCCGCAGGGAACAGTCCAAGTCAGGCGGGGGCCCAGCGCATGGAATATGTCTGCGATGCACCCGGCGATCGCACCTGGTTCCGCATCGTCACCGAAGGCGAAGCGGCTGCGGAATCCGAAGCCATGCGACACGCCGTCGAAAAGCACTTCCGTCGCGAGCGGGAGCGCGCCGCGGAAAGTTTCCGCTCCGCATCGACCGTTTTCATCGAGCAGGATATCGGCAAGGAAGCGCATATCAGGCGGGCGATGCCGCTGTTCCTGACCTTGCGCGACCAGGACGGTCAGGTGCTGGTGACCGCCATGCTGCCACCGGGCGGCAAGCGCGACGCCAATTTCGGCTGCATCATCGTCGGCCCCGCCAATGCCGACCCGTATCCCGACCACGGCGACGCGATCAAGGCGCTGGGCGAGCACTACGACCTCACACTGGACCGCGCGCGCTGCTACCCTTATCGTCGTTGACGTCACGCAACCACGGAGATCGGCCGATGACCACAATCGAGCAATTCGCCGCGCAATGTCGGCACGCCTTGCAGAGCCACCCCGGCACCGAAGGATGCC
Source organism: Acetobacteraceae bacterium (assembly GCA_049522565.1). Classification (GTDB taxonomy): domain Bacteria; phylum Pseudomonadota; class Alphaproteobacteria; order Acetobacterales; family Acetobacteraceae; genus JASHVB01. The sequence goes on from JBEKNT010000117.1 coordinate 6,510, forward strand.
TGGAAATCTGCGAGCTGGTCGGCAAGGTGCTACAGGAGCCGGAGTTCGTTGCCACCTACCTTCCCGAGGGCACACCGGAGCGCAAGGTGCTGTATGAAGATCCCGACCTGGGCTTCACCATCCTGGCGCATGCCTATGTTGGCGCGAAGAACAGCAAGCCGCACGACCACGGCCCGTCCTGGGCGATCTATGGCCAGGCCGATGGCGAAACAATCATGACCGACTGGGACTGCCTGGAGCGGCCGAGCGAAGGCAAGCCCGGCAAGGCTCGTTGGGTGCGCGATTACGCGATGAAGCCGGGCGACGCCTACTTCTACGACGTCGGCGTGCTGCACTCGCCGCGGCGCGACGGCTCGACGCGGCTGCTGCGCATCGAGGGCATGAACATGGATCGGGTGAAGCGGTTCCCCTACGAAGCGGTGGCCGAGGCGCAGCTTAGCTCTGCGGCGGAATGATCGGCTTCTCCTCAACCAGATAGGTCTTGATCCGGCCGATAAACAGCGCGCCGTCGTCGGTCAGCCGCTGCATCTCCGGTGTGGCGGCGGCGCGCTGGAAGGCTTCCAGGTCGTCGTACCAAAGTTCCGCAATGCCATCGACCTCGACATCCGTATCGGGGATGTCGGGGCGAGAGCGCGTGCCGGTGATGTGCGACTGCACATAGCGCCGAATCCCCGGCACCGCATGCGCCAGCGGTGCGTGAATCTCCAGCCAGTGGCGGACGAATTCCTCGTGCGTGGTGCCGTCCTTGCGGGTGAGCAGGGAGAGAAGCTTGATCACGCGGCCTCCGCCATCGTCGAGCGTTCGCAGGCCACGGTGGTGCGGTGCATGTCGCGCACTTCCTCGGCGTCGAACGGCCGCGCGCGATGCATCGTCGCGCGGTTGTCCCACATCACCAGGTCCCATTGCCGCCAGGTGTGCGCATAGACGAACCGACGCTGCGTCGCATGCTCGGCCAGGTCGCGCAGGAACGCGCGTGCCTCCGGCACCGGCCAGCCAAGGATCGCGCCGGCATGCGATGCCAGGAACAGCGACTTGCGACCGGTTGACGGATGGCGGCGCACCAGCCGCTGCTGCACCGGCGCGAAACGCCGCCGCTCGTCATCGCTGAAGTCGGTGAACCCCAGGATGGCGCGCGAGTACAACTGGCTATGTTCGCAAACCAGGTTCTCGCACTCGGCCTTGGTTTCGTCGTCCAGCGCGTCATAAGCCGCGCGCATGTCAGCGAATTCGGTGTTGCCGCCGGCCGACGGAATGACCCGTGCCGACAGCAGGGAAAATTTCGCCGGCACCGCCTTGAACGACGAATCTGAGTGCCACAGCCGGTTGCCCAGCGAGAACAGCCGCCGGCGGTTGTCGCGCGCCAGCACCTGGTTGTCGTCGTCCAGATTGGAGATGTCGTTGACATGCGCCTCCAGCCGGCGGCGTTCCCGGCCGAAGGTCAGGTCGCCGGTCGCCAGCTCCAGCTCGCCGAAGTTGCGGCTGAATGCGAGCTGCGTCTCGTCGGTGAAGTGCTGGTCGTGGAACACCAGCACGCCGAATTCATCCATGCCCGCTGAAATCGCCCTGACGTCATCAGCAGAAAGCGGCCGGGTGATGTCGATGCCGGCAACCTCGCCCGCGAAGAACGGACGAGACACCGGATCGATCGGCTTGATCGATAGCGTCATGGCCGATCGCCCCATTACTGCAATTCAGCGATGCCCATGGCCTGGCCGAAGCGGCGCGCCGGCTCCAGCGGGTCACCGTACTTGCGGTGCATCGCGGTGTGGTACGCCGCGGACAGCAGCAGCCGGTCGCGTTCCGGTTGCCGGTTGATGCCGTAATCCATCAGCATGCACTGGGCGATTTCCTGGTTGTGCGGATCGTTGCCCAGCTTGGTCGCCGCCAGGGCGATGCGCTGCACCAGCGGCGCGCGATCGGCCACGTTGTCGAGATAGGCCTGCGTCCAGTCCACGCTCTCCTGGCCGTTCAGCGAACACACCGCGGCATCGACCCGATCGAGCAATTGCCCGGCGGTCAGCCGGTCGGCCCCGCTCGGCGCCTTTGCCGAGAACGTGTGCACCTCGCCGAGGCCCCGCTGGCAATAGGCCGTCCGGTTGACGAACGAAGCCGCCACGTAAAGCAGCCGCAACCGGCGCGGATGGTCGAAATTGTCCCAGAACCAGCCGAGCGTGTTGAGGTATTCGTAGCAGTGATGCGGCATGTTGAAATACTCGGCGGCGCGCGTCTCCAGCACCGTCTGCGCGCAGGCGATCTGCAAAACATCAAGCATCCGCCGTGGGTTCTTGCCCGCCTTCAGCAGCTTCGTCACCGCATCCAGGGCCACCAGTTCGTCGTCGCGGATCGCCGCACGGATCAGCTCCGCGGAATCCCCCTGGGTCATCTCCCCGGTATTGCGCAGCACCGCGAGTTCGGGCTCGCTGACACCGCCATAGGGCACCGCATGCAGCGCCTCGCCCTCGATGTGCATCTTCACAAGGTTGCAGGCCATTTCGTAGGTGGAATACCAGCGCGGCCCCACCGCGACATCCAGCGCGCCGGCATAGACCACATGATGCGCGTTGTCCCAGCCGATCGCATTGCCGATCTCCACCGTGGAGCGCGCGCGATACGCCTTGTGCCCCGTGGTGTAGGACCGGTTGTTCAGCAGCCGGTCCTGCACGTCCATCAGCCCGGCGAACACCAGCTCGGCCAGCACGTCCTTGCGGTCCGCGGTGTCCTCCATCAGCCCGAGGAAGACGCGATACGCATCGATCACCTGGCCGCGATGCACCAGGGTCATCCAGTGGTTCAGCCGCTCCTTCAGCGGTGCCGTTTCGCGCAGCGGCTCCTGGTCCGGCCAGTACACCACCGGCGCCGGCGGCGCCTCGACCTTGCCGATATTGCCGCGCATCCGCGTATAGTGGCCCGGCGCTTTGTTGATCTTCTGGTTCCAGATATCCAGTCCGCTGGGGATGTACCAGATGGTCTGTGCCATCGGCAGCATCGCCAGGTGGCTCGGCAGCATCTTCGCCAGGTTGATCGTCGCCCGCGCGCTCAGCAGGCAGTGGTCGTTGTTGACGAAGTTCGGGTAGCCGTCGTCGATCCGCTCGTGATACGGCACGTGGGTGTAGGGCGCGTGGATGCGCACGCCCTCGGCGATGATCTCGTTCAGCGGCCGGCCGGCGCGCACCAGATCGTAATAGACACCGCTGGCGCCGACCTGGTCGCGCATGATGATGCGCTCTTCCAGCTTGGCGTAGAGGCTGCCTGCCTCGGCGCGATCGGTCGCGGTCGGCGTCTGCATGTCCATCCTGGTTCCTCCGGCTGCATGCGCATTTGGCACCATCCTACGCTTGACATGCCGGTGCCGACAACCATGGTGGCGCCGGGGAGGATCGGCACCATGGCAGCGAGCAATCCGGAGTGGCTCATCACCACCGTGGCGGGCACCGGCGCGCAGGGTTATTCCGGCGACGGCGGCCCGGCCGCGCAGGCGCAGCTGAACAACCCGTTCGACCTCGCGTTCGACGTCATGGGCAATCTGTTCTTCTCCGATACGTTCAATCATTGCATCCGCCGTGTCGATGGGCGGACCCACGCGATCGCCACGATCGCCGGCACCGGCGAGCGCGGTTTTTCCGGCGACGCAGGCGAGGCGATCTACGCCATGCTGAACGAGCCGTACGGCGTGGTGGTGGACCAGGCCGGCACGGTTTATGTCGCCGACCGTTTGAACCGCCGCGTGCGCCGCATCGAAGCCCCCGGGATCATCACCACGCTGGCCGGCGACGGCTCGGGAAAATTCAGTGGCGACGGTGGCCCGGCGGAACAAGCCGGCCTCGTCGAACCGAACGGACTGGCGCTGGATGCGGCGGGGGAAAACCTGTTCATCGCCGACGTCGCCGATCATCGGGTGCGCGTCGTCGAACTGGCGACCGGACTCATCAGCACCTTCGCCGGTACCGGCGAGGCGCGGCATGACGGCGATGGCGGGCCGGCGACGCGTGCGGGGATCTTCGGCGCCCGTGCGGTGGCGCTGGCACCGGATGGTGCGTTGTACATCCTCGAACGCCAGGGCAGCAGCCTGCGCCGCGTGCGGCATGGCGTCATCGAAACCGTCGCCGGCACCGGGGCGCGCGGCTATGCCGGGGATGGCGGCGACGCGCGGCAGGCGGTGTTCAACGCGCCGAAGGAACTCACGGTGGACGCCGACGGCAACGTGTTCATCGTCGATACCGAGAACCACGCGATCCGCCGCATCGACGCGCAAACCTGGATCGTCACCACGATTGCCGGCACCGGAACCGCAGGGCCCGGCGGCGATCACGGTCCGGCACGCGGTGCGGGACTGGCGCGGCCGCACGGCGCGACCGTCGGTCCGGATGGCGCGGTGTATATCGGCGACAGCGAAAATCACCGCATTCGCAAGTTGGTTCTCCCACACTGACAAAGGGGGCGGTCGTGCAGTTGAATTGGAACGACCTTGGTAGCGGTCGCGCCGACGCGGCGAACGATGCCACGATTGAATTCGCCGGCTTCATGGTAACGCCGATGCAAGTCGGCCACACCGGTCATTGCCTGCTGGTCCCCGAGCCGCCCTGCTGCATCGGCTGCGTACCACGCGATCTGCTCGGCGCCGTCGAGGTCTTCGCGGCATCGCCCATCCCGGTCACCGGCCGGCGCGTTCGGCTCACCGGCACCTGGCGCCGGCGCCGCGACGACACGCATCACTGGCAGTACCAGTTGCACGACGCGCGGCTGACCGAACCCGCCGGATGGTCCGCCGTCGGGCGCCGCTTCGTACTGCGTGGCGCGCCGTTGATGTGCCTCGCCGCGGTTGCCGGACCGCAGCAGCAGGCCGTCGCGCAGCAGCGCCAGGCCGACGCACGCCAGGCGATCGGCCAGGTCGCAACCGTCGATATCCACAGCCATGCCGGCGAGATCCTCCGCGTGCGCTATGGCAATGCCGGATTGTCTTCGGTGGCCGAGCCGATGGCGGATGGCGGCATGGCTGCGGTGTGCTTCGCCATTGTCTCCGACTCACCCTGCCACCGCGTCGAGGCCGACCACCGCATCCATCCCTATCGTTCGCCCGATCCAGGCGAGCTGTACGCGTATTCGCAGCGCGCGTTCGAGCGGCTGCACAGCCTGATCGACCGCGACCGCCTCGTCGTCATCACCAACGCCGCCATGCTCGCCGCGGCGCGCGGCGGCACGCCCTCGGCGATCGTTGCCGCGGAGGGTGGCGATTTCCTGGAGGGCAGGCCGGAGCGCGTCGATGAAGCCTACGAACGCTGGCAGCTTCGCCATTTGCAGCTCACCCATTACCGGGTGAACGAACTTGGCGACATCCAGACCGAGGCGCCGGAACATGGCGGCCTGACCGATGCCGGCGCGGAGGTGATCCGCCGCTGCAACCGCCGCGGCATCGTTGTCGATGTGGCGCACGGAACATTCGAGCTGGTGAAACGCGCCGTGTCGGTCACCACCAAGCCGCTGGTGCTGTCGCACACGTCGCTGAGTGCCCGGCCCGGCGAACGCAGCCGGCTGATCTCGCCGGACCATGCGCGGCTGGTCGCGCAGACCGGAGGTGTGGTCGGCGTCTGGCCGCCGCAGTCGATCTTCCCGGACCTGACGGCGATGGCCCATGGCATGGCGCGCATGGTCGATGTCGTCGGCGTGGACCATGTCGGGCTCGGCAGCGACATGCTGGGCCTGGTCGGAGGCGGCGTGTTCAACAACTATCGCCAGTTGCCGGACCTCGCCGAGGCAATGCTGACGGTCGGGTTCAGTGCCGGCGATGTCGGCAAAGTGCTCGGCGGCAACTACGCAAGGGTGTTCGCCGCGACCATGGCGTGACACGAACACCTCTCCCGCGAAGCGGGAGAGGTTTTTAACGCCGCAACACCGTCCGCCCCGCGTAGCGCGCCGCGGTGCCCAAGGTCGCCTCGATGCGGATCAACTGATTATATTTCGCCAACCGATCGCTGCGCGACAGGCTGCCGGTCTTGATCTGCCCGCAATTGGTCGCCACCGCCAGGTCGGCGATCGTCGAGTCCTCGGTCTCGCCGGAGCGGTGGCTGATCACCACGCGCCAGCCGGCGCGATGCGCCAGCTCCACCGTTTCCAGCGTCTCGCTCAACGTGCCGATCTGGTTGACCTTCACCAGGATGGCGTTCGCCGAACCGGCGTCGATGCCGCGGCGCAGACGTTCCGGGTTTGTTACGAAAATGTCGTCGCCGACGATCTGGATTTTCCCCCCGAGTTCCCGCGTCATATGCGCCCAGCCGTCCCAGTCGTCCTCGGCGCAGCCGTCCTCGATCGACGCGATCGGATAACGCCCGATCAGCTCTTCGTAATACTTCACAATGCCCGCCGCATCGAGCGTCTTGCCCTCGCCGGCCAGCACGTATTTGCCGTCCTGGTAGAACTCGCTCGACGCCGGATCGAGCGCGAACATCACATCCTCGCCCGGCCGGTAGCCCGCGCGCTCGCAGGCCTTGGCGATGAAGCCCAGCGCCTCATCGGCCGATTTCAGGTTGGGCGCGAAACCGCCCTCGTCGCCGACATTGGTGCTGTGACCGGCGTCGTGCAGACCCTTGCGCAGGCTGTGGAAGATCTCCGAGCCCATGCGCACGCCGTCCGCCACCGTGCCGGCGCCCACCGGCATGATCATGAACTCCTGGATGTCGATCGGATTGTCGGCATGCTTGCCGCCGTTGACGATGTTCATCTGCGGCACCGGCAGCGTGCGCGCATAGACGCCGCCGACATAGCGGTACAGCGGCACCCCCAGTTCCGCCGCCGCCGCTTTCGCCACCGCGAGCGATACGCCGAGGATCGCATTGGCGCCGAGCCGCGACTTGTTCGCCGTGCCGTCCAAATCGATCATGATGTCGTCGATCTTCACTTGCTCCGTCGGATCCATGCCGCTGATGGCATCGAAGATCTCGCCCTCGACATTGGCGACCGCCTGCAACACGCCCTTGCCGCCGAAGCGCGACGTGTCGTCGTCGCGCAGTTCCACCGCTTCGTGCACGCCGGTGGAGGCACCGGACGGGATGGCGGCGCGGCCCATCACGCCGCTCTCCAGCACCACATCGACTTCGATGGTGGGATTGCCGCGGCTGTCGAGGATTTCTCGGGCAACGATATCGGCGATCGAGGACATGCTTGCCTCCTGGGGTCTGGACGGCGCCGTCCGTACCACCTTGGGCGCCGCGGTGCCAGACCGGGGAATGACGTAGCAACCCGCATATCCGGCGGTGAACAGGAACCGAACCTGTTTTGTTCTGCTGCCACCCGGCCGGCGGCAGACCCGCCTCCAGAGTCCGACGTGTTTACCCGGGGACCCGCGCGGCGCATCACCAGGATGTGCGGCACGCGGTCCGCAGATCCACCTCGCAATCGGGCCAGCTCTCGGTACAAAAGATGGCCGATTTTCGGCCTCAGGAGGGATCATGCGGGTTCGCCGAGTCTGGCTCGCCGCGGCGCTGGCGGCAGGCGTCGCCCTGCCCGCCCGGGCACAGGTCAGTGTCTATTACCATGCCGGCGGCTGGGATGCGTTCGACGGTCCGGGCGACAACGGGCAGCCGGTCTGCGGCATCGGCAGCCGCAATCCCGCCGACGGGCGCAGCTTTTCCCTGCGCTTCCAGATCGGCGGCGACGACGTGATCTTCATCGCCGCCAAGACGGGCTGGACCATCCCGGACGGCACGCAAATCCCGGTGGTGATGCAGATCGGGCTGGACCAACCGTGGACGACACAGGCGGTCGGCAAGGGCGACCGGGTGCAATGGACGCTGGACCGCGTGAACGCCCAGATCTTCGACGGCCAGTTCCGCGGTGCGGCCTCGATGACGGTCACCTTCCCGTCCGGCACAGAACACCCGTGGGTCATCTCGCTCGCCGGCTCGACCGCGGCGAGCAATGCGATGGGCCGCTGCGTGACCGACCTGACACAGCGCGCCGCCGCCGCGCAGCCCGCCGCGACAGCCGCACCGGCCCAGCAGAGTGCGACGCAGCCGTTCGGCGCCACACCGGCCGCGCCGGACAACGCCGCTGCAACGCCGCCGGCCACCCAAGACCAGCAGCCCCAGCCGAACACCGCACCCAACCCGTCGCACTGACCGGCGTCTGGCGCGGCGACCCCGGCTGTGCGGTAATTGGCCGGCACGGCGGCGGAGGGGAAGAACAATGAGCGAGGTTGCGGAACGTCCGGTGGCGCGCCGGGGACTCGCCTGGTTCGCGCTCAAGCAGGACATCGAAGAGTTCCTCTACCACGAAGCCGATCTGCTCGATCAGCGGCGCTTCAAGCAATGGCTCGAACTGCTGGCGGAAGACCTGGTGTATTTCATGCCGATCCGCCGCAACGTGAAGTTCGGCCAGCACGCCGAGCGCGAAAACACCCGCCAGGGCGAGGGCATAAGCTGGTTCGACGAGGACAAGTGGACGCTGACCAAACGGGTGGAGCAAATCCTCACCGGCGTGCACTACGCCGAGGAACCGCTGTCGCGCGTCACCCACATGGTGAGCAATGTGCGGCTGCTGGAGGTGTCGCCCTCGGCGGAGGACGCGCGCGACGTCACGGTGGGATGCCGTTTCCTGGTGTATCAGAATCGCGTCGAATACGAGTCCACCACGTTCATCGGCCGCCGCACCGACAAGCTGCGGCGGGTCGGCGAGTCCTGGCAGATCGCGCGGCGCGAACTGATCCTGGAACAGAACGTGCTGCTGGCGAAGAATTTGAGCGTGTTCTTCTGAAGGGATTGGCAGATGATCGAGCTGATCGGCATCGAACCCGGCGCCAGGCTGCGCGTCGTGGGCGGCATCACCGCCGAGGTCCTGGAAGCGATGAACGACGAATGGGTGCGCGTGCGACTGGTCGAAGTGCCGCAGGGACGTGGCACAGTCGGCACCGAGGAACTCTGCCACGCCACCGACGTCATCGAGATTTTGTAGGCGGCACGCGCGAGGGGTTCGCGACGCGCGATGAGCACCCGGGCTCTGCCGGGGCCGAACGATTTGGATTTCGAATGTATTGCTCCGTCATGGCGGCTGCCGACTGCCGCATCGGGCGACGATTGCGCGCCGGCGATACATGGTGCGTCTCAATAACGTTTGACCCACATCAAAGACTATCCAGCAACAATACCGCATATTCCTGTCGTTCTGGCGCGCCTCATGGAGGTGCAAAAATGGCACGGAAGATCGATACCGTAGAGTTGGCCCGCACATTATCCGAAATCGCCAGCACAACAGCAGATCCGGCCGCCGCGATCCGCTTGCTCGAACTGGTGCGCGAGATACTGGCCGCCGCCGGCCTGCGGAACCTCCCGCCCGATGGCGGCATGCCGCCACAGACGGGATGATCCCATGGCACCCCGCAGGATGCTTGCCAACTTTGGCCGCCACGCCGACAGTAACGGCGCCGAGCGAACCGCCGACCGGGCAACCCGTCGGCGTGCGTCGCTCGGCGGCACTACCGACCGGGAGACAGGCATGGGCGCCACGCGGGAATACCAGCCAGGCGAACCGGCACCGGCGTCCGGCGAGTACGAGCAACATCGCGTGCTCGGTTCGGCGACCGGAGTACGGGCGGCCGTATTGGCCGGCCAGCGGCTGCCCCCGGCACCGCGCGGCTTCACCTGGGTTATGGTTGATTACCGCGGCGTCGCACCATCGCGGTTATGGCGCTGGCAACCCTCCCAGCCCACCGCACACCAGATGCGCGCCGAGGCCACAGCATACCGGCAGTTGGCGGAGACCGCAGCGACCGTATCGGCAAAGAACGAACTCCTCGCCCTGGCGGCCGGGTTCGCAGCCTTCGCCGCGCAACTCGAAGCCGCCGATCGCGTCCAGCCCAGCGATCCGCCGAACCAATCAACCAAGCTCGAATCTCGCTGAGGCGGCATGCTGCGGATCGGCTTCCTGCCAAGCGACTTCAATCCGATGCTGCTGATGCTCGGCGAACCGCAGGATTTGCGCGCGCTGGGCGGCGTGCTGCGGCAGTTCGCCCGTGATGGTGGCGACACACGATTGGAAGCGCAGGCGTTTTGCGCGGCGCGGGGCACGCGCGTGATGTTGACCGCCGACGCCGGTCCCCCGGGCTTGCATGCCGTGCCCAACGCCACCGATGCCTTCGTGTGGCGGTTGGATGCGGACCAGGCCGCGGCGTTTGCCGCACAGGTGGACGATCTGGCGGCAACCTCGCGCAAGGCCGGCTCGGAGCTGCTGGCGTGCACGCAAGAGGAGGAAATCCCGGTGAAAGTCTCGCGCGGCGAATACACCGACGATTTCCTGCGAAACTAACCGCTCCCGCTACCCCGGCGCGGTGGACTGGCCCAGCAGCCTGGTCCAGCCATGCGGATCCGGCGCCGTGCCATACTGGATCCCCACGATCGTGTCGTACAGCTTCTGCGTCAGCGCGCCGGTGCGTCCGCCATTGATCACGTAGCGCTCGCCCTTGAACCCCAGCTCGCCAACCGGGGAAATAACCGCCGCGGTGCCCGTCCCCCACATTTCCAGCCGGCCGGCCTGTGCCGCCGCGATCACCTCGTCGATCGCCACCGGACGCTCCGCCACGCGCAGCCCCCAGTCGCGCAACAGCGTCAGCACGGAATCCCGCGTGATGCCGGCCAGGATCGCGCCATTCAGCGGCGGCGTGATCACCTCGTCGTCGATCTTCAACATGATGTTCATCGTGCCGACTTCGTCGAGATAACGATGCTCGACACCATCTAACCACAGCACCTGCGTATAGCCCTCGTGCTGCGCTTCTTCCGCGCCGT
>JBEKNT010000118.1:0-17178 GCA_049522565.1 Acetobacteraceae bacterium
AGTTCGACGCGCTGGTGGTTGACGGCAAGGACGACATGACCGCGCCCGAAGCGGTGCGCGCCGCCACCGAGCATCGCGCGGACGCCATCATGTTCACCAACACGCTGCCGTTGTCGGCCGAGGCGATCGCCGCGTTGCCGCCCAGTGTGAGGGTCGGCGCCACCAGCAGCGTCGGCTACGACCACATCGACGTCGCGGCGGCGAAGGCGCGCGGACTGGTGGTGACCAATACGCCCGACGTGCTGACCGAGTGCACCGCCGATCACGCTTTCATGATGCTGCTGGCCGCCGCGCGCCGCGCCTACGAATACGACCGGATCATGCGCAACGGCTGGCGCTTCCGCATCGGCCAGGGCGATTTGCTCGGCGTGCGCGTCACCGGGAAGACACTCGGCATCTTGGGTATGGGACGCATCGGTCGCGCCATGGCGCAGCGGGCGCGCGGCTTCGACATGCGCGTGGTGTATCACGCGCGCAACCGGCTGCCGTTGCACCAGGAGCAGGGAGCGACGTATTTCGGGGACTTTTACGCGATGCTGCCGGAGTGCAATTTTCTGTCGCTGCATGCGCCGGCCACGCCGGCCACCGACAAGATCATCGACGCGCGTGCCCTGGCGCTGCTGCCGCGTGGCGCCGTGCTGGTGAATGTGTCGCGTGGCGGGTTGGTGGATGAAGACGCATTGCTCGACGCGTTGGCCTCCGGCCAGTTGTTCGGTGCCGGGCTGGACGTGTTCCGCACCGAGCCACACTACGACCTGCGGTTCGCCAAGCTGGACAACGTGATCCTGTCGCCGCATGTCGGCAGCGCATCGGTGGAAACGCGCAATGCCATGGGGTATCGCGCGCTCGACAACATCGCCGCGGTGCTGGCCGGCCGCGGCCCGATCGATCCGCTGTGGTAGGCGGGCAGTAAACCTCTCCCGCGCTGCGCGCGGGAGAGGTCGAGACGCGTAAGCGGCGAGGGTGAGGGGGGTCGGGTCGGCACGCTCTACCTGCTTACGTGCCGGCCCGGTCACCCTCACCCTCGGTGCTTCGCACCTCGCCCTCTCCCGCCGCGGGCGGGAGAGGTGTACAATACGCCGCATGACCCATCGCATCGCCGTCGGCGGCTTCCTGCACGAGAGCCATTCCTTTGCACCGCACCCGACCACCTACGCGGACTTCGTCAACCCCGCCGGCTTTCCGCCCTTGCAGAACGGCGACGGCTTGCTTGACGCGCTGCGCAACACTTCCGTGCCCAGTGCCGGCGCGATCGCGGTCGCCGAGGCGGAGGGCGCGACGCTCGTGCCGCTGGCCTGGGGGTTCGCCAATCCCGCTGGTCCGGTGCAGGACGAGGCGTTCGAGCGCATCGCCGCGCTGATCTGCGCACGGCTGTCCGAAGCGCTGGATGCCGCACCGCTGGACGGCGTCTATCTCGATCTGCATGGCGCCGCGGTGGTGGAAAGCTTCCCCGACGCCGAGGGCGAGCTGCTACGCCGCGTCCGCGCCATCGTGGGCGAAACGCCGCTCACCATCAGTCTCGATCCGCACTGCAACCTCACCGCGCAGATGGTGCGGCTGGCCGATGCGACGGTGCCGTTCCGCACCTATCCGCATATCGACATGAAGGCCGCCGGCGCGCAGGCGATGCGGCTGCTGCTGCAACGGATCGCGCGCGGCACGCCGTGGGCGCGCGCGTTCCGGCAGTTGGAATTCTGGATCCCGCTCGGCAGCCAGTGCACGCTGCTGCCGCCGATGCAGGACGTGATGCAGGAACGCACGTCGCTCGCCGAGCGGATGGGCCTCGCCGAACTGGCGTTCTGCTTCGGCTTTCCGTACTCGGACTTCGTCGATTGCGGCCCGGCGCTGGCGGCGTTTGCCGACACGCAGGAGAACGCCGATGCCGCGGCCGATGCGTTCGCGGCGCATGTCGCGGCACGCGAGAGCGATTTCGTGCAGGAAACCTTGCCGTCGGCCGAGGCGGTGGCCGAAGCGATGCGGATCGCACGTGGTGCGTCGCGTCCGGTGGTGGTGGCGGATACCCAGGACAATCCGGGCGGCGGCGGTCACGGCGACACGACCGAATTGCTGGCGGAGTTGGTGCGCCAGCGTGCCAAGCGGGCATTGTTTTGCTTGATCAACGACGCGGAGAGCGCCGCCGCGTGCCATGCCGCCGGCGAGGGTGCAAGCGTGTCGTTGTCGCTCGGCGGCAGGTCCGACGGCTTGCCGTTTGCTTGCACGGCGCGGGTGCAGCGGCTGACCGACGGGCAGTTCACGCTGACCGGGCCGATGGGCGCCGGCAATCCGGGCAATCTGGGACCGACCGCGCTGATCGATGTCGATGGCGTGCATGTCGTGCTGGTGTCACGCAAAATGCAGGCGCTGGATCAGGCGATCATTCGCCATCTCGGCGTCGAGCCGGCGACATACGCAATCCTGGCGCTGAAATCGTCGGTGCATTTCCGCGCCGATTTCGCGCCGATCGCGGAACGCGTCATCGTGGCGATCGCGCCTGGCCCGGTGGTGGCGGACCCGGCAGTGCTGAACTTCCGCCACGTGCGCGCGGAGGTACGGCGGCGGCCGAGGGTGGGATAGCGGGACACCGTGGTTCTCCCCCTCCCCTCGTGGGGGGAGGGGGCCGTGCGGCACGACCCCATCCCCCCAGCCCCCTCCCTCAAGGGGAGGGGGAGAATTTCACCCCGCCTGGGCCGCTTCGACGGTCACGGGTCAATCCGCGCCGTCGCGCTGCCGCTGACCACTTCCTTGCCGTCCTGGTTCGTCGTGGAGAGCGTCAGATCGACGAAATGCTGCCCGCCCTCCTCGCGGATCGCCGCTACCGTCGCCTTCGCATCCAGGTCGTCGCCCGGCCACACCTGGTTGGTAAACCGCACGCCGAACTTGGTCAGCCGACCGTCGCCGACATAGTTGGTCAGCATCTTGCCGGTCATCCCCATCGTCAGCATGCCGTGCGCGAACACGCTGGGATAGCCGGCGACTTTCGTGGCGTACACTTCATCCGCGTGCAGCGGGTTGTAGTCGCCGGAGGCGCCGCAATACATCACGATCTGCGTGCGCGACAGATTCTCCACGACGCGCTCGACATGCGTGTCGCCGACCTTGAGCTGACTTGCTTTCAATGCCATGGCGCAGCCCCCTTACCGCTGGTCAACGGGACGTTCGGTGGTCACGCCGACGCCGCGCGCCGTGATCACCAGCTCGCCGTTCTGGTCGCGATATTCGGTGATACGCTCGCGGAACGTCAGCTTGCCGGCGCGCTTGCTTTCGCGTTCCCAGGTCTCGCCCGGGCGCGTTTCCACCGTCAGCAGATCGCCTGGCCGCAGCGGCCGGTGATATTCGAAGTGTTGTTCGGCATGCAGGCCGCCGCCGCCCGAGGGCCGGTTCTCTACCCCGGTCGGGGTCTTGCCGGAGCCGAACCACTTCTGGCCGGGACGCCAGCGCAGCGGATAGTCGGGATCGAATTGCGCCACCGCCTGCGGAAAGGTAGGCGAGGCGACGATGCCGCCGACCTCGGACTTCTTCGCCTGTTCGGCATCGTGATAGACCGGGTTGGTGTCGCCGATCGCGCGCGCGAACATCATGATGTGGGACGCTTCGACGGGGAAGGTGATCTTGGCCAACTGTTTCCTCCAACGCATTGGGTTGCCGCAGCCTAGCAGCAGGCTCCGCCAATGGACCAGAGCAGGCTGATGCGGCGTCCCAGACGCGCCGCGCGCGCGGCGCTCGCCGCGACCACGATCCCCACCTGGAGCAGTGCGTCGCCGCTCGCCACGACGGCCGATGCGTTGCGGTTCCGCGCCGCACCCGGCTGGCTGCCGCGCGGACGCCGCGTCTATGCGATCGGCGACGTGCATGGCTGCAAGCCGCAACTTGTCGCATTGCATGCGGCGATCGCGGCGGACCTGGCGGCACGGCCGAGCGACGCGGCGCTGCTGATCCATCTCGGCGACTACATCGATCTCGGCCCCGACAGTGCCGGCGTCATCGAACTGTTGGCGAACGGCCCGCCGATCCCCGACGTAACGACCATCAACCTGCTCGGCGACCACGAGCGGATGTTGCTCGAGGCGCTGGGCGGCGACCGTGCCGCGGCGACCGACTGGCTGTGGTCCGGCGGACGCGATGCGCTGACAAGCTGGGGCGTCGCGGCGGACCTGCCGCGCGAGTCGTGGGAAGCCGCGCTGCCCGCCGCGCACATCGCGTTTCTCCGCGGCCTGGCCTGGTCGCACCGTGAAGGCGACTACCTGTTCGTGCATGCCGGCATCCGTCCCGGCATCGCGCTGGCACGCCAGGCGAAGGACGATCTGCTGACGATCCGCCAGCCATTCCTGTGGACAGAGCAGACTCTGGGGGTTGTCGTGGTGCATGGGCACAGCACCAATCCCGCACCGGTGGTCGCGGCGAATCGCATCGGCCTGGATACCGGCGCGGGCAATGGCGGCAAGCTGACCTGCGCTGTGCTGGAGGAGGATCGCGTGGGCTTCCTGACCGCTTGATCCTTACCTCTCCGGCTGCGCGGGAGAGGTCGAGACGCGAAGCGACGCGGGTGAGGGCGATCGGGTCGGTACACGCGCCTCTCACCCGCACGACCCCTCCCCCAACCTTGGTCCGCTTCGCGGCCCAAGCCCTCAAGGGGAGGGGGAGAAGTCTTCGCGATATTCCTTCACGTTGAAATACACCCACACCAGGTTCACCAGCAGCAGCCCCGCCGTCACGACGAACACCCAACGCAGCCCGAACCATGCGGCGACCGCGCCGCCTGTCAGCGGCCCCAGCGAATTGCCAAGGAACATCGCCGACGACGACATGCCATAGACCAGTCCGCGGTCGGATCGCGCCACCATGCGCCCGATCAGCGCATTCGCCGCCGGCAGGATGCCGCCGATGAACAACCCCACGCCGAAGCGCTCGGCGGTAAAGTCCCAGTAGCTGACGGCGAAACCTTGCGGCAGGCTGGTCAGCGTCGCGCCGAGCAGACAGATCAGCAGAACCCGGCGATAGCCGATCTGGTCGCTGCGCCGGCCGAGCAGGGGCACCGCGACCATGCCGGCCATTCCCGTGACGGAGAATGCCAGGCCGCCCAAGGTCGCGAGGTCCGGCCTCGGCCCGGTCAGTTGCTGCACGAACAGCGTGACCACCGGCTGCACCGCGCGCGTGCTGAACTGCGCCATCAGCAATACGAAGAACAGCGGCAGCACGCCCGCGGCACTGACCAGCAGCGTCATGCTCTTCCAGGTCGAGCCTTTGCGACTTCCCGCTGCCGGCCTGGCGAATTGCTCCTTCACGCCCAGCCAGACCAGGAAGATTGCGCCGAAGGTGATGGCAGAGGTGCAATAGAAGGGAATGCGGTAGCTGTTGGTGAGGTCGGCGAGCACGCCACCGATCACCGGCCCGACCAGCGATCCGACAAGCTGTCCGGTGGACAGCAAGCCAAGCGAATAGCCGAGTCGGCCCTCCGGCACCTGGCTCGCCACCAGCGCCATCGCGGTCGAGGAGAATCCGGCGAACACCCCCATCAGCGCGCGCGCGGCGAAGAACTGCCAGACATTCTGCGACAGTCCCATGAACGCGGTGAACACCGCGATGGCACAGCTCGATCGCAGCAGCATCAGCTTGCGGCCGTGCTGGTCGGCGAGCCGGCCCCATAGCGGCGATGCGAAGGCGGCGACGAACGACGTAGAGCCACTCAGGACTCCGGCCCACATGTCGATCGCGGCCTCGGTGTGCACGCCGAGCACCGGCAGGAACAGCGGCATGATCGGGGTGAGGAAGCTGAACGACATGGTCATGATGAACTGGATGCCGACCATCGCCCATAGCGTGCGCTGCCAGTTCGCGGCGGCTGGCAGGGTCGGCTGAACGCTGTCGCCCGTCGGTTCTGCCGGCGGGGCGGCGCTGTCGGTCGCGATGTCGGTCATCGTTGCGCAGGGTGGCATGCCGGAGTTGTTTGCGAAACCCGGGTCAGCGGAGGTCGCCGGGCAATCGCACTTGGCGTGTCGGTTCGCGCCCGCCTGGTGCGGAGGAACGTCAGGCGATGGTTGTGCCGTGTGCTGCGAAGCAAGCTTTTAACCCGGAGAAGTCCAAGAGCTACGGGGCGCCACGGAGGAAGTTTTCGCTGCGCTTCGCGCACGGGCGGTTGGTACGCAGCCCTGAACAAAGTGAAACCCGCTCCGTAGCTTTCCGTGGTTCTCGGACGTCTCCGTGGTAGAACTTGCTTGCGGTCAGCCGCAGTTGCCCCGATGCGCGGCACGCGCGCTGACGTTTCGTTAACCACGCCGCGCTACATGCTGCTCCCGGGCCAGCGGTTCCACGCGGGCTTCAGGAGGCGTCGCGGACCGCATTCCAATGAGCGATCTGGCAAGCATCCGGCCGGCAATCGAGGCCGCGCTAAAGCAGCTCAATATCCGGCTGGCGGCGGGCGACAGAGCAGGCGCGTTGCACGGCCTGAACGAGCTGACCAACCGCATGATCCAGACCCAGCGGCCGGACATCGCGGCCGCCTGCTACCTGCTGCCCGGACGCACCGTGAGCCTGAGCGTGTGCCGCATTCCGGCGGTGCCGCGTCCCGGGCGGCCGATCGCCGTATTCGTTCCCGGCCTCGGCGCCTCGCTCTTGCTGGCGGCGGTGCACGCGCTGGCTTTGCTCGACCGGTTCGACATCGTCGTTTGCTCGCTGCCTGGCCATAGCGGTTCCGACGAGTTGCCCGACGTGTCGCTGGCGGGATTCTCCGACGAGTGCGCCGCGCTGATCGCCGCCGCGATGCCGAACGCCCGGAACCTGTTTGCCATCGGCCAATCGCTGGGCGGACTGATCGCGCTCGAAATGGCGCGTCGCTGCCCGGACCAGGTCAGGCATGTCATCCTGCTTGATCCGCCGTTCCGTCTGACGCGTGCCCGTCCGGCGCGCGTGCTGCATCAGGTGTGGCGCTTTACCGGCGCGAATCCTTATCACGCCCGGATCTGCCAGGAGATCATGGGCTTCGATGCGGCCACCGGCGAGGCCGGCCCATCGCGCGATTATCATGCGCTGGTGCGCGGCAACTTCAACTGCCTGCTGCTGCGGGGCGGCAATCCGCCCGGCCGCATGCCCAGCTTCGTGGAGGAGGAAGACCTCGCCGCGCTGCGCGCGCACAACCCCTCGATCATGGTCGGCGCGCAGCTCCACGCGGGCGGCCACACCCTGCTGGCCGACGATCCGGTCGGTGTGCTGGCGCAACTCGATCAGTTCCTGATGCCGACAGGGATTGCGGTACAGCCCTGACGCGCCGGGGCGGGCAACGACCGAATGCAGCGCCCCGCGGCGCGCCCCCCCCTGCCTTCCCTCAACAGGACTGCTATCGTATCCCAGTGGAGGAACACCGATGCTGGATCGATCGCTCAAGCGCCTGAGCAAGAAGGCGCGCCGCGGCATGCGGGGCTATCCGATCGGATCCGTTCTCTGTTACGGACCCGACGACAAGCGCGCGAGCAAACTTGTTGCCGGCGTCAAGACGTCCGAGGACGCCGAGATGGATGTGCGGAAATGGTTCGCGGAAACCGGCGATATCCGCAACGACGCGAGGGTTGCAGCGGAGATCCTGGCGTTCTTCGACGAACGCGGCGTGAAGACCGTTGCTATGGCAGACCGGATCGTCGGTTGCCCGCACGAGGAGGATATCGACTACGTCGGCGAATACTGTCCCAAGTGTACGTTCTGGATCGGCCGCGACCGTTGGACCGGCAAGCTGGTCACCTAGTCGTGCCGCCTCGCCTGGCTGCGCCGCCGCCGGTATGATCCGGCCAAAACCGGGAAGGAAATGCCCATGTCGATCGACCGCATGCTGACCGAGGAGGAGCCGGTCGCCGAACTGGTCGGCCGCGTGTTGCAGGAAGCCGGCATCGAGTATGTCTTCGGCATCTCCGGCGGCCACACCGGCCGCATCGTCGCCGGTCTGCGCAAGATCCAGAATTCCCTCCGCATGGTGATGGTGCGCGAGGAATCGCTCGCCGGCGTGATGGCCGAGGTCTATGGCCGGCTCACCCGACGGCCGGGCGTGCTGATCGGCCAAGGCCCCTGGGTGCTGGGCAACGGCATGATCGGCACGATCGAGGCGTTCCTGTCCAGTTCACCCATGTTGCTGCTGACCGACTTCTCCGATGCGTCGCGGCTGCAACTGCACGCGCCGTATCAGCAGGCGACAGGCGACTATGGAAGCTGGGACGCGCGGCGCGCGTTTTCCGGCGTGACCAAGCAGGTGATGCAGGCGACCGATCCCGGCAGCGCCGTGCAGGCGACGCAGCTTGCGATCAAGCACGCGATCTCCGGTCAGGCGGGACCGGTCGTGGTGCTGTTCAGCCAGGATTCGCTGGCCGGCACGATCGGCCCGGATTCCGTTCCGACGCTGTATCCCACGCGGTACTACCTGCCGCCGCTGCCGCCGCCGGCCGACGCCGACCGTGTCGCCGCCGCGGTCGATGCTCTGCTGGCGGCGCGGACGCCGGTGATCATCGCCGGCAACGGCGTACGCATAGCCCAGGCGTATGAGCCCCTGCGCGTGCTGGCTGAAGCGGCCGGGCTGCCGGTGGCCACCACCGCCGCGGGCAAGGGCTGCTTTGCCGAAACGCATCCGCTGGCGCTGGGCGTATTCGGCACGTTCGGTACCGAGGTGGCGAACGCAACGATCGCCGAGGCCGACCTGATCCTCGCCGTCGGCACCAAGCTCGGACCGTCCGACACCGCCTGGGAAAACCGCAAACTGCTCGATCCGACGCGGCAGACTTTCGTCCAGATCGACATCGAGCCGCGCAACGCGTCGTGGACCTTCCCGGCAGAGCATGTGCTGCTGGGCGATGCGGCGATCGTGCTGCGACAGTTCTGCGATGCGGTGGGTGCGCGTGCGTCCGGCCGGCGTGAGGCGGGCGAGCGCCGCGTCGCGGCCTGGCGAAGCGAAAAGGGCTTCTTCAATGCGCCAGCGTATTTCGCCGACGAGCAGCCGATCCTGCCGCAGCGGGTGATCGGCGAGCTGATGCGCAACCTGCCGGACAACGCCATCGTCACCTGCGACGCCGGCGAGAACCGCATCATGATGACGCACTGGTATCAGACGAAACAACCCGGCGGCTTCCTCCAGGCGGCTGGTTCGGGACCAATGGGTTTCGCCATTCCCGCGGCGATGGGGGCCAAGCTGGTGCATCCGGATCGGCCGGTCGTCGCGGTATGCGGCGATGGCGGTTTCGCCATGACGATGAACGGACTGATGAGCGCGCTGGAGCAGGATATTCCGATCACGGTGGTGGTGTTCAATAACCAGGCGCTGGGATGGGTGCTGCATGGCGGCGGGCCGTTCGCCGCCGAGTTCAACGATTTCGACCATGCGGCGATCGCCCGGGCGATGGGGTGTCGCGGCGAGCGCATCACCGACCCCGCGGCGCTGGGGCCGGCGTTGCGCGACGCGATCACGGCCCGCGTGCCGACGGTGCTGGACGTGCGCACATCGCTGAAGGTGTCGTTCGCCGATATCACGTCACCGCTGGCGGTCGAGGCTTCGCCGCGGCGGCGGTAGTTCACAAAACCTCTCCCGCCTCGCGGGAAAGGCCGCCGCGTAAGCGGCGAGTGAGGGTGCCGCGGGGCGAAGGAAGCAAGGGGGCTGCGTGCCGACCCGATCACCCTCACCCTCGGTGCTGGCGCGCCTCGACCTCTCCCGCGCGCAGCGCGGGAGAGGTGTGCCGCTAGGCTTTCACGAACGGACAGCCGCCTTCGCTCAGCGGTCGCCATGCCTCCGCCGGTGGAATGGTGGCCACCAGCTTGCAGAAATCGTACTTGTACTTCGCCTGCGCCGCCGGCTTGACCTCCCACAGATACATCTCGTGCATCACCCGCCCGTCCTCGCGGATTTTCACGTTGGTGTTGTAGAAGTCGTTGACCGGCGTGGCCTTCATCTTTGCCATCACCGCGTCCGCGTCCGTCGTGCCCGCCGCCTTCACCGCCTTCAGCCAATGGTATGCCGCGCAGTAGCTGCCGGCGTGCAGCAGGCCGGGTACCATGCCGCCCATCTTGGCGCCCCAGCGCTTCGACCAGGCACGCGTCTTGTCGGTCATGTCCCAATAGAACGAGTCGGTGTAGATCAGCCCCTCGCAGGTCTTCTGGCCCAGCGAGTTCACGTCGCTGATCTGCATCAGCAGGGTGGCAACCTTCACGCCGCCGCTGGTCAGGCCGAATTCGGCCGACTGCTTGATGCAGTTCTGCAGATCGGTTCCCGCATTGGCGAAGCCGATCACCTTGGCGCCGGAGCTACGCGCCTGGATCAGGAAGCTGGAGAAATCCGGCGTCGCCAACGGTGCTCGCACGGTTCCCAGCACCTTGCCTCCCGCCTGCTCCACCGCGGCGATGGTATCGCGTTCCAGCGCATAGCCGAACGCGTAGTCGGCGGTAACGAAGAACCAGGTGCTGCCACCGGACTTGGTCAGCGCGCTGCCGGTGCCGTGCGCCAGCGCATACGTATCGTACGAGAATTGCACGCTGTAGGGCGAACACTGCTTGCCGGTGAAGTCGGACGAGGCGGGCCCGGTGACCAGGTAGATCCGCTTCTTCTCGCGGGCGATCTGCTGCACCGCCAGGCCGGACGAGGACGCCGCGCCGTCCGCCAGCACGTCCACACCCTGATCGACCCACTCGCGCGCCAACGAGGCGGCGACGTCGGGCTTGTTCTGGTCGTCCGCCTGAATGATCTCGATCGGGCGGTCGAGCACGTGGCCGCCGACATCCTCGATCGCCAGTTCGGTGGCGACGTGGTTGCCCGGCCCGCCGACATCTCGGTACGGGCCGCTCATGTCGCTGAGCAAGCCGATCCGCACCGGCTTGGAGGTACTCTGGGCGCGGATGATGCCGGGCATCGCCAGCGGTGTCGCTGCGATGCTGCCGAGCAGCAAGCGGCGCGAGAAATTCGTCATCAAGTGCGTCTCCCAATGGACCGCGCCGGTTGTTACAGGCTGGCGCCCCGGCAGTTTGCCGGCTTCGGGCGGCGCAGGGAAGCACCTGGGCTCGCGGCTTGGTCACGGCACCGGCGCGGCGCTATGAACGCGGCTTCGACATGGGAAGGAGGTGGCATGCCGGTACGGCTGACGCTTGCGGCGGTGGTGTTGCTGGCGGGAAGCACGGCGGCGCGCGCGGCGGGCTGCGATCTGGACGCCGTGATGGGATACCAGCTCGT
This sequence comes from Acetobacteraceae bacterium, assembly GCA_049522565.1. Lineage (GTDB taxonomy): Bacteria > Pseudomonadota > Alphaproteobacteria > Acetobacterales > Acetobacteraceae > JASHVB01. The sequence continues at coordinate 11,186 of JBEKNT010000118.1, forward strand.
CAAGGCATGGACCATCCAGGGGTATATCGACAACGGCCAACAGATCTACGGTTTCGAGGGCTGCGTGCCGGGGCGGATCCTGGTCTTCTCCGACCGCTCCGGCCTGCGCTGCAAGGGCACCTGGCGGGCGCATCTGGAACTGCCGAAAGCCTGGTTGTTCGGCCGCAGCCGCGACGACCTGAAACTCTGCGTCGGGGATCAACTCTACGACGTGGAACCGATACCGTGATGCGGGAGACGGCGATGGCACGACTGGCAGGACGGCGCATTCTGGTCACCGGCGGAGCATCGGGCATCGGCCGCGCCACAGCCGTATTGTTCGCGAGCGAGGGCGCCGCGGTGGCGGTGCTCGACCGCGCGGCCGATGCCGCCGCCCTGGTGGCGCGCGAGATCGGCGGCCATGCCGTTGCGGTCGATGTCGCCGATCCTGCCTCGGTCGAAGCCGCGGTGGGCGGTGCCGCGTCCGCGCTGGGCGGGCTGGACGGCGTGGTGACCGCGGCCGGCATCTTGTCGAGTTCCGGGATTGCCGATACGGCGCCGGAAGCGTTCGCCCGCACGCTGGCGGTGAACCTGACCGGCACGTTCCTGGTGGTGCGTGCGGCGCTGCGGTTCCTCCAGGCGGCGCCGGCGGCGACGATCGTCACTATCGGCTCCGGCGTCGGGCTGCTGCCGACCGGCCCCGGCAGCATCGCCTATGTCGCGTCGAAGGGCGGCGTGATCGCGATGAGCAAGGCAATGGCGGCGGAACTGGCGCCGGCGATCCGGGTGAACGTGGTGTGCCCCGGCATGGTGGAGACGGCGATGACCGAGGGGTTCCTGCGCAACGCGGCCGGCGAGGTCGCGCCGGAACTCGCCGCGCGCTATGCGCTGAAGCGGCCGGCGACGCCGCGGGAGATCGCCGCCGCGATCCTGTTCCTGACCGCGGACGACTCGTCGTTCGTGACGGGTATCGCCTTGCCGGTCGATGGCGGACGGACGTTTCATTGAACGGCGGCCGGCAGGCCATGAACGGCGGGGAGGCACGGATGGAGCATAGCGGCGGCTGCCATTGCGGGGCTCTGCGCGTGCAGGCACGGCTGACCAGGCCGCCGCTGGAAAATCTGCTGCGGTCCTGTTCGTGTTCGTTCTGCCGCGCGCACGCGACGCGGACCGTGTCGGATCCGGCCGGACTGTTGGAGGTCTGGTCGGAGGACTGGTCCCTGGTGGAGCATTACCGGTTCGGCTCGCGCACCGCGGACTACCTGGTGTGCCGCCGCTGCGGGGTCTACATCGGCGCGGTGTGCGAGACGGCGGCGGGGACGCGCGCGGTGCTCAACACCAACTGCCTGGACGACCGCGCCGCCTTCGCCCAGGACCCGGTCCGGCCGGATTATGACGGCGAGGCGACCGAGGCTCGGCTGGCACGACGCGCAGCGAACTGGATGCCGACGGTGCTGCACCGGTGAGGCGTGTGCCCGCCGCCCACCAAAGCGAGCGGCGTGGATTCCGCGCGGACTTAACCCCGCTTTAAGGGATCACGGCACAGAACCGCGGAGGAAACGCTTGCCCGATGCAGGCGGTCGTGGCTCTTCCGGGTAACGCGAATGAATCGGGGGCTGCTCGACCCAGCGTCGCTCCAGCAATTGCTCTACCAGGCGTTGGATGGGTCGGATAATATAGTTCTGATTCTAGAACAGTCGGGCGACGATTCAATCGGGCTGGTCGTCGTGGCGACGAATGACGCATTCTGCCGGGCGTCGGGCTTCACGACCGCGGAGCTGATCGGCCGACCGTTCCTCAGCTTGGCGGCGCCGGAGGCCAATCCGGCAACCGGTGCGGCCTTGACGCAGTCCGCGCGCGAGCAACGGTCGTATCGTTCGGAATGGCTGTGTGGCCGGCGGAGCGGTGCGCCGTTCTGGCTCGGTCTCCACCTGATGCCGGTGCGCGAGAGTTCGCCGCCCTGTTGCGTGTTGCTCGGCCGCGATATCACGGAGACCCTGCGCGACCGGCAGCAGCACGCGGCAGTCCAGGGACTGCTGGCAAAGGTGTTCCTGTGCGTGCAGGTGGCGCTCGCCATTGTCGACGAGACCGGCGTGATCCAAATGACCAATCCGGCTCTCGATCGCTTGCTGGGTTATCGGTCTGGCAGCCTGGCGGGCAAATCATCGATGGATTTTGTCACGCCGGCCAATCAGGAAATCGCGATAGCGGCGCGCCAACAGCAACTCGAAAGCGGCCGCGACTACACGATCGGGGCCGCATTGCAGCGGGCGAATGGCTCGACGCTTCCGGTCGAGCTGACGTCAGTCATGGTGGGGCACGAGGATCTGAAACGTTTTCGGATCATCACCGTGTCCCCAGCGGCGCCACACAGCGCAGCGCCACCGCTCAGCGTGCATGTCGCCGGCAAGATCAGGCTGATCGGACTGGACGAGGTCAGGGCGGCGCTTGGCTCACGCTGGGCCTCGGTGTCGTCGCGGGTGATGGCGAGCGCGGAGCATGTCATCAGGCGGCGCTGCGGGCCGCGCGATTCCTGGTCGCGGACCGTCGATGGCGGATTCCTCATCTGCTTCGGCGATGCGACGGAACAGGAGGCGGCATTCCGTGCCGCGACGATCGTCCGCGAAATGCGGGTCCGGCTGATCGGCGAGGGGGAGGCGCCATCGACCGCCTATGTCACAGCAATCACTGGCAGCGTGGAACTGCCCGACCAGCCTGGCCAATCTCCTGACATGCTGGCAGTCGCGATCGGTGAACGGCTCAATGCCCGCTTGGGCGAGATCGAAGGGCGGGCGCGGGAAACGCTGCAACAAGCGATCCACACCGCGACCTGTCAGTTGGCCCCCGTGCGCAGCCGCCACACGGGTGAGATTGTTGGCCATTTCGCCACGCTGCCGCACGCGCTGGAGCATGCGGTGGACTGTGCCCTCTCGGCGCTCCCGGCGCGCGAAAGCCAGGCATTCGATTCCGACCGGCTGGTGCTTGGGGTCGCGGCGGAGCAAGTGATCGGCAAGCTGGCGGCGGGCAACGCGCACCCGATCATGGTTAATGTCGATTTTGAGGTGTTTCTCGATCGGCGCCGCACCGAACGCTATGTCGCGGCCTGCCAGCAGTTGGATCCACGACTGCGGTCGCGACTGATCCTGGTGCTCGCGCGGATGCCGCACGGGGTGCCGAAGAGCCGCGTGTTGGAATGCGTGATGCGGCTGCGCCCGTTCTGCCACGCCGTGGGATTCCAGGCGGAATCGGTGGAGTTGCCGCCGGTCGAGTTTTCGGTCCTCGGCGCATCGATCGTGGTCCTGCGGGAGGGGGATCTGAATGCGTGGGAGGCCGATGATCTGGCGAAGCTGGAAAAGTTGATCAGTGTCGTGCGGACCCACCGCGCGCACGCGCTGGTGCGCCAGGTCAGCAGTCGGGAGAACGCGATGCGGCTGCTGAAGCTGGGGGTCGATCTCGTCGCGCTGGCGGAGGATGAAGGGCAGGCCGGGCAGGTCTGGTAGGCCGGTCAACCTCTCCCGCGAAGCGGGAGAGACGCCGGCATTCACGACTTGCCTTCGTGCGTGCAGCACAGTCGTGGATGCCGGCCTCCGCCGGCATGACGGGGGTGGCAGCGGGAGTTTTCATGGCAGGTTTCCTTGCGCATCCGGCGATTCCTCCATAGCGTCACGTCCAGCCCACGAGGAAACATCCAGGAATGCCCGACGACAGCCCGCTGCGTCCCCTTCCCCCCGCAGAACCCGCCGCCGCCATCGGCTGGGAGCCGGAACTCGAGGAACTCCGCCACCGCATCGCGCTGGCCAAGCAGCTCGGCGGCGCCGAGCGTGTCGAACGCCAGCACAAGGGCGGCCGGCTCACGGTGCGCGAGCGGATCGATCGCATGCTCGATCCGCACAGCTTCCACGAGATCGGCGCCATCGCCGGCAAGGCGACCTACGACCCCGACCACACGACCATCACCGGCTTCACCCCCGGCAACTGCGTGTTCGGCCGTGGCATGGTGGATGGCCGCCCGGTGGTCATCGCCGGCGACGATTTCACCCTGCGTGGGGGTTCGGCAGATGCCTCCATCAAGGGCAAGCCGAAGATGTCGGAGGAGCTTGCCGCACTTTACCGCATGCCGATCATCCGGCTGATCGAGGGCTCCGGCGGCGGTGGCTCGGTCAAGACCATCGAGACCACCGGACGCGCCAACCTGCCCGGCGGGCTGACCGAGACCACGTCGTTCGACCTGGTCGCCAACCAGATGGGCATCGTGCCGGTGGTGGCGCTGGGGCTGGGCTCGGTCGCCGGCCTGGGCGCGGCGCGGCTCGCCGCCAGCCACTTCTCGGTCATGGTGAAGGAGATGGCGGCGGTGTTCGTCGCCGGGCCGCCGGTGGTGGAACGGCTGGGCGAACCGCGGACCAAGCAGGAACTCGGCGGCTGGGAGATCCAGTTAAGCTGCGGCGCGGTGGACCACGCGGTGGACACGGAAGAAGCAGCCTTCGACGCCGCCCGCCGCTTCCTGTCCTATCTGCCCAGCTCGATCCACGACCTGCCGCCCCGGGCGCGCGGCTGGGACCCGCCGGACCGGCGGGAGGAATCCCTCATTTCCGCCGTGCCGAGGGTCAAGAAGCAGGCCTACCACATGCGGCGCATCATCGAAGCGCTGGTGGACAAGGGGTCGTTCTTCGAACTGGGCCGGCTGTTCGGCCGCCCGATCATCACCGGGTTCGCCCGGCTGGACGGCTGGCCGGTGGCGCTGATGGCCGGCGACCCGCTGTTCCATGGCGGCGCCTGGACCGCCGACGCCTGCAACAAGATCATCCGCTTCGTCGATACCGCGCAGACCTTCCACCTGCCGATCGTCCACCTGGTGGACTGCCCTGGCTTCCAGGTCGGGCTGGCGGCGGAAAGCTCGGCGGTCATCCGCTGGGGGGTGCGAGCGCTGTCGGCGATCAACCAGACCACCGTCCCGTGGTGCAGCATCGTGGTGCGCAACTGCTACGGCGTCGGCGGGCTCGGCCACCAGCCGGTCAGCCACTACTGCCTGCGCTACGCCTGGCCGTCGGCAAGCTGGGGCTCGCTGCCCCTAGAGGGCGGCATCGAAGCCGCCTACCGCGCCGAGATCGACGCTTCGCCCGATCCGCAGGCAAAGTTGGAGGAAATCGAGGCACGGCTGAACCGCCTGCGCTCGCCGTTCCGCACCGCCGAGACCTTCTGGGTGGACGAGATCATCGATCCCCGCGACACCCGTCCCCTGCTCTGCGAGTTCGCCAACATGGCAGCGCCGCTACGCGCGGCGGGGGAGTCGCGGTTCACCATGCGGCCGTAGGGGAGGGAGCCGTGGCCTGTTCTTGTTGCGATGGTCAGTGTTAGGAGTATGCATGGCTAAGCTCACAGGAATGCAGATCAGGGAACTGGCACGATCCATTGTGCTGGCTAATCCTGCTGGCATCCGGTACGCGCCACTCTGGAAGCAGATTCATCAAGAGAATCCGGAAACGTCCGAGAACGCGATCTCGGGACAAATATGGACTCTAGACACAATCTTTCCGGGTGAGATCACAAAACCAAGTCGTGGACTCTTTGTGCCCGCCGCAAGCGCCGGTGGAGAGCCGGCCATTGCTGCAAACGCGGAGCAAGTCAGCCCAAGTGGAGCAAAAGTCAAAGAGTCAGACTTTTATCAGCCGTTCGCCGATTGGCTTAAAGATGACATCAATGAAGTTATAGCGGCGGTTTCGCTTGGCGGTGCTTCGCTGAAATCGAAATGGGGCACGCCAGACGTCGTCGGTATTTACAAGCCGACTGCGGCCAATCTGATCAAGTTCGACATCGAAGTTGTGACGGCCGAGATCAAGATTGATCCCCAATTTCCGGTGGTGGCATTCGGCCAGGCCATTGCGTATCGGCTATTTTCGCACAAGACCTATATCGCGATGCCGACAACATTGACAGAGGAAGACAAGGACCGCCTGGAGTCCCTCTGCGTGCTCTTTGGCGTCGGACTGGTGATGTTCGACCTGGATAAAGACGCG
>JBEKNT010000119.1:0-17128 GCA_049522565.1 Acetobacteraceae bacterium
ACCTCGGGCAGTCGTTGGCTTGGTCTTTGACTGCAGCACATAAGGTGGTCAGATGGGCAATGGAAATGCGAACGACCCCGGCAAACTCGTTGATCTCGTTTCCTGGGCGATCGGGGACGCTATTATTCGCAATCAGGGGCCTGGTGCCGACCTGAACACCACGCTTGGCACGCTGGGTTACGCCAACTCCGCCGCTGTCAGCACTATCCTGGACCATGCGAGCCAGGAGCTGGAAAAGCCCGCGAATTTCCCGCGGCCGGCAAACTTGCTGCAAGGCGCTTACATCATCAACCAGGCCACCATGACCGACCCATTCTACACCACCCTCATCGCCGATCTGATCGATCCGGTCGCGAGGGCTCTCGTCAACGGCGGTTACGTGGTTCCAGTGGCAGGCGCCTGATTCGAACCGTCGAAAGGCGAGGTCAGCAGGTTATGAAACTTTGCTATCAGTCGCGTTCGCGGCGTGCATCGCATCTGTTGCGCATGATCGGCCTGGGCTGTCTGGCGTTTCTGGCCATCCGTCCGGCGGCGGCCGACACCGCCCCGAGCGTACAGGAGCCGGTCTTCACGTCGGTGGACGCGATCTGCGACATGAAAAATGGCGTCCCGTTCCTGGATGTCCAGAATTTCCTGCAAAGCACGGTCTACCAGTACAAGCTGTTGCCGCTGCTGCAGCGCACGATCGCGTCGGAAGACAGCAAGATCGATGCGTCCATGGCGCAAACCATCAAGCGAACCGGCACGATCGATCTGGCTGCGATATCCAGCCAACGCAGCAAGCGCCACCAGGACATTCTGACCGACATGGGTCTGCAAGAGAATTTCTGCAGCATCTATGGCACCTGCCAGGGCGGCGATGCGGCGCTGCAGCAAAAGATGAGAGACTCTACGCGCGGCCAACTGGAGCGAGCGCTGAGCAATCGGCACGGCGAATCGAATGGCGGCGCCAGCGTCACTTTCGCGCCACCCACGGTCGCCGACATCGCCGCCTACCAAAATCTGCCAAACATCGATGTGTTGCTACAGGACCCAACCACGCATCCGCTGCGCTGCGTCGCACCAGGCGCGCCGAAGTGGCAGCAGGATGTGCAGACGGCCACCAGCACCTTCGTCAAGCACTACATCCGGCTGCGGTCGGTGCCGGCGCAGTTGGCGACACCCGCTGCGCCGGCATCGGGCACGTCGTCAGCCCCCGACCTGTCGCATGTCGCCGATAATAACTATCTCTCCGGCAACGCGGCGAAATTGAGTTTCGGCCAGACCAGCGGTACCAGCGCCGTCACCAACAACGTCATCGGCGTGCTGGGTGTTCCGCTGGCGCTCGGCAGTCTTGGCGCGCTGCGGGACATCACGCTCACGCCCTATATCGGTATGGATCGCGAGACCAAGATCCAAACCACCAAGGGCGTCACCACCACGACGTTTTCGGCCAACACGTTGGATTACGGGGTCGCTCTCTCGACCGACATCCCGGCGCCTCACGACACTGACCTGCCGTGGTGGTTCGTCTCGGTGCGGCCGGACTATCTGCGCAACTTCGTCGACGGCAGCGACATCCTGTCCCTGAACACGCAATTCTCGCCGGTATTCTATGACGAGTACGTGCCGATCAATCATACGACCGACGCTTGCGATCCGACACCTGACAAGATGATGGTGAAATGCATGCTGCAACTGGACCTGCGGGCGAATGCCGGCTGGTTCATGAATTACGGCCACCCCACGGAACCCAGCCTGAACCACGACTATGTGCGCCTGGGGGGACTGATCGGTCCGCAACTGGAATTCGACCTGCTGCCCAGCAACCCGATCGACATCGGCGCATCCTATACCGACTTCTACGCCGCGCGCGGCTTCAGCAAGAGCCTGGGTTTGTTCCAGGCATCCGGCACCTTCAATTTCGACCCCAGCAAAATCGTCGGGCTGACACTGCAATACTCGAACGGCCGGCGCGACGATACCGCGGCACGCGTGCAGCTCTGGTCGATCGGCCTGACGCTGCACTATTGATGGCGTGCACCACCGTCCGCCCTCAATACCCGATCCACACGGCAATCGCCGCGGCGAGCAGCGACAGCGCCAGCAGCACGCACCACAACGGCAGGATGAAGCGCATCCACGTGCCGTACGGGACGCGCCCGGTTCCCAGATACGCCAGCAGCATCCCCGAGGTCGGCGTCACCATGTTGGTCAGTCCGTTGCCGACCAGGTAGGCCAGCACCGTCGTCTGCCCCGACACGCCGGTGAGTTGCGCGATCGGCCACAGGATCGGCATGGAGATCGCCGCCTTCGCGCTGGTCGAGGGGATCAACACGTCGAGGATGATCTCGATCGCCACCAACGCCTCGGCGACCATCACCGGCGCCCGATCGCGCGCGAGCGACGCCAGATCGTTGATGATCGTGTCCAGCACAAGCGATTCGCGCAGCACGACCTCGACCGCGCCGGCCAGCCCGACCAGCAGCGCCGCCAGCATCATGCTCTTCATGCCATCGACGAACGCTTCCGCCGCAGGTTCCGCGCGCACGCCGCCGAGCACCGCGATCACCGCCGCCAACCCGACATAGAACGCCGCCAGTTCCGGATTGCGCCAGTCCAGCGCGTCGGCACCGTACACGATGGCGAGGATGCCGAGCCCCAGCACGGCCAGCACCGCGACCTGCCGCGGGGTCAGCTTCGGCGCGGCGAACCCCGCATCGGCGCGGGGGGAAAAACCGCTGCGCCACACGTTGACCAACAGATACGCCATGCCCAGGGCGAGAAACACCACCCACATCACCAGGCGGAATCCGGCACCGCTGAACACCGGCACGCCGACGATCGGCTGCGCGATCACCAACGGCAGCGGGTTGGTGACCGAGGCCAGGTAGCCGAGCTTCGCCGGGATTGCCACCAGCGCGACAGCGAACAGCGGCCCGAGTTTCAACTTCTCCGCCAGCACCAGCATCATCGGGATGAGCACAAGATATTCCGAGATCAGCCCGAGGAACGTGCTGCCCGCCGACAGCGCGATCATCAATGCCGGCGCGAGCAGATAGACGTTGCCGCCGGTGGCGGAGAGCAGACGCTCCATGCCGGCATCCAGCGCGCCGGAGGCGCGCAGCACACCGAACATGCCGCCCAGGAACATGATCATGAAGATCAGCCCTGCGGCGGCGGTCATCCCCGCTGGGATGGATAGGGCTAGCGCGACGAGCGGTGCGGGGTAGGCGAGGCGCGGCGTGCTACGGTGCGGCAGCAGCAGGGCGTCGGCCGATAGTTGCTTGGGAATTTCGTGGTAGGTGCCCGCGAGGACGTGGCCGTTCGGCGCCCGGTCGAACAGGCCGGACGGAATGATCCAGGTGAGCAATGCCGCGGCGGCGATGATCAGGATCATCATGATGATCGGATGGGGGATAAGGCTGCGGCGGTGCGCGGCCGGTGCACCGGAGTCGGTTGGTGCGGGGCGCAGCAGTTCCTGGACCATGCTCATCGCCGGATTCCTTTCGCGCGCGACGTTAGCGGGTGTGGCGGCCGTGTCCATCGAGTCGCATCGTGTCGCGGGAGGGTGGCCGGGCGGGTCGTGCCCGCCGCGATTGTTGCACGGACGAAAAGCGGTGGTGGTTCAGCCCACCGAAACGACTATCGATCGATCCGTAAGCCAAAGGGGCCGTAGCTTCGCCTGCGTTGTACCAGGCGCCCGTGGGTCAGGTCCGGCCATCTATCGCCGCAGGGTAATGGTGTTTGGCGCGGGGCCCACTCGCCATGACGAGGGGGGGTGGCGGCTTATCGTTCAAGTGCGATTGTCCGGTCTATCGCGGCGCCACGTCGGTAAGGACGGCCCGGGTCAAGCCCGGCCACGACGGGCGGGGCGGTCCGTGCCGCCCGTCAATCTTTCCGCCGGTTGGTACCGGTTCTTCGCGGTTTCCCGCCGCCGCAAGAACCTGCTACGCCACGGCCTCGAGACGCGTTCCGCGGGTAGGGCAGTTGCATGATCACCGATGAGACAAACCAGTTCGGGACAGGGGGCGCCATAGCTCCGCGTCGCCTGCCGAACGTAGAGCCCTCGGCTTTTCCCGATCGGTCGGTGCCCGCTGGCCATGCCGGCCTGCGCCAGCATCCAGGGCATCGGTCATGAGTCGGCCGCTTTCGGTTGCCGTGGCGGGGCTCGGCACGGTTGGGGGCGGCGTGCTGAAGCTGCTGCGCGACAATGCCGACGTGGTGGCGGCGCGCGCCGGCCGGCCGATCGCGGTCACGGCGGTGTCGGCGCGCGACCGCACCAAGGATCGCGGCGTTCCTCTGACCGGGTTGCGCTGGTACGAGGACCCGGTGGCGTTGGCGGCTGATCCGGCGGTGGATGTGATCGTGGAGTTGATCGGCGGCTCCGACGGGCCGGCGCGGGCGCTGGCCGAGGCGGCGATCGCCGCCGGCAAGCCCCTGGTCACCGCGAACAAGGCGATGCTGGCGGTGCATGGTGCGGCGCTGGCGGCGGCGGCGGAGGCGCGCAACGTGCCGCTCGGGTTCGAGGCAGCGGTGGCCGGCGGCATCCCGGTGATCAAGGCGTTGCGCGAGGGACTGGCCGGCAACCGCATCTCGCGTATCGCCGGCATCCTGAACGGCACCTGCAACTACATCCTGACGCAGATGCGCGAGCGTGGCCGCGAGTTCGCCGAAGTGCTGGCCGATGCGCAGAAGCTGGGTTACGCCGAGGCCGATCCGTCGTTCGACATCGACGGCATCGACGCGGCGCATAAGCTGGCCATCCTCGCGGCATTGGCGTTCGGCCGGCCGGTGGCGTTCGACGCGGTGCATGTCGAGGGTATCCGCCGCATCTCCGCGTTGGACATCGCGTTCGCCACCGAGCTTGGCTACCGCATCAAATTGCTTGGCATCGCGCGGCGTTCGGATGGCGGGATCGAGGCGCGGGTGCATCCGTGCATGGTGCCGGCGGCAGCGCCGATCGCGCGCGTCGATGGCGTGTTCAACGCCGTGGTCGCCGAGGGCGACTTCGTCGGCCGCGTGATGCTGGAGGGGCGCGGCGCCGGCGCCGGGCCGACCGCGTCGGCGGTGGTGGCGGACCTGATCGATATTGCGCGCAACCGGCTGACCCCGGTGTGGGGCGCCGCGTTCGACGCGCTGTCCAACGCCCCGTCGGTGCCGATGAGCATGCATGTCGGCCCGTATTACCTGCGGCTGATGGTGGTGGACCGGCCGGGGGTGATCGCCGACGTCACCGCGGTGCTGCGTGATCTCGGCGTGTCGCTGGAATCGATGCTGCAACGCGGCCGCTCGCCGGGCGAGGCGGTGCCGGTGGTGCTGGTGACGCACGAGACCCAGGAGAGCGCCATGGTTGCGGCGCTGGAACGGATCGCCGCGCTGGATGCGGTGCTGGAGACACCGACGATGATCCGGATTGAGGCGGGGTAGGACGACGGGCTGCCGCTGATGCCCGCGAATCCGGCAATCTTTCTGTCTTCTACACTCCAGGATGCCTGAGCGGCTGGGGGCCGTCGCTGCCTCATTGCGATGACCGGAGAACCGCGGGCGAGATCGCAGCCGCCGGCCGTTATTATCCCTCGTACGCGAGAATCGACATTCCCCCATTCGTGTCGGTCACATACACCGTGCCGTCGGTTGCGACGAACACATCCGTCGATTGCGTCACCAACTCGGCGCCCGGACGGATATCGACGATCCGCTCCGGCGGCGGTGGAATGAAGCGGGCCACCTCGCGTGGCTGATACGCATCGCGCAGGTCGAACACCCGCACGCCGGCATTGTGCCAGGTGGCGAACACGATCTCCTCGCTCTGGAACGAGCCGGGCCGGTTCTCGTGCAGGTTATGCGGCCCGAATTTACCTCCCTTGGCGCAGAAGTCTGCTTCGCCCGGCGTCGGCAGCGTGGCGATCGTGATCGGGTTGGACGCCGCGCGCACGTCAACCACCCAGGTGTACGCAAGACCTTTGGCGCAGCGATTGCTGGTCGCTTCATCCGCGACCACAGCCAGTCCGCGGCCCGGCAAGGGCAGCGGCGTGTGCGTCCCGCCGGCATAGGGTGGCGACCACATGCGATGCGCCAGCAGCTTGGGATGGGTCGGATCGGACAGGTCCATCACCGTCAAACCGCCGTCGCGCCAGGCCGCGTAGCCGATATCGCCGGCGGTGATCATGTGATGTAGCGCGAAGCGCTGGCCCTCGCGCCAGGTCGGCGCCTCGCCTCCGGCGCGATGCATGCCGGGTAGCCACCAGCGCCCGACAATTTCCGGCTTCGTGGGTTCCGCCATGTCGATCACCGCCAGGATGTGGTCGGTGAACCCGTCGAAATGCGCCGAGGCGTACGCGTAACGACCACCCACCCACCAGATGCGATGCAGTCCGATGCCTTGCACCGGCATGAAGCCGATCTCGCGTGGCTCGGCCGGGTTGGTCAGGTCGAACACCCGCATTCCGGCGGCAAATTCCCGGGCACGCTTGCTGAAACTATCCGCCAGCGGCTTGCCAAAATAGTCGCCAGCGGCGTCGTAGCGCTGCAACGCCCAGACATTCGCCGCGTTGATCGCCAGCAGCAGCCCGTCATGCACCTGGATGTGGCTGGCGCGCGTGTTCGGCGGACAGGCGATAAAGCGCTCCGGTTTCGGCGCGCGCGGATCGGCGACGTCGATCACGCTGATGCCGTCGGCGAACATGTGCCCGACATAGGCGTGACCGCGCGCCACCATCACCTGCACGCCATCCGGCCGCCCGCCCTGGTCGGTGCGGCCCAGCATGCGAATCCCGTGTGCGGACATCTGTCCCCCCTTATCCGGTTGCCGCATTTACCCGCGGCAGTACCTGTTCTGCCATCAACACCATCGACCGCCGCGCCAGCGCCGGATCGCGCCAGTCATGCCCGGCATATAGCATCGTGCCGAACGGGCCGACCTCGTCGCGAAATTCCAGAAGCTGGTCGGCGACGCTGTCCGGGGTGCCGTGGATGATCAGCCGCTCGCATACATCGTCCAGCGTCACGCTCTCGTCCGGCAGGTTCGGGTTGGGCTTGAAGATCACCGCGCGTCCCGCCTTCAGCATCTTGGCCAGCAACTGGCTGTAGTAGAACCGGTACGGGCTGCCCGGCCCCATCGCGTAGTCCCGCGCCGTCGTGGCATCATCGGCAACGAACACGCTCTTCGCCACTCGCCAGCGCGACGGGTCCGCCGCGTGTCCGCCCTGCGCGCAGCCTTCCGCATATTTCGGCCAGTGCGTCTTCACCCATTGCGGGAGCAAAAAGTTCGCCGAGATGATATCCCAGCCATGTTGCCCCGCCTGGGTCGCGCTGGCGGAATGCGGGCTGACCACGGTGGTGACGATCGGCGGATGCGGCCGCTGCAATGGCTTTGCCAGCACGCCCTGGCCAATCTCCGGCATCAGTGTGCGCGCGGTGGAAACATTCCAGTATTTGCCCTGGATGTCATAGGGCGGCTGCGACCGCCAGATGCGCAGCACCTGGTCGATGCATTCGAGGAACATCTCCCCGCGGTGCGGGCCGAGATTGCCGAACGCCTCGGCGTCCGACGGCAGGCCGCCCGGGCTGATGCCGAAATTGAATCGCCCCTCGAGCAGGTGATCGAGCATGGCGATCTCGGCGGCGATGCGTGCGGGATGGGAGTTCGGCAGGTTCACCGTGCCGGTGCCCAGCCGCATCTGCTTCACCTGGTCCACCAGCGTGGCGAGGAACAGCGCGCAGGAGGTAATGTTCTCCGCCGCGTCGGTGCTGTGCTCGCCGCAATAGGCTTCGGTGAATCCGAGCTCGTCGGCCAGGATGAAGGCCGCCCGGTCCTCGCGCAGCGACGTCCGCCAGTCCTTGTCCAGCGGATGGATCGGCATGGTGAAGAAGCCTAGCTGCATGGGGTTTCCTTCGGTCGATGAGCCAGCGCTACCATGCGGCGTCCGCGCCTGCCAATGCGCGAGGGCGCCAGCGGAGAGGGGAGTGCGTCATGCAGAATACGGTCGGTGTCATCGGGCTCGGTACCATGGGCGGCGCGATGGCGCGCAACCTCGTGGCCGCCGGCTGGCGTGTGCTGGGTTACGACATCGTCACGGAGCGCCGCACCGAGCTTGCCGCCGCGGGCGTGGAGCTTCCCCCCGACGTCGCTTCTTTGGCACGCGTGGCGCCGGTGCTGCTGTTCAGCCTGCCCAGTCCCGCCGCGGCGCTGGCCACCGCCGCGGCGATCGCCGCCGCCGGGGCGGAACGCCGCGTGGTGATCGAGGCATCGACGCTGACCCTGAAGGACAAGCTGACGATCGAGTCGGTGCTGCGCGCCGCCGGCCATGTCGCACTGGATTGCCCGATCAGCGGCACCGGCGCGCAGGCGATTAGCAAGGACCTGGTGATCTATGCCAGCGGCGATGCGCAAAGCATCGCGGCCTGCCGGCCGCTATTCGCCGGCTTCTCCCGAGCGGTGCACGACGTCGGCGCCTTCGGCAACGGCAGCAAAATGAAGTTCGTTGCCAACCTGCTGGTGGCGATCCACAACGTCGCGAGCGCCGAGGCGATGGTGCTCAGCGTGAAGGCGGGGTTGGACGCGCGCCAGGTGGTGGACCTGGTGACCGCCGGCGCCGGTACCTCGCGCGTGTTCGAATTGCGCGCACCGATGATGGCCGCGCGAAACTACTTGCCTGCATCGATGAAGATGGAACTCTGGCAGAAGGACATGGCGATCATCAGCCAGTACGCCGCCGAGCTCGGCTGCCCCACGCCGCTGCTGTCGGCGACGATGCCGATCTACGCGGCGGCGATGGCCAACGGTCACGCAGCCGAAGACACCGCGGCGGTCTGCGCCGTTCTGGAGGCGATGGCCGGGATATCGGGGACATAGGCCCATTCCTCGTCGGTCGGATCGCTGGGTTAGCGCAGGTGGCTGCGATCAAAGCGGCCACGGTTCTCCGCAGTGCAAATCCGATCCTCCCCCCAAGCGATGCTCACCGCATCGAATCGTGCCGGATTCCCCGGGTCAATCGCCGCCGGCTGACCGATTCTCATGCCTCGGTTGGTGCTCGGACAGACACTGAACAGGTCGCCGCGCAAGCGCACGCACTTGACTCTGGAACGCCGGCCGTCTGGCTGGACATCGTCTCCCGCCGCTGCTGTGGTCTTGCCCGCAGCCGGCCACGCAAGGCGGATCTGCCGGCATAAGGGGGGAAACGATGGCAACGATCGTGCTGGTCCACGGGGCGTATCAGGGCGGCTGGATCTGGGCGCGCGTGGCGCCGATTCTGCGCGCGGCGGGGCATACGGTGTTCGCGCCATCGCTGGATGGCTGCGCCGAGCGCAAGCACGCGCTGCGCCCCGGCATCACCACTGAGACGCACGCCGCCGAGGTCGCCGACCTGCTGTTCTACGAGGACCTGCACGACGTCGTGCTGGTGGGCACCAGTTCCGGCGGCATGGTGGCGTGCCGCGCCGCGGAGTTGGCCCGCGAGCGGATCGGCCGGATCGTGCTGGCCGACGCGCTGTCGCTGATGCACGGCGAGCGCATTTCCGACTTCGTCAAGCGACCGACCGCGGTGACCACGCCGCTGGCGACCGGCCCGTCGCCGGAGGACGCACGCAACCGCATGTTCGCCTCGCTCGATCCGGCGACGCTGGACTGGGCGCTGGCGCGCTACACGCCGCACCCGATCGCGGTGATGCAGGAGCCGGTGAATCTCGACAGCTTCTGGGTGCAGCGCTGGAACGCCACGGTGATCTGGTGCAAGCGCAGCGTGAACCCGCCGGTTGCGCATCAGCGCCGCGCCGCCGACCAGTTGCAGGCGTGCTGGTTCGAGCTGGACACCGGGCATTACCCGATGCTGACCGAGCCGCAGGAACTGGCGCGGCTGATCCTGGCCACGTGATGCAGATTCTTCCCCCTCCCCTTGAGGGCGGGGGTTGGAGGGGTGCTTGCCGTCGCCGTCCTTCGTTGTACGCACCCCTCCCCCTGCCTTGATCCGCTTCGCGGCTCAAGCCCACAAGGGGAGGGGGAGAGAATTGCCCGCCGCAGCACTCTGATGCCGCGGACGGACGACCCGCTGCGCGGCATCGCGCTGTCGGTCGGTTCGACCGTGTTGTTCTCGATCTCCGACGCGACGTCGAAGGTGCTCACCGCGTACCTTCCGGTGGTGGAGATTGCCTGGCTGCGCTACGTGATTTTCGTGCTGGTGGCGGCGGTGCTGGTGCGCCGCGGCAGGCCGCGCGCGGTGTGGCCGCGCAGCCCGGCGCTCCAGGTGACGCGCGGCTTGTGCCTGGTCGGCTCGTCGCTGCTGTTCGTGTACGGGCTGCGCCGGCTGCCGCTGGCCGAGGCGTCCACGATCAGCTTCGTCTCCCCGGTTCTTACCACCATGCTGTCGGTGCCTCTGCTGGGCGAACAGGTGGGGATTCGCCGCTGGGCGGCGGTGGTCGCGGGGCTCGCCGGCGTGGTGGTGGTGATGCGGCCGGGGCTGGCGGGGTTCCAGCCGGCGGCGCTGTTCCCGCTGGGCTCGGCGCTCTGCTGGGCGCTGGCGCTGGTGATCACGCGGCGCATGGCGGACATCGAGCGGCCGTCCACCACGGTGCTATGGTCGGCCGGTGTCGGCGCGTTGGTGCTGAGCCTGCTGCTGCCGTTCGACGCGACGTGGCCGACGCCCGGGCAGATGAGCCTGGCGGTGCTGCTGGGCGTGCTGGCCTCGGTCGGGCAGTCGATCGTGGTGGTGGCCTATCGGCACGCTCCGGCCTCTGTGCTGGCGCCGTTTTCCTACGCGCAGCTCGTCTGGGCGGGGTGCGCCGGGTGGCTGGTGTTCGGCACCCTGCCGGACCATTGGACGCTGGTAGGCGCGACGATCATCGCGGCGAGTGGCGTGTACACCGCGCACCGCGAACGGGTGCGGTCGCGGTTCAGCGCGTGACGGCGGCGGGCGCAGCGCCCGGCTCATTCTGGTGGATGTCGCGTGCCACGCGCTGGCTGGCGTCGCGGGCCTGGGCCATGCCTTGCAGGATCGCCTGGGCGTCGAGTGCCGCCTGGGCCGCGCGGGCGCCGTCGCCGCGCACGAAGCCATGCTCCGCCCCGGATTGCCCGATGGCGCAGGCGGCGACGATGAATGCCACGACAAGGGCAACGGCCAGGCGCATGACGTTTCACCCGTTCACGGAAACCCGGATGCTATCGCAATCCGCGCCGGATCGCCAGCCTGCGACTAGAATTTTCGCGTGTCCTGGCAAAATTCTCCCCGCCGTGTAGGTTGCTGCCGGATGCTTGCCTGGAGCCGAGGGAATGGTGGCCACTGAGACGACGACCGAAGCGGGGACAACCGAAGCGGGACGCGACTTCATTCGCGACATCATTCAGGCCGATATCGATGCTGGTCGGGTGTCCGAGGTGGTCACCCGTTTCCCGCCCGAGCCGAACGGCTATCTCCATATCGGCCACGCCAAGTCGATCTGCCTGAATTTTGGCGTCGCAGCCGAGTTCGGCGGACGCTGCCACCTGCGCTTCGACGATACCAATCCGACCAAGGAGGAGCAGGAGTATATCGACTCGATAGCGCGGGATGTACGGTGGCTGGGGTTCGAGTGGGGCCGGCATCAGTATTATGCATCGGACTATTTCGAGCAGCTTTATGAATGGGCGGAACATTTGATCCGGTCGGGTAAGGCCTATGTCGATGATTCGGCGCCCGACGAGATCCGCGCGATGCGCGGCACGCTGACCGAGCCGGGGCGGGAGAGCGGCTACCGCAACCGCTCGGTGGCGCAGAATTTGGATCTGTTCCGACGGATGCGGGGGGGAGAATTTCCCAACGGCGCGCGGGTGCTGCGGGCGAAGATCGACATGGCGTCGGGCAACATGAACCTGCGCGATCCGGTGCTGTACCGCATTCTGCATGCGACGCATCCGCGCACCGGCGATGCCTGGTGCATCTATCCGACCTATGATTTCGCGCACGGCCAGTCGGATGCGATCGAGGGCATCACGCACTCGATCTGCACGCTGGAGTTCGAGGACCATCGGCCGCTGTATGACTGGTGCATCGAGAACCTGCCGGTGCCGTCGCGGCCGCACCAGTACGAGTTCGCGCGGCTGAACATCGCCTATACCGTGCTGTCGAAGCGCGTGCTGACCACGCTGGTGCGGGATGGGCACGTGTCCGGCTGGGACGATCCGCGCATGCCGACCATCGCGGCGCAGCGGCGGCGTGGCGTGCCGGCGGCGGCGTTGCGCGAGTTCGTACGCCGCGTCGGTGTGGCGAAGGCGTACAGCGTGGTGGACCTGGCGCAGTACGAGCATGCGGTGCGCGAGGTGCTGAACAAGACCGCGCTGCGTCGCATGGCGGTGCTGCGGCCGCTGAAGCTGGTGATCGAGAATTTTCCCGAGGGCCAGACCGAAACGCTGGATGCGATGAACAACCCCGAGGATGCCTCGGCCGGCATGCGGCGGGTGACGTTCGGGCGCGAGGTGTTCGTCGAGCGCGACGACTTCATGGAGGACCCGCCGCGAAAATTCTTCCGCCTGGCGCCGGGGCGGGAGGTGCGGCTGCGCTCCGCCTATTTCGTGACGTGCCGCGAGGTGGTGAAGGATGCGGCCGGCACGGTGACGGAGCTGCGCTGCACCTACGATCCGGCGACGCGTGGCGGCGACGCGCCGGACGGGCGGCGGGTGCAGGCGACGTTGCATTGGGTGTCGGCGGCCGATGCGCTGCCGGCCGAGGTGCGGCTGTACAGCACGTTGTTTGCCCGCCCCGATCCGGGTGCGGCGAGCGGCGGCGACGTGATGGCGGACCTCAACCCGGACTCGCTGGAGGTGCTGCGCAACTGCCTGGTGGAACCGGCGCTGGCCTCGGCGTCCGTGGGTGAGGCGGTGCAGTTCGAGCGGCTGGGTTATTTCTGCGCCGATCCGGACAGCGCGCCGGAACGATTGGTGTTCAACCGCACGGTCGGGCTGCGCGACACCTGGGCGAAAATCAATTCTTCCGGCCCGCCACGGGCGAGAGGCTAGGGTGCCCGCAGAATCCTCTCCCGCAACGCGGGAGAGGGTAGGGTGAGGGTGCAGCGTACGCCCCGCACGCCTTTGACCCGCACTCCCTGATCGCGCACTGTTACCCCGTGCCGTAATAGGGGGAAACGCGGAAATGGCCGCTCCGCACGATACGATCGACGCCGACTTCGTCATCGTCGGTGCCGGCTCGGCCGGCTGCGTCATGGCGGCGCGGCTGTCCGAGGACCTGGGCACGCGGGTGGTGCTTCTCGAAGCCGGGCCGCCCGACAATCATTTTTGGATCCACGTGCCGCTCGGCTACGGCAAGACCATCACCGATCCGCGCGTGAACTGGTGCTACGAAACCGAGCCGGACCTGAACGGCCGCCGCTTCTTCTGGCCGCGCGGCAAGGTGCTGGGCGGTTCGTCGTCGATCAACGGGCTGGTCTATATCCGTGGCCAGCACGAGGATTTCGACCACTGGCGGCAGCTCGGCAACACCGGCTGGTCGTTCGACGACGTGCTGCCGTATTTCCGGCGTGCCGAGGACAAGCTGGGCGGCGGCGACGAGTTCCACGGCACCGGCGGGCCGCTCGCCGTCTCCGACATCCATCAGTACGACCCGATCAGCCAGGCGTTCATCAAGAGCGCGACCGACCTCGGCTTCCCGCGCAACGACGACTTCAACGGCGCGACGCAGGAGGGCGCCGGCTATTACCACCTGACCACGCGCAACGGCCGGCGGTGTTCCACCGCGATCGGCTATCTGCGGCCGGTGATGAAGCGGCGGAACCTGCGCGTGATGACCAACGCGCTGACCGAGAGCGTCCTGCTGGAAGGCCGCCGCGCGGTCGGCGTGACGTTTCGCCAGGATGGCGTCGCGCGCACGGTGCGCGCGGCGCGCGACGTGATCCTGTGCGGCGGCGCGATCAACTCGCCGCAGTTGCTGCTGCTGTCGGGCATCGGGCCGGCGGCGCACCTGGCGCAGCATGGCATCGCGGTGCGGCATGAATTGCCGGGCGTCGGGCGGTCGATGCAGGACCATTACCAGGCGCGCATCGTCGAGAAGTGCCGGTTCCCGATCACGGTGAACGACATCATGCTGAGCAAGACGGCGATGTTGCGCACCGGCCTGCAATATTTCCTGCAACGCAAGGGGCCGCTGACCATCGCCGCAGCGCAGGCCGGGCTGTTCGCGCGCACGCGGCCGGAGCTGGCGACGCCGGATGTGCAGTATGCCACGGTGATCTTCAGCGCCGACCGGCCGGCCGAGGGGCTGCACAAGTTCTCCGGCTTCTCGCTGGTGGCGTACCAGTTACGACCGGAAAGCCGCGGCTATCTGGAACTGAAAAGCGCCAACCCGGCGGACCCGCCGGCGATGCATCCGAACTACCTGGCGACCGAGACGGATCGCCGCACCATCGTCGATGCGTTGAAGCTGGGGCGGCGGTTGCTGGGCACGCAGGACATGCAGCATTTCATCGCGTCGGAATACATCCCGGGCGACGCGGTGCAGACCGACGATCAATTGCTGGACTACGCGAAGCAGTATGGCGGCACGGTGTTCCACCCGACCAGCACGTGCAAAATGGGCAGCGATCCGATGGCGGTGGTGGACGCGGAGCTGCGCGTGCATGGCATCGGCGGGCTGCGCGTGGTGGATGCGTCGATCATGCCGGCGGTGGTGTCCGGCAACACCAACGCGGCCACCATTATGATTGCGGAGAAGGCGGCGGATCTGGTGCGTGCGGCGGCGCGGGCTGTGGAACGAATGGCCGCGTGATTGTTTCAATTCCTGTCATGGTCGGCGCAGGCCGGCCACCCACGGATGACGGTGCCATGCGCAGCACAGTCGTGGGTGGCCGACCTGCGCCGGCCATGACACAATTTTTCCCCGGCCGGCCGCTTATCCTGATGCGTCTGGGAGCGAGCCCGGCCACGGGAAGATGGCTGGGTGGGTAGGATCGGGGGAAACGAACATGGCCACGCAACAGGACGTCATCGAGGCCGACTTCATCGTGGTGGGCGCCGGCTCGGCCGGCTGCGTGATGGCGGCGCGGCTGTCCGAAGACCCGGCCACCAGCGTCGTGCTGCTGGAAGCCGGCGGCGCCGACTGGAACCGTTGGATCCACATCCCGCTCGGCTTCGGCAAGACCTTCGCCGATCCGTCGGTCAACTGGTGCTACGAGACCGAGCCGGATGCCGGTGCCGGCGGGAGGAAAATCTATTGGCCGCGCGGCAAGGTGTTGGGCGGCTCGTCCAGCATCAACGGCATGGTCTATATCCGCGGCCAGCACGAGGATTTTGACCTGTGGCGGCAGATGGGCTGCGCCGGCTGGTCGGCACAGGATGTTCTGCCGTACTTCAAGCGTGCCGAACACCAGGTGCGCGGGCCGGATGACTGGCACAGCACGGGCGGCCCGCTCGTCGTGTCCGATGTGCCGGACAAGCACCCGATCTGCGAGGCGTTCATTCGCGCCTGTAACGATCTCGGCTTTCCCACCAACGCCGACTTCAACGGCGCGACGCAGGACGGCGTCGGCTACCACCAGACCACGACGCGCAACGGCCGCCGGTGCTCCACCGCGGTCGGCTACCTGAAGCCCGCGACGCAGCGGCGCAATCTGCGAGTCGTCACCGGCGCGCTGGCCGAGCGCATCATCTTCGAAGGCCGTCGCGCCGTTGGCGTGGCGTTCCGCCAGGACGGCTTTTCCGTCACCGCCCGCGCGCGGCGCGAGGTCATCCTGTGCGGCGGCGCCATCAACTCGCCGCAGCTTCTGCTGCTGTCCGGTGTCGGACCGCAACAGCATTTGACCGATCTTGGCATTCCGGTCGTGCATCATCTGCCCGGTGTCGGCCAGGCGATGCAGGACCACTACTCGGCACCGATCAAGCTGAAATGCCGGTACCCGATCACGGTGAACGACATCATGCTAAGCCCCGCC
Organism: Acetobacteraceae bacterium; assembly: GCA_049522565.1. Lineage (GTDB taxonomy): Bacteria > Pseudomonadota > Alphaproteobacteria > Acetobacterales > Acetobacteraceae > JASHVB01. The sequence goes on from JBEKNT010000119.1 coordinate 15,892, forward strand.
AAGATGCTGGGCACCCTGCTCGACTACTACCTGCGCCGGCGCGGCGCGTTGGCGTCGATCTCGGCGCAGGTGGCGCTGTTCGCGCGCACCCGGGCGGAACTGGCGACGCCCGACATCAAGATGTCGATCTCGATCTTCAGTGCCGACCGGCCGCAGGACGGCCTGCACGAATTCTCCGGCTTCACCTTGATCGTCTATCAGCTTCGCCCGGAAAGCCGAGGCGAGATCAGGCTGAAATCGCCGCGTCCGGAAGACGCGCCGGCGATCTTGCCGAACTACCTCGCCACCGAGACCGATCGCCGCACTATCACCGACGGCCTGCTGCTTGGCCGCCGCTTGCTCGCGACGCCGCACCTGCAGCACTACGTCGCGGAGGAGTTCCTGCCCGGCCCGCAGGCACAGACCGACGCGCAGATCCTGGAGCATGCGCGCAACCGCGGCGGCACCGTGTATCACCCGACCAGCACCTGCAAGATGGGCATCGACACGATGGCGGTCGTCGATCCCGAATTGCGCGTGCAAGGCATCGGCGGGCTGCGCGTGGTCGATGCGTCGGTGATGCCCACCGTGGTGTCCGGCAACACCAACGCCGCGACGATCATGATCGGCGAGAAGGCCGCCGACCTGGTGCGCCAGCAGATCCGCATGGCGGCCTGAGAGTACACCTCTCCCGCTGCGCGGGAGAGGTCGGGGTGCGAAGCACCGAGGGTGAGGGTGCTGCGGCACGTACCGAACTTAAGATGCTGCGTGCGGCACGCATCACCCTCACCCGGCGCGGGCGCAATGACAAGGGCGAACGTTCGCGGTAGCGTCACGCCATACCGCACACTGGACCCTGCCCATGCGCCTGTTCAGCGCCACCATCGCCACCGAAACAAACACGTTCTCCCCGCTGCCCACCAGCCTGGCGGCCTACCAGGAAGGCGTGTTCCTCCGCCCCGGAGAGCATCCGCAAGACACACCGCTGATGTGCACCGCGCCGCTTTGGGTGGCGCGCCGCCGCGCCGCGGCCGAAGGGTTCACCCTGATCGAGGGAAGCTGCTTCGCCGCCAGCCCCGCCGGCACCACCAACCGCGCGGATTACGAATTCATGCGCGATGAAATCCTCGCGCAAGTCAAAACCGCACTGCCGCTCGACGGTGTCTTGCTCGGCCTGCACGGCGCCATGGTTGCACACGGCTACGACGACACCGAAGGCGACGTGATCGAACGCGTGCGCGCCCTGGTCGGACCGGAC
>JBEKNT010000120.1:0-17117 GCA_049522565.1 Acetobacteraceae bacterium
CACCCCTCCCCCCAACCCCCTCCCACAAGGGGAGGGGGAGTCTGGCCTTTACGCTGCCTTAGAACGGCCGGCGGTGCTGACCCCCCTGCTGCATGTGGCGCGGCAGCAGCGCCGAGATGCCATGCCGCATCAGTCCCTTCTGCCCCAGCTTGGTCATGCGCTTCATCATGGTGGACATGTCGTCGAACTGCTTCAGCAGCTTGTTGACCTCCTGCACCGAGGTCCCCGACCCAGCGGCGATGCGCTTCTTGCGGCTGGCCTTGATGATGTCCGGCGCCTTGCGTTCCTTCTTCGTCATCGACCCGATGATCGCGGCGTGCCGCTTCAGGATCGTCTGGTCGAGGTTGGCCTCGTCGAGCTGCGCCTTCATCTTGCCGATCCCCGGCAGCATGCCCAGGATGCCCGACAGGCTGCCCATCTTGGTGATCTGCTTGAGCTGCCCGGCATAGTCCTCGAGGTCGAACTTGCCGCGCGCCATCTTGGCGGCGAGCTTCTCCGCTTCGTCCTGATCGACCGTCTCGGAGACTTTCTCCACCAGGCCGACGATGTCGCCCATGCCGAGGATGCGGCCGGCGACACGCTCCGGATGGAAATCCTCCAGCGCGTCCTGCTTCTCGCCGATGCCGATCAGCTTGATCGGCGCTCCGGTGATGGCGCGCATCGACAGCGCCGCGCCGCCGCGGGCGTCGCCGTCCATGCGGGTCAGCACCACGCCGGTGATGGTCAGCGCGTCGTGGAACGCCTTGGCGGTGTTCACCGCGTCCTGGCCGGTCATCGCATCGACCACCAGCAGCGTCTCGGCCGGGTTGGCCTCGGCGCGGACCTGCCGCACCTCGTCCATCAGTTCCTGGTTGATCGACAGGCGGCCCGCGGTGTCGAGGATCACCACGTCGAAGCCCTCGCGCCGGCCGGTGTCCATGGCGCGGCGGGCGATCTGCACCGGCGTCTGGCCGGCGACGATCGGCAGCGACGGCACGCCGGCCTGTTCGGCGAGCTGGGCAAGCTGGAGCTGGGCGGCCGGGCGCTGGGTGTCCAGCGACGCCAGCAGCACCTTGCGGCGCATCCGGTCCTTCAGCCGCAGTGCGATCTTGCCGGCGGTGGTGGTCTTGCCGGAGCCTTGCAGCCCGACCATCAGGATCGGCACCGGTGCCGCGGCGTTCAGATTGAGCGGCACGGCGCCCTCGCCGCCGAGCGCCTCGATCATCGCGTCGTTGACGATCTTGACGATCTGCTGGCCGGGGGTGACCGAGGTCAGCACCTCCGAGCCGAGGGCGCGGTCGCGCACCTTGGCGATGAAGTCGCGCACCACCGGCAGGGCCACGTCGGCGTCGAGCAAGGCGACGCGGACCTCGCGCAGCGCCTCGCCGACGTCGAGTTCGGACAGCGCGCCGCGGCGGCGCAGCTTGTCGAATACCCCGGAAAGCTTGTCTGACAGCGCTTCGAACACTGGGTGGCACTCCAGAACGACGAAAGCGCCGCTGCGCGAACCTTCGCGGAGCGGCGGAGCCCCCGCGTCAGGCGGGGACCGGGCGGTTTGGTTGACCCGGATGTGGCGGGTTATGGGCGGGGGAGTGGGCGGATGTCAAACCCGCGGCTGCTGCGCCGCGGTGCGGTTTCGCGGTCATCCACAATCCAGCCGCTACCTCACCGGCGAGACCGCCGCCCGCACCCGATGCACGATCGGTCCGCGCACCAGCACGAAGTAGGCGATGGCGGCGAACAGCGCCATGCCCGCGCCGCAGAACAGCGCCGGCACGAACGAGCCTGTCCCCTGCACGATCAAGCCGGTGGTCACCGGTGCCAGCGACCCGCCGATATAGCCGCCGAAATTCTGTAGCGACCCCAGCGAGCCGGTGCAGTTCGCCGGTCCGACCACCGTCACCAGCGTCCAGGAATAGGTCGTCGCCGCGGTGCCGAAGAACATCGCCCCCGAGAGACAGGCGATCGCCACCGTATTGCTCGGCACCAGCGCGGCGGCGATGACGAAGCCCGTCTCGAGTACCAGCACGGTGCACAGCGGCAGCTTGCGGCTGTTGATCGGGCTCACGCCCCAGCGCGCCAGGAAATCGACGAACCAGCCCGCCGACAGGGCGCCGGCCACGGCGAAGATGTACGGTATTCCGGCCGCGATCCCGGTATGGGCCACGCTCATGTGGCGCTCGATCTCCAGGTAGCCGGGCATCCATGAGTAGAACACCCATTGCACGTAGATCACGCCGAAATAGCCCACCAGCAGTCCCCAGGTGGTGCAGGAACCGAATAGCCCGCCCCACTCGCGCAGCGTGATCTGCTTGATCTCGCCGGCCTGGTCGCCTTCCGACCGGTAGCGGTTCTCCTCCGCCGTAAGAGCGACCTGCGACGGGTCGCGATACAGCAGGTACCAGACAACGGCGATGATCAGCCCGAGCACGCCCATGACGATGAACATCCAGCGCCAGCCGAACGCCAGCATCAGAGCGGTGAGCACCGGCGCGGCGAGCCCGGTTCCCAGTGTCGAGGCGGAATTGAAAATGCCGGTGGCAAACCCGCGCTCGCGGACCGCGAACCAGTCGCGCACCACGCGGCCCGCCGACGGAAACTGCGGTGCCTCGCCGATGCCGAGCAGCAGGCGCGCGGTGAAGAATTGCCCCATGCCGGTGACCACGCCGCACAGCAATTGCGCGCCGGACCAGAGGGCCAGTCCCCAGGTGAGCAGTTTCCGCGGACCGAAGCGGTCGATCAACACCCCGACCGGTAGTTGCGAGAACGCGTAGGCCCAGAGGAACGCCGACAGCAGCGCGCCCATCTGCGCGATCGACAGGCCGAACTCGTGCCGCACCAGGGGATTGGCGATCGCCAGGGCAGCCCGGTCCATCGTGTTGATCGCGCCGCTGACAACCAGCAGGACCAACGCGGCCCGCTGGATCTGTCGCACGCGCGGCGTCGATGGGATTTTCTCGGCCACGTTCGTTGTCCTTCCCGGCGCTTCGTGTGCCCCGATGGCATTACAACCACCGGTACAACTGAGCCATGACGCCACGCTATGGGCAGCCCCGCGTTGCGTGGCGAGCCAGCAGGCCCTCGCGGCGCACGGGAACCAGGCCGCACGCCGCGCGGGGTCGCCGCTCTGGCCGGCCGGGGCCGGCGGGCTCAGCCGATCGCCCACGCATGCCGCGCGGGTTTGCCTGCCGACCGGTCCGCGTTACACAGGAGATACGATCCGACTGCCACTCGGGTGACCCGCCTTGATCAGCGTTCTCGCGGACAGCCTGTACTTCGTCTGCCTGCTCAGCAGCCTCGCGTGCATGCTGCTGTTGCTGCGAGGCTACGGTCGCACCGGCATGCGGCTGCTGCTGTGGAGCGGCATCTGCTTCGTCTGCCTGAGCCTGAACAACCTTCTGCTGATGGTGGATGTGGTGCTGCTGCCCGACGTCGACCTGCGCCCCTATCGCCTCGCCCTCAGCCTGGCTGCCGGGACCGTCCTGCTGTTCGGTTTCATCTGGGAGGCCAAGTGACGCTGCCCAATCTGCTGCCATTCGGTGCCGGGGCCACCGCAATGGCCTTCGGCCTGATTGGGCTGTTCTTCCTGCGGTTCTGGACCCGCTCGCGCGACGGGCTGTTTCTGGCATTCGCCGGCGCATTCTGGCTGCTCACGCTGCAAGTCTGCACCGCGCTGATCGAAATCCCCGACGCGCCGCAAAGTTGGACCTACCTGCTGCGCGTCGCTGCCTATTTGCTCATCATCATCGCTATCCTCGTCAAGAACCGACGGCGCGCCAGCCGCTAGGGCTTCGGGTCTGACGCTTCAAGCCCAGCCGTTTCCTCGTCACTGCGACCGTAGCGCAGCGATCTCCCGCGTGGCTTGGGGCGATATCTCCGGCGGAGATTGCTTCGCTTCGCCGGCAATGCCATTTGCTGCGAGGCAGGCGATTGGTAGATAATCCTTCCAGATCGTCCGAGAATCATCCCGACGCGGATCGCTGAGAGGCCCGATGCAGATTACCGATGCTACGCTCAAGGCGTTGCCGGGGTTTCGCGACCTGGATCGAGAGACATTCGGCGCGGTCGAGGCGATCAGTCGGCTGATCGAAGTACCTGGCAAAGCCGTGCTGTGCCGCCAGGGCGGCCCGCCGGATGCATTGCACTATCTGCTCGACGGCCAGGTGACCATGACCCAGGCGGCGGCGAATGGGGACGTTGCCGTTATTGACGTGGTCCGGCCGGTTCGCGGCATCGCCCTGGCCAACGTTGTTACGGGCCTGACGCATCAGATGACGGCGCGGGCGTTGACCATGTCCCGTCTGCTGGAAATTCGCGCCGAGCCGCTGCGCACCCTGATCGGACTGCGGCCATCCCTGGCCACCACGATGCTGCAAGGGTTGTCGCTCGATCTCGATACGGTGACCCGGCACGTCATCGACCTCAAACTGCGGTCGGCGGCACAGCGGCTCGGCTGCTATCTGTTGCGGCTGGTGCACGACGTCGAGGACAATCGGGCCGAGTTCCGCCTGCCGGTCCGCAAGCGATTGCTGGCCGGCCAGATCGGCTGCCGGCATGAGAATCTCTCGCGCGCCTTTGCGGTGTTGCGCGACCTCGGGGTCGAGACGCACGGTGGCCGGGTCATCCTGCACGATATCGACCGGCTGCACCGCTATTCGATTCCCAACGATCCGATGCCGGAGAGTGCGGCCGCGGCGGATCTCCCGCGGTCGGTCCAGGCATTCAGCGAGGCGTTCAATTTGCGCTGACGCAGGGATGCGGCGCGGCTGGGGGGGCCTGCGTCGGCACGGCGCAGCGGCGAATGAGACCAGCCATCCGTGCGTCAGCCTTGGCGGCGCCAGGTTTTGCGTGCCGTCTCCGGCTGCGCCGTGGCATGCTCGCGCGCAGTCCACGAGGAAGTCCGCCATGCCGCGTCGTTATGATGCCGTGTTGTTCGACCTGCTGACGGCATTGCTCGACAGTTGGACTGTGGAACGCCGTCGCCGGGGGGCTCGGATGCCGGTGAACAGAATATCGAGTGCGCGTAAGACAACGGCTTGGTGTTCCAGGAGGGAAGCAACCTTGTGCCGCATGCGCATACGATATGCGCATAACAACCCGCACTCAGCCACCAGGCCCCGGCAGCAAACCCAGGGCAATCGCATTTGGGGTCCTACGCTGCGACCGTCCTCTCGTCATGGTGCGCCCCCGGGTCAAGCGCCCGGGGGCAGGCTCCGGCGCACCATCCATGACTTTCGGCCCGGACGCGATGGAAAGTCGTGGATGACGGGACTTTGCCCGCCATGACGAATGGGCCAGTGCGGCCAAATGCGATTGCCCCGGCAGCAAACCTTCTTCCACTGGCACCGTCCTTCGCTTTGCGGCAGCATCGCGTCCCCACCCCGGAGAGCCCACGCATGCACCGCCTGCGCGCCGCCGTCCTCACCCTGGTACTGATACTGATAGCCGGCGCCGCCTTTGCCGACGGCACGCTGCGCATCGGCCTGAATGAGGATCCCGACGCACTGGACCCTGCCCGCGGCGGCACCTTCGTCGGCCGCATCGTGTTCGCCGCGGTGTGCGACAAGCTGATCGACACCGATGCGAAGAACGACTTCGTGCCGCAGCTTGCCACCGCCTGGTCATGGTCGCCGGACAACCTGGTGCTCACGCTCACCCTGCGCGACGGCGTGCGCTTCCAGGACGGCGCGCCGATGGATGCCGACGCGGTGCGCGCCAACCTGGAACGCTACCGCTCCGCCCCGGAAAGCGTGCGCAAGTCGGAACTGAAGCCGGTCGCATCAGTGGAGGTGGTCGATCCGCACACCCTGCGCCTGCATCTGTTGCAGCCCTATGCGCCGCTGGTCGCGGTGCTGGCGGATCGCGCCGGGATGATGATCTCGCCGGCCGCGCTGGGCGGCGACGTGACGCAAAAACTGCCCTGTGCCGGGCCGTTCAAGCTGACCGAGCGCGTGGCGCAGGACCGCATCGTGGTCGATCGTTTCCCCTCCTACTGGAACGCCCCTGCGATCCATCTCGACCGCATCGTCTACCAGCCGCAGCCCGACACCAGTGTGCGGCTCGTCAACCTGCAGGCCGGGCAGCTCGACATGGTGGAGCGGCTCGGCCCCAACGACGCCGGTGCGGTGCGCCAGAACCCGAAGCTGAAGCTGGTGGGGCAGACGGCGCTGGCGTACTACGCCATCAGCATCAACCTGGCGAACCACGGCCCGCTGACCAACACCCTGGTGCGCGAGGCGTTGGAGGATTCGATCGACCGCACGGTGCTGAGCCAGGTGGTGACCGATGGCCAGTTCATCCCGTCGAACCAGTTCGAGGCACCGGGCAGCCGCTATTGGGACGCCGAGCGTCCGGTGCCCGCGCGCGACGTCGCCAAGGCCAAGGCGCTGTTGCAACAGGCCGGCATGCTGCATCCGGCGTTCACTCTGCTGGTTGGCAACAGCTCGGTCGAGCAACAGGCGGGTGAAGTGTTGCAGGCGATGGCGAAAGAGGCGGGGTTCCTGGTGAAGCTCCAGGCGGCTGAGGCGAACGCCCAGGTCGCGTCGGCCCGGGCGGGGAACTACGACGCGACGGTGGTGATCTGGAGCGGCCGGCCCGACCCGGACGGCAACGTGGCGATCTGGCTGCAATGCGATGGCTTCCTGAACTGGGGCAAATACTGCAACCCCTCTTTCGATGCGCTGCTGGCCAAGGCGCGCGGCGTCACCGACGTGGCGGCGCGCCAGGTGGCGTACCGGCAGGTGGTGGACATCTACCTGCACGACCGGCCGCATATCGTGCTGTATCACGCGCGGTGGCTGTGGGCGCTGAGCGACAAGGTTTCGGGGTTCGTGCCGACGCCGGACGGGCTGATCCGGCCGCAAGGCATGGCGGTGGCACCGTGAGCCGGATCGACGGCGACCGCCTGCTGCGCGACCTGCAAACCCTGCGGTCGATCGGCGCCTATCGCAGCGGGGTGCATCGGCCGACCTACTCGGCGCAGGACATCGAGGCGCGGCACTGGCTCGTCGCGCGTCTGACCGAAGCCGGATTGGACGCCGAGATCGACGGCATCGGCAACGTCATCGGCCGCGATCGCGGCGCGCCGGGCGGCGGGACCCACAACGACACCGGCGGCGAACGCGGAGCGCCTGGCTACGACAACGACACCGGGCCCGACCGCGACGCGGGGGCTGTCGGCCATGGCCTCGGGCAAACCCTGCTGATCGGCAGCCACCTCGAAACCCAGTCGCAGGCCGGCTGGCTGGATGGTGCGATGGGCGTGATCTACGGCCTGGAGGTGGCGCGCGCCCTGGGCCGCGGCATCGACGTGGCCGGTTGGGCGGACGAGGAGGGGCATTATGGGTCGTTCCTCGGCAGCCGCTCGTTTTGCGGGCTGGTGGCCGAGGCCGAACTCGATGCCTGCCACAACCGCGACGACGGCTCGCCGTTGCGCGCGGCGCTGCAACGCGCGGGGCTGGCCGGGCGCCCGCGCGCGGCGCTCGATCCGGCGCGCTATCGCGGCTACCTGGAGGCGCATATCGAGCAGGGCGACGAACTGGACACGTCCGGAAAGCGGCTCGCCGTGGTGACCAGCATCGTCGGTGCCCGGCAGTTCCGCATCACCTTCGAGGGCGTGCAGAACCATGCCGGCACCACACGTATGGCGATCCGGCGCGATGCCGGGGTGGCGCTGGTGCGGCTGGCCAACGCGATCGACCGGCGGTTTCCGCAGATCGCCGGGCCGCGCACGGTTTGGACGGTAGGACGCATCACGCTGCATCCGGGCGCCCCTAGCATCGTCCCCGGCCAGGCCGAGATGCTGCTCCAGTTCCGCGACACGGACCCCGCCCTGCTCGACCGGCTGGAACAGGCACTGGACGCGCTGGTGGCGGAGGCGGGGCAGGGGCCCTGCCAAGTCACGCTGGAACGGCTGTCACGCTCGCTGCCGACGGCGATGGATGCCGGCTTTCAGAGTGTGCTGGAGCGAGCGGCGGAGCGCCACGCCCCGGGCCTGGTCGTGCGGATGCCGAGCGGGGCCGGTCACGATGCGCAGATCCTGGCCACGCGGCTGCCCGCGGCGATGCTGTTCGTGCCGAGCATCGGCGGCATCAGCCACCATTGGACGGAGGACACCAGCGAGGCGGACATCGTATTGGGTTGCGCGGTACTCGCCGACGCCGCAGCGGAGATTCTTGGTCTGGCGTAAGCGACGAACAGCCTCCTCCCCCAAGGGCAGGGGGAGTCATATTAACCGTCAGGCGGCGAGCGAACGGTTGCCGCGGTTGCCCGATCTTTGCCGTGGGGGTCGCTTGGCGGCTGCGGCAAGCTCAGCGTCGATCCGCCGCATCTCCTCGTAGATGCAGCGCGTCTGCTCTTGCGGCGACAGCACCAACCATCCCTCCCCATGACGCCGTTGGGCCGCCTTGGCAGCCTCTTGGAAGACGTCCATCAACACCTCGTCTGGCGACCCCGCGTTCAGGCTGCGGGTTTCTGTCGCTTACCCGGTTTGTTGATGTATGTTAGCGTTGGTTGTGAGCGTGTCCAGAGAAAAGTATATGCTACGCGAGAATGAATGGCCGGTCACGACCGGGTGCTTCGGTATGGGTAGATCAATTGACCGGAACGGGATTCCGCTGGCAGCAGCACCACCTCGCTGTTCGGGTCCTTGAATTGCTCCAGGCTGTTGCCGCGGATATTTTGGAACTGCGTGACAATCATGCGCGGCACGGCCCATTCGCCATCCTTGCCAAATGTCACATCGCCGATAACAGTCTTGAAAACATGGCTGCCGAGATAGGCGGCAAGCTTCGCGTCGTCGATGCTGCCGGCCGCCTCGATCGCCTGCTGCATGACCTGCATTCTGGCGTACGCCCAGGGCGGCAGGAAGACTCCCAGCGGATCGACGCCCTCGGCCGGCGCCCTGGCCCGGTAGCGGGCTAGAAAATCCATGACCCCGGGATATTGCAGGGTCGGCGCCGGCACCCAGTTCTGCTGCACCGTCACGCCATTCAGCAGGGGCCCAAGCTGGGTCTTCAGCGCGGCGGTGGCGACGCCCACCATGCCGCCGCCGAACAGTTGCGCCTCCAGGCCGATCTCGCTGGCCGCCCGCAGGATGCCGGCGGTGTCGGGCGGGTAGGAGGCGACATAGATGATGTCCGCGTTAGCGGCGCGGACGGCGCGCACGATCGGCGAGTAGTCGGCGGTGGTGGGCGGATAGGTGCCATCGTAGACGATCTTCAGGCCGGCGGCCTTGGCGTTGTCGCGCGCTCCGTCGGAGGCGTTGCGCGCGAACTCGGCGTCGGCGGCGACGATGGCGACCGTCTTTGGCTTCGGTGTCAGCGTCATCGCCAGGTTGAAATACTCCTGCGAGAACGCGTGCTTCGGATCGGGCCCGGTCGGCAGCATCGAGAAATAGCGCGGGTAGTGGAACTCGCTGTTCACCGCGAGGCAGAACAGGCTGACGAACAGCTTGTTGTGGCCCATCACCACCGGCATGGCGGGCGCGGTCATGTTGGTGGAATAGCCGGAGATCACCAGGTCGACGTGATCGATCTCGAGCAATTTGACGTAGATGCCGGGCACGTTGGCCGGGTTTGACTGGTTGTCGTAGAACACCAGCTTGACCGGGCGGCCGAGCAATCCGCCCTTGGCATTGACGTCCTCGGCCCAGATTTGCATGGCAAGGATGCCGGATTTTCCCACCGCGGCGAGGCCGCCGGTCAGGGCCTCGGCGAAACCGATGGTGATGGGTTGCGCGCCTGCATTGCCCTGGGCGCGCAGCGAGCCGGGCCATGTCGTGGACAGAGCGACGGCGAGACGGGCGACAAGCCCGCGGCGGGTGATCGGTTGCATGGTCGTTTCCCCAGGTGCCTGGCGTGACGCAGGCTTCGGGGCGAACGCTAGAGCGGATCGCGCCCGACGGGAACAGGCAACACAGGGCAACGGGCGAATGGCGCGCGAGGCGCCCGTCGCCCAAGGAGCGGCGGTTGACGCGGCGACGCTGGTCGCAGGATGCGCTGCGCTATTCGGCGGTTTGCGTCGCGCCGGGGCAGACTGCGCGCCTGTGATAGCGCCCATCTGCCGCACTCGCCGCCGGCCTGGCCGGATGGCTAGCTGTCGGGCAAGCGGTTGCCGCGAAGCCGAAATTGTTTTATAGGCGCATTCAAACGGATCCTCGGCCGCCGGTTAATCAGGCAGCGGGCTACCACTGGGGGGGACGTCATCATGGTTCGATATGGATTGGTCGCGGCCTGTGTGTTGACCTTGGCCGGCTGTGCCAACAGGTCGGAGCCGTCTCAAACGGTGAGGCCGGCGGACGTTTCCAGCCGTGGGGAGATTTTCGGTACCCCCGCGCCCGGCAGCAAGTTCGCCAAGCTGCAGCTCGGGATGCCGATGAAGGAGGTGTTCGACCTGATTGGTCCGCCGACGGACACCTCGGCACATATCACCGGCAAGGCGTTCATTCCATTTTACTTCGGCGGCGACAGCGTGCGGTCCGAGGCGTATTACCGGGGCGAAGGCCAATTGACCTTCACCCGCACGAGCATCGGCGCCAGCACGTTCCACTTGTACGGCATACACGTCAATCCGGCCGAGTCAGGTTACGCGCAGTAAGCGATCCCGCGTCCGTCCGGGCACGATGCCTGGTCGGGCGAAGCGGCAGCGCACCCCACCGCCCGGCAGCGATGGGCAGCGACCGCCCGGCAGCGATGGGCGGCGACGCATTGCAGATCGGGGGGACCCCGGCCCCACGAAACGATTTGCGCACGGCTGTGACTTGCGACCACCTTGCCGCATGACTTTATGCTACTGTGCGTTGTGCCGGCGTGGAGCGCGCCTGAGAGGTCGACATGTATCAGCGACGTCCGTGGCTCAGCGAGGATGAAGCGGAGGAAGAGGCCAACCGGCAAACCGCGAGCCTCGCCGGGGTGGCTGTCACCTTGCTTCTGCTGGTGCTTGGCGTGTTCCTGGTGCATGCGCTGCACGCCGAGGCGCAGGTCGAGGACTGCCTGTTGGCGGGCCGCAGCAACTGCGACGCCGTGGTGCCGGCGGTGACTGATTCGGCGATCCGCTGAGGCGGCGAAGCATTGGCTGCGCCGGGTCAGGGCAGCAAGGCGCGGATCGTCTCCAGTTCCCGCAGCGCCTCGGCCAACAGGGCGCGCAGACGCTCGGTTTCAGGGTCCACTTTCGGCCGGATAGTGATCCGCGCGGCGCCCGGTAGCGGCGGCGGCGCGAGGCCGGGCAGCGGCAGCTCGGGATGATCCGGCGGGGCGGGGTGGGCTTCCGCGGCGGCGGCCGCCCGTTCCTCCTCGGTGGGCGGGGGAATGTCGTCCGACAGGCGTCCGCCGCCCTCGCGCAGCAACCGCTGCACGCCTTTGATGGTATATCCCTGTATGTAAAGCAGATCGGAGATGCGCCGGAGCAGGCTGATGTCGTCGGGGCGATAGTAGCGACGGCCGCCACCGCGCTTCAGCGGCTTGACCTGGGGGAACTTGGTCTCCCAGAACCGCAGCACATGCTGCGGGATGTGAAGATCGTCCGCTACCTCACTGATAGTCCTGAAGGCATTGGGCGCTTTTTTCGGCCTGTTGCGGCCGGAGTGAGGGTCGAGGCCGGCGTCATCCGCCGTGTCGCTCATGCGCCCTCGGCGGCGTCTGGGTCGGCGGCGTTGATGCGGGCCTTCAGCACGTGGCTGGGGCGAAAGACGAGGACGCGGCGGGGCAGGATGGGGACCTCCTCGCCGGTTTTCGGGTTGCGGCCGATCCGGCGCCCCTTCTGGCGCACCGAAAATGTGCCGAAGCCGCTGATTTTTACGGAATCTCCGAGTTCCAGCGTGGTGGCCATCCGCTCCAGCACGGTTTCCAGCAGCTCCGCGGACTCGTTACGCGACAGCCCTACCTGGGTGTAGATGGTATCGGCCAAGTGGGCGCGCGTGACCGTTTGCATGCTAGGACGCTAGGCAGCACGGCGCCCCACGTCAAGCAAGATCACGCCAAAAATCCGCCAGGATCAGACGGTTGCGGGCAGGGGTGGCGAGCGTGTCGCAAGCAGACAGGGCTTTGCCCCCTTGGTCCGCTTCGTGGCCCAAGCCCACCGAGGGCGGCTGCCCCTCGGAGCCCTTGAGACGCTTCAGTTGGCGTGGTTGGACGGGAGGGGGCCTCCGCCGGGACTGCCTTCGATGCCGGCAATCACCGGGATCAGGCAGTCCCGTGCAGGCCCCCTCCCGTCCAACTGCTCCAAACGGATGGTTTGCAAAGGCTGCGCCTTTTCTGGGGGGTCCAGGGGGGCAAAGCCCCCTTGGCGGGCCCCAGGGCAGAGCCCTGGTCTTCCGTGGTTCACGCAATCGGCCCGCAACGTGCAACCAGCTTGCAAGCTGCCCTGCCTTAGCCTGCGGTCAACAGGAGGGATTGGGCAATGACCAAACTCATGGGCTGGCGCAAACTGCTGACGTTCGTGACGATTGACGCCTTGCTGGTTGTTACGGCGGGGGCCGCCTGGGCCGCCCCGGCCATGCCGACACCGGCGTCAACCCCGGCCCTTCCCGTGCTGCTGGTACTGGGCGTCGGGCTGGTCAGCGCGCGCTGGCGGCAAGACGCCACGGACTGACTCTCGCCGCCATCACAGACGGGTGATGGTATTGGTGCGGGGGGCTGTGCGAGACTGGCCGCGCAACAATTGCCGGAGGCCGATCGTCATGCAGTCCCGTATCACCGGAACCACCCTCCCTGTCCTGGAAATCGGCCTCGAACCGAACGACATGATCGTCGCCACCCCCGGCGAACTGTCATGGATGACGCCGAATGTGCAGATGCGCACGGCAACCAACACCGCCGGCGCGCGCGGCTTGTGGGGCGCCATCACGCGCGCCGTGTCGGGCGGCGGGTTGTTCATGACCGAGTTCACCAGCACCAACGGCATGGGTGCGGTGGCCTTCGCCGCCAAGGTTCCGGGCCAGATCCTCGAGCTGACGGTGCAGCCCGGTCGCGGCTACCTGGTACACCGCCACGGCTTCCTGTGCGCCACCATGGGCGCGGAGTTGACCTCGGCCTTGCAGCGCAGGCTCGGGGCCGGCGTGTTCGGCGGCGAGGGGTTCGTGTTGCAGCGCCTGTCGGGCACCTGCCAGGCCTGGGTCGAACTCGGCGGCGAGATCGTCAGCCACGAATTGGCACCCGGCGAGTCCCTGCTGGTGCATCCCGGCCATGTCGGCATGTTCGAGGAGAGCGTGACCTTCGACATCACCACGATCAGCGGCATTTCCAATGCGCTGTTCGGTGGCGACGGGCTGTTCCTGGTGCGGCTTACCGGGCCCGGGCGGATCTGGTTGCAGACGCTGACCATGCCGAACCTGGCGCATGCGCTGTCGCCGTATCTCGGGCGTAACGAGGCGGTGCCGCCGGCGCAGGCGGTGGAGGCCGGTGTCGCGGGTGCCGTGCTGCGGGACATTTTCGGCGGGCAGCGGTAACGGCGGCGAACCGGCGAGGCCGGTGTCTGGACGGCCACCGCCCGGGTCTGGGTGCTCTGGCAGCCGATCCGCTCGCGCCCGGGCCAGTTAACAGGGCGCCGGTCCCGTTTGCCGATAAACCGGGCCGGGCCGAAGCACACAGCCGCCCTGTGGACGCCCGACCGCATCTAAACGGCGTTGGGAAAAGCCAAAGATGCCTCTAACAAATCCACCCGCATCATGGTTCAGGACCTGGGGCCCGTTGGATGCCGACCTTCAGGTACAAGCCGCGGCCGCCGTCGTGATCCCGACGATCCTGCGCCCGTCTTTGGCCCGTGCCCTCACGTCGGTGTTCGCCCAGGACTTCGGCGGGCGCGTGCAGATCCTCATCGGAATCGACCAACCGCAAGGCTCGATGGAGATGCTGGAGGCGACCTGCCGCATGGCGCCATCGCACTGCGTCGTGCAGGCGCTCTATCCGGGTTATTCGACATCCGTGCGCCACGGCGGACTGTGCGATGCCTGCGATGGCGGTGCCCTGCGCACCATCCTCAGCTACCTGGCCAATGCCCCGCTGATCGCCTACCTCGATGATGACAACTGGTGGGGGCCTCGGCATCTCGCCACCCTCGCGCGCGCGATCGAGCCGGTCGATTGGGCGTTCTCGTTGCGCTGGTTCGTCCACCCCGAGACGGCGCGTCCGATCTGCATCGACGAATGGGAAAGCATCGGCCCGGGTGCCGGAGTCTATGAGAACTGCGGCGGTTGGGTTGACCCGAACTGCCTGATGATCAAGCGCACGCGATGCGCCCCGGTGATTCCCTGGTGGACCGTGCCGCTGCCCGGCGACCAGAATGGCATGAGCGCGGATCGCCTGGTCTTCGACTACCTCAGACGGCACCGCGAGAGCGCTGGGACTGGCGAGGCGTCGGCCTTCTATGTGCTCGATCCGAATGACGGGCTGCATCCGATGCGTCTTGAACTGATGGGCGACGCTTACGACAAAAGCGGCGCTGCGTGAGAGCAGTGGCCGGTGTGGCGGCTGCTCACCGGGTCGCAGCGATGCGCCTGTCCTGCCCGTACACCGCGCAACGAACCGCTACCACTCTCAACCAATCGCCCGGCTCTTGCCGAGACGGCGCGGACGCGGAACCATGCGCATCGCAAGCCGGGGGAGGGATGCCATGGTGGACCTGATATTGCGTGGCGATACGGTGGTGACGCCGCAGGGCGTCGGCGCGTTCGACGTGGCGATCGAGGGGGAAAAGATCGTCGCGGTCGCGGCCAAAGGCGGCCTGCCGGTCGCCGAGGGCACGCGGCTGATCGACGCGGGCGGCAAAATCGTCATGCCCGGCGGCATCGATCCGCACGTGCACTGCAAGTGGTTCCTGCCCAACCCCGACGGCAGCGCCGCGCTGACCGATCCGCCGGACGTGGTGGGGAAAGCCGCGGTGCACGGCGGCACCACCACGATCATCGACTTCACCCGCGCCAGCCAGGGCGCCAACCTGCAAGACGCGATCGCCCAGCGCGAGGCCGACTGGCATGGCCACTGCGCCTGCGACTACGCGCAGCACATCATGGTGGAGGGCGCGCTGCCGATCGATCTGCCGCCGCAGCTTGCCGAAGCGATCCAGGCCGGCTTCCCCACGGTGAAGATTTTCACCACCGATATCACGCCGTCGCGCAAGGGGCGCATGGTGGATTTCGGCGACATCTGGGAAGTCTTCCAGGTGCTGGCAGCGAATCACGGCCTCGGGGTGATCCACTCCGAGGATAATGACATCGTGATGCACATGTACGGCAAGTTGATCCGCGAAGGCCGCACCGGTTTCGAGAACATGGCCGAGGTGCACAACACGCTATCGGAGGATATTTCCTTCCGTCGCGTGATCCGGCTGGCGGAAAAGGTGCCGGGCACCGCGCTGTACATGATGCACACCAGCGCGGCGAGCGGCGTGTCGGCGATTCGCGAGGCGCGCGCGCGCGGCGTGCCGATCTACGGCGAATCGCTGCACCAGTACATGCTGAAAACCAAGGAAGACTACAAGACGCCGCGCGGCCAGATCTACCACACCTACCCCTCGCTCAAGTCGGCCGAGGACCAGGCCGCGCTGTGGGCCGGCACGCTGGACGGCGCGATCAACTGCGTCGCCACCGACGAGATCTGCTGCACCCTGGCGAAGAAGCTGCAAGGCGCGCGCATCGACGACACCACCGGCGGCAATGCCGGCGTCGAACCGCGCGTGGCACTGATGTACACCGAGATGGTCGGCAAGCGCGGCTATGCGCTGTCGCGCTATGTCGATCTGGTGTCCACCAATGCGGCGAAGATCATGGGCCTGTATCCGCGCAAGGGCGCGCTGGCGGCGGGTTCGGACGCGGATATCTGCGTGCTGGACCCGGCCGATAAGCGGGTGATCCGGGCGGAGGATCTGCACGAGACGGACTACACGCCGTGGGAAGGCCGCAAGATGGAAGCGTGGCCTTGCCTGACGATCCTGCGTGGCAAAACCGTCGTGGAGAATGGCGGGTGGAAGGGCGCTCTGGCCGACGGCAAGTGGCAGCATCGCAAGGTGGCGGAAGATATCTTCGCCGGTCCACGACTGTAAGATAACAGTACTCCTCTCCCGCGCGTGGCGCGGGAGAGGAGTACTGTCCGGGGAGAAACCAACATGCAGCTTACGGGACAAGTCGCGCTGATCACCGGCGGATCGCGTGGCATCGGCCGTGCCACCGCCCTGGCCTTCGCGGCCGAGGGCGCCGACATCGCGTTCTGCCATCTCGACGACGGCGCCACGGCCGATGCGACGGCGGCCGAGATTACCGCGCTCGGGCGGCGCGCGATGCATCGCTCGGTGGACGTGGCGGATACCGCCGCGACGCGCGCCTTCGCCGCGGAAGCCGCCGCCGCGTTCGGACCGATCGACATCCTGTTCAATAACGCCGGCATCAACGTCCGCAAGAAGTTCGAAGACTACACCGAGGAAGAATTCGACCGCATCGTTGCGGTGCACGTGAAAGGCATGTTCTTCATGGCGCAGGCGGTCTATCCGGCGATGGTCGCGCGCGGCCGCGGCTGCATCATCAACGTCGCGTCGCAACGCGCGCTGAAGGGCGCGGTGAACGCGTCGGTGTATTCCGCGGCCAAGGCGGCAATCATCGGCTTCACCCGCGCGCTGGCCTGGGAGGCGACGCCGCAGGGCGTGCGCGTCAACGCCATCGCCCCCGGCCCGATCGACACCGACCTGACCGCGACGATGGAGCCAACCGACCGCCAGGCCTTCATCGACGCGCTGCCGGTCGGCCGCTTCGGCCGCCCCGAGGAAATCGCCGCGACCGCCCTGTTGCTCGCGGGGCCACAGGGCGGCTTCTATGTCGGCGCCTGCCTGTCACCGAACGGCGGCGACGTCATGTACTGAGAGGTTGCGCGGCGAGCGGAGCGGCGTTGCTTGCCCAACCGTCGGACAGCGGGGGTGAGCGGCGGCTCATCGGGGCAAGCTGGTTACGGGTGCAATTCGACCGACTGCTTGACTTTTGTCGCCCGTTGGTCAGAAGATTTGGCTAGCGGAGTCCAAGTCGCTTGCTTCACCACGGATCGAGGGAGCGTCATGGGCCAAATATGGCAGCGACTGGCTGGCTCTGCTCGCGCCGCGTGCGGCGGGGCCGACTGGCGTCACCCGACGGCCGTTGCGGCCCGCCCCAGCGATGGCGG
>JBEKNT010000121.1:0-16976 GCA_049522565.1 Acetobacteraceae bacterium
GATGTGGTTGTACTGGTTATGCAGCTTGAGGTCGGTCGAAACCGCCGGACCGCCGTCGGTCGGATATTCCAGCGCATCGAATTTCTCGCCGCCCCAGATCCGCATGAACCGGTACTCGGCCGTCGCCGACAGGCCGGGGACACCCGCGATCGGCATCGACATGCCGGCGATCACCTGCGCAGCCGGATTGCCGCGGGTGTCGTCGCTGCCCACCGCAAACGGCCCGCCCGGCTCGACCGCCGTCATGTTGTCGAGGTGGGTCCACTGATAGCCGGCGCCGAAACCGATATACGGGTACAGCCACGGCACGCCGATATCCATGTCGTACAGTGCGTTGGCCATCAGGCCATAGGTGTGCACCGTGCCGCTGGACGCCGTCGGGAAGGATGTGCGCCCCAGTTCGTTGATCCCGTTGCGTGAGAAATCGCCCTCGACCTCGAACCGAAAGCCGTTGCCGAGGCCGTAGCCGATGGCACCGATCCCCTGGAACCCGAGCTTCTGATCCAGCCGTAGATGCCCGGCCCCGTCGATCGACGGCGCTCCCGGTGTTACGCGGGTGTTCTGTGGCAGATCGGCGCCGAGACCGGCCCCGACATACAAGCCGCTCACTGGCTGGGCGACCGCCGCAAGTGGCGTCGCCAGGAGGGCGGTTGCCAACATCGCGCCCCGATATCTCATGGTCTTGTCTCCTGTCCGCTTTTCGACCTTGGCCCATTCGTGCCGGGCCATCGCAGCCGCACTCGCCCTTCGTCACACGCATCGGCGTGCGAAGGGCTGGCCGATAATGCCGGCGGTTATCGCGAGGGCAAATCACCTGGAGTTGCTTCACGCGGCATTGTGCCTGCGATGCAACGCCAAAGCAGAACGGGACGCCGCGCGGCGCCCCGTTCGGTCAGTACCAGCCGTTTGGCTGATCGCTCAGCGGATGACGATTTCGACGCGGCGGTTCTGCGGCTCGCGCACGCCGGCACCGGTCGGCACCAGCAGATGCGTCTCGCCGAAGCCCTGCGTGCCGATCGCGGCGGCGGGCACGCCGTCCTTGACCAGCTCGGCCTTCACCGCGTCCGCGCGGCGGATCGACAGGCCCATGTTGTACTGCGGGGTGCCAGACGTGTCGGTGTAGCCGTTCACCTCGATCCGCGTGTACTGCACGTGCGTGGAGTTGTCCGCCGCTTCCTTGATGATCTGGCGGGCGCGATCGGTCAGAGTCGCCTTGTCCCAGTCGAAGAACACCAGGTAGGACCGGGCGGGCTGCACCGCCGGAGCCGGCGTCGCCGCCGTCGCCGCAGTCGTGGCTGCCGCCATCGGCGCCGTCTGGCCAAAGCTGTAGCGGACGCCGAGCAGGAAGCTGTGGTCGTACTGGTGCTGTACTTTGACCGCCACCGGCGGCTCGCCGATGGCGTAGGTCTGGTTTTCGCTGAACGTCTCGCTGCCGGGGCTGCCGAAGAAACGGTATTCGGTGGTCACCGTCAGACCGGGAACGCCAGGGATCGGGAACGACAAACCGCCAATCGCCTGGAAAGCGAACGCCCCCTGCGTCTGGTCGATGCTGGAGCTGAGCAACGGGAATTCGGCGGCGGTAAACGTGCGCTGACGCGTGAAATTCGACCAGGCATAGCCGGCGCCGCCACCGATATACGGATAAAGCCAGGGCAGGCCGACATCGAGGTCGTACAGCACATTGGCCATGACGCCATAGGTGTGGAGGTTCCCGCTGTTGCTGGCAACCACCGCGTTCGATATTGTCGGCAGCGGGGCCTCGCGATAATTCCCCTCCAACTCGAAGCGGAATCCGTTGCCCAGGCCATAGCCCACGCTGCCGAGCCCGACAAAGCCGCCGCCGGGCTTGATCTGGCCGCCGCCGGCCAGAGGATCATTTTCCGGCAGGTTGTAGCCGGCGCCGCCCCCGATATACAGGCCATGGAAAGGCTGCGCCTCAGCCACGACTGGCGCCGCGAGCAACGCCATCGCCAGCAATCCCAAGCGAAACCGCATTTTCCTGTTCCCCCTTTCAGGCTGTCACGAAAAGGGCGCCTGTCGGCGCCCAATCCGCATTGGTGACGGTCCGATCGCCGACCATCAGTGGACGATGATCTCGACGCGGCGATTCTGCGGCTCGCGCACGCCGTCGCCGGTCGGCACCAGCAGATGCGTCTCGCCGAAGCCTTGCGTGGCGATCGCGGCGGCAGGCACGCCGTCCTTGATCAGCTCGGCCTTGACCGCGCTGGCGCGCCGGATCGACAGGCCCATGTTGTACTGCGGCGTGCCGGAGGTGTCGGTGTAGCCGTTCACCTCGAGCCGCGTGTACTGCACGTGCGTCGAGTTATCCGCCGCCTCCTTGATGATCTGCCGGGCGCGATCGGTCAGCGTCGCCTTGTCCCAATCGAAGAACACCAGGTAGGAGCGGGCGGGTTGCACCGCCGGAGCCGGCGTCGCCGCCGTCGCCGCGGTCGTGGCCGCCGCCATCGCCGTCTGGCCGAAATTGTAGCGGATGCCGATCAGGAAGCTGTGGTTGTAGTCGTCGTCCAGCTTGGTGCTGCCGCGATAGGCGGGCCCCCCAACAGGTGAGAAGGTGGTGTCATAGCTGCGGTCGCCCGCCAGCGCCATGAAGCGGTACTCGGCGGTAATCGCGAGACCCGGAGCCGCCTGGATCGGCAGCGCCACGCCGAGGATCGCCTGGGCGGCGAAGTCGCCCTCGGTGTGCGAGCCGAGGTTGGCCGAGCCGGTCGGACCGTAAACACTGACATTCTGCTCATCGGCCCACTGGTAGCCGCCGCCGAGGCCGACATAGGGCTGCACCGGCCCGATGCCGACGAAGTCGTACAGCACGTTCACCATCGCGCCGTACTTCCGCTCCCAGCCGTCCGCCGCCGTGCCGCCGAAGGCGCCCGATGAGCTGTCGAACTTATTGGCGCGGAAGTCGCCCTCGACTTCGAAGCGCAGGCCGTTGCCGAGGCCCCAACCCAGGCTGATGACACCGGCCGGCCCGAGGTCGGAGCCGAGCTTCGGGCCGCCCGAATTCTTCACCTGCTCGTCCTGCATCAGGTTAACACCGACGCCGGCGCCCAGGTACAGGCCGGTGACGGGCTGGGCACTCGCCACGACCGGGAGTGCCAGCATACCAGCCGCCAGCAACGCACCCCGAAGCCGCATCGTCATTTTCCTCATCACCGTGTCTTCCTCGGCCCTGAACGGGCGCAGCAGTCGCGCTCCGGGACCCTTTCGCTGCGAAAACCATAGCGACGTAACGAATCGATAGGGAGGGGGCATGGCGCGTTTGCCCGCACCTGTTGCTGCACCGCCACATACCTTGGGCAACATTGCCACAGGGGTCACGCGACTGTGAAGTGGCGGCCGGGAGTCCGGCTGAGGCGCGTACGAGGGGAACGGGTCGACCCACGGTGCGCCCAGCACCGTGCCAAAACAAAACGGGGTGCCGTGAGGCACCCCGTCCCGTCAGCGCCGGCCGTTCGACCGACGGTCAGTGGATGACGATCTCAACGCGACGGTTCTGCGGCTCACGCACGCCGGCGCCGGTCGGCACCAGCAGATGCGTCTCGCCGAAACCTTGCGTGGCGATCGCTGCCACAGGCACGCCGTCCCTGACCAGCTCGCCCTTGACCGCGTCCGCGCGGCGGATCGAGAGGCCCATGTTGTACTGCGGCGTGCCGGAGGTGTCGGTGTAGCCGTTCACGTCGATCCGCGTGTACTGCACGTGGGTCGAGTTGTCCGCCGCCTCCTTGATGATCGACCGGGCACGGTCGGTCAGCGTCGCCTTATCCCAGTCGAAGAACACCAGGTAGGAGCGGGCTGGCTGCACCGCCGGAGCCGGCGCTGCCGCCGCCGCGGCCGTTGTCGTCATGGCCATGGCAGGGGCACCAAACGCGTACCGGACACCAAGCAGGATGCTGTGGTTATAGTCGTCGCCCAGGGTGACCGACCCACCACCGATGTTGTACGTGCGATTCCCGGCAAGGCCCATGAAGCGGTACTCGGCGGTGACCGCGAGGCCAGGCACGGAAGCGATCGGCAGCGCCGCGCCCAGGATCGCCTGGTAAGCGAAGGCCCCCGCGGTATCGCTCGTGCTATAGCCACCGGAGGTGAATGTGTCGTGGGCCCATTGGTAGCCGGCACCGACGCCGACATACGGAACGACCGAGCCGAGGCCGTAGAAGTCATACAGCACGTTCACCATCGGACCGTATTTCTGCTCCGAGCCGCCGATCTGTGAGCCGCCCCCCATGCCGGTCACCTTGTTGAGGCCGTTGTAGCGATAGTCACCCTCGAATTCGGCGCGCAGCCCGTTGCCAAATCCCCAACCGACGCTTCCCACGCCGACGGCGCCGATATTCGTCTCGAGCTTCGCGCCTGGCGTGGCGAAGCCATCGACCGACTTGATCGACTCGTCCTGCATGATGTTCACACCGGCTCCGGCGCCGAGATAGAGGCCGGTGACGGGCTGGGCACTCGCCAGCATTGGCATAGCCAGAATACTGGCCGCCAAAAGTGCGCCCCGGAACTTCATTGTAAATCTCCTCGTTCGCTGTATTCCAAAGTCTCGGGACGATGAACAGCACGCCCCTAAGCCCTCTGCACGGCGAAACATGGCGATTGTGTGTGCCGATGGGGAGGGGGCACGGAGGCCCTTGGCACCCGCCTGTTGCTGCGCCGCCACACCTCTGGTGCGCCGCTGCCACAATACCTGTCGGTGTCTCATTCGCGGGGCGGTGGCGGAAGAGAGCAGGAGTCGAACCTGCCCGGAGCCGCTTGGCAGCCCCAACCGGGTTTGAAGTCCGGCCGGCCCACCGGGACCGCTTCTCCTCCGCGCGCAGTATTGCCCGGTCAGCCGCGCACGGGAAGTTGCCCGAGAAAGCCTGCCTCGTCGTCCGGTTCCAGGCAGCGGCAATCCAGCCAGAGCCGCCCGGTGGCGATGCGACCGAGCACCGGGCGGGGCAGGCTGCGCAGCGTCGTTGCCAGGGTTTCCAGGGCGTTGCCGCCGATCGTCAGCGCCGCCGAGGGCAGCAGATCCACCGGCAATGCACCGGAGCCGATCTGGCTGCGGCAGGGCTCCACGGTCACCGGCCGATCGGGGAAGGCGGCGCGGAGTCGTGGCAGCAGGCGTTCGGCGGTGGCGCGGATGTCGGGTTCCGGCCTGGTCAACAGGCGCAGCGCCGGCAGCCGCTCGGCCAGCCGGTCGGGATCGAGATACAGCCGGAGTACCTGTTCCAGCGCGGCCAGGCGCGCCTTGTCCAGCCGCAGCGCCCGCTTCATCGGGTTGGCGTTTATGCGGTTGATCAATTTAATTTGACCGACAATCAGTCCGGCCTGCGGCCCCCCCAGCAACTTGTCGCCGGAGAAGGTGACGAGGTCGGCGCCGGCGGTTAGCGACTCCTGCGGCGTCGGTTCGTGCGGCAGACCCCAGGCGGCGAGGTCCACCAGGCTGCCGCTGCCCAGATCCTCCACCAAGGGCAGGCCGGCGCCGTGGGCGATATCGGCGAGTTCCGCGGTGCCGACCGCCGCGGTGAACCCGGCGATGGCATAGTTGGACGGATGCACCCGCATCAGCAGCGCAGTCTCCGACCCGATCGCCGCTTGGTAGTCGCGCGGGTGAGTGCGGTTGGTGGTGCCGACCTCGCGCAGCACGGCGCCGGCGCGGGCCATGATGTCGGGGATGCGGAAGGCGCCGCCGATCTCGATCAATTCCCCCCGCGACACCGGAACCTGCTTGCCCAGGGCGAAGGTGTTGAGCACCAGCAGCACGGCGGCGGCGTTGTTGTTGACCACGGTGGCCGCCTCGGCGCCGGTGAGCTGGCACAGCAGCGGCGCGATGTGATCGTCCCGCTCGCCGCGCCTGCCGGTGGCGAGGTCGAACTCCAGCGTGGTGGCCGAGCGCAGCGCCTGCGCCGCGGCTTCGGCGGCATCCGGCGGCAGCGGCGCGCGGCCGAGATTGGTGTGCAGCACGGTGCCGGTCAGGTTGAACACCGGCCGCTGGCTGGGGGTGAACTGGCGGGCCAGCGCGTCGGCGGCGGAGTCGAGGATGGCGGCGGCCGGGGCGGGGAAGTCGCGGGCGGCGCGGCGAGCCGCCAGGGTGGCGCGCAACGCGGCCGTGGTGGCGTGACGGCCGAAGCGTTCGCACAACACGGCGGCCTCCGGCGACCGCAGCAGCGCGTCGAGGGAAGGCAGCGGACTGGCGTTCACCGGAGCTTGCATGGCGCAGAGCAGTACACCTCTCCCGCCTGCGGCGGGAGAGGTCGGTTGGGTCGCGAAGCGAACCCACCGTGAGCGGCGAGGGTGAGGGCGATCGGGTCGGCACTTTGGCTTCTGCTGCGGGGCTTCTGCTGCGTGCCGACCCGATCAGCCTCGGTGCTTCGCACCTCGACCTCTCCCGCTGCGCGAGAGAGGTGTACTATGACCTCCATGACCACATTGATCGAAATCCCCACGCTGCGCACGCCCCGCCTGGTGTTGCGCGCCTTCCGCGCATCGGACCTCGACGGCCTGGCGGCGATGAACGCCGATCCGGACGTGCAGCACTTCCTGTACGCCGGGCGCGCCCTGACGCGCGGGGAGTGCTGGATCCAGATGGCTGCGGCCATCGGCCAATGGGGCTTGCGCAACTACGGGCTGTTCGCGGTCGAGGCGGATGGCCGCTTCGCCGGCCGGGTCGGCGTGCTGCATCCGCTGGAGTGGCCCGAGCCGGAGTTGGCCTATGCGCTGGATGCGCCGTTCCGTGGCCAAGGCCTGGCGACCGAGGCCGTGACCGCGGTGCGTGACTGGGCCTTCGCCCGCTTCGGCTTCGCGCGCATGGCGAGCTTCATCCTGCCGGCGAATGCGCGTTCGGCCCGGGTGGCCGCGCGGCTGGGGGCGGTGAAGGAAGGCACCATCGAGCTGCGCGGGTTCGTCGCCGACTGGTGGGTGCACCGGCCGGCCGGCGCCGGCGTGGTGGTGTAGCGGCATAGGCCGCGCTCGCCTTGCGAGGGCCAGGCGACATCGCCAGACTACAACCGGACAACGCCAGACAACCGCGGACGCCGCATTGACGGTCCGTCACGCGGCAGCGGGGAGGGAAGCAAATGAAATTCCTGAGCGATGAGATGATCAACGGGCTGCTTCCGGCGGAGACCGCGTCGTTCGCCTCGCCGGTGCCGACGCAGATCGTGTCGAGCGACGAGTACCTGCCGGTGCCGCAGACCGCGCAGCAGCGCGAGGTTGAAGCGCGGCTGAAGGACATGAGCGAGCGGCTGGCGCGGCACCAGGGCCTGTCGCGCCGGCGCTTCTTCCAGACCGCTGCGGGCATGGCGGCGTCGTTCGTCGCGTTGAACCAGGTGTTCGGCCATCTGTTCGACGCCAGCGAGGCCGAGGCCGCGACCCCGGAACAGGCGACGGCGCGCGCCGATGCGCTGTCGGGGCAGATGGTGATCGACGGGCACACGCATTTCCTGCGCGACGATACCCGGCTGATGGCCTTTGTGAAAGGACGTGAAGCGGTCGGCCAGTGGGGTTGGAACAAGGAACTCGCCGGCAAGGAACAGACCATCGACGATCTGAAATACGCCAATTACGTCAAAGAGATCTACCTGGACAGCGACACCAAGGTGGCGCTGTTGTCGAACTCTCCGTCCGATGTGCCGGAGGATTGGTTCATCCCGCAGGACCAGGTGTTCAAGACGCGCGAGATGGTCAACAAGCAGGCCGGCACACGGCGCATGTTGGCACACTTTACCATCACGCCGGGGCAGCCGGGCTGGCTTGAGCAAGTGGACGCAGCGGTGGAACGCTACAGGCCGGATTCGTGGAAGGGCTACACCGTCGGCGATAACACGCATAAGGAACTCGCCGCGCATCCGTGGCACGCGGATGATGAGAAGCTGATGTATCCGTTTTATGAACGGATCGCCAAGACCGGCATTCGCAACGTCTGCATTCACAAGGGTCTGTTCGCGCCGGCCATCGAGGAGAAGTTCCCCCGTCTGCGCCCGTACGCCGATGTCAGCGATATCGGTCGCGCCGCCAAGGATTGGCCGCAACTGAACTTCCTTGTCTATCACTCGGCTTATCGCTGGGTGGGCGGCAATCCGGCGGACGGCATGGCGGAGTTCGACAAGACGGGGCGCAGTTCGTGGACCAGCGATCTCGCCGAGATTCCGGAAAAGTATGGCGTGACCAATGTGTATGGCGATCTCGGCCAGTTGTTCGCCTGGACCAGCGTGGCCGAGCCGCGGTTGGCGGCGGCGTTGATGGGCACGCTGATCAAGGGGCTGGGCGTCGATCGGGTGGTGTGGGGCACCGACGCGGTGTGGACCGGCGCGCCGCAATGGCAGATCGAAGGGCTGCGCCGGCTGGAAATCCCCGAGGACATGCAGAAGAAGCATGGGTTCCAGCCGCTTGGACCGGCCGATGGTCCGGTGAAGACCGCGGTGTTCAGCGGCAACTCGGCGCGGCTGTATGGACTTGCACAGCATGCGGAGCTGGTGAAGCAGGATCGTTTCGCGGCGCTGAAGGCGGAGTATCAGCGCAATGGCCCGGGACGCAGCAACCTGCGCTACGGCTACGTGAGCAAGCCGGCCTGAGCCGCGCATCGGGGTTTCGCGCCGGCGATGGGTGTGCGGTTCGGTCTGCCGCGGCGGCGGCCCGGAGTGTCGCAGCGGCGGCCCGGTTTGACGCGACGGCGGTTGCTGGTCGTTGCTTTGGCTGCTGCTGGCTCTGACGATGCCATGGGGCAGGTGCCGGCGAAGATGTCGCAGGCCGCGGCGCGGTATCAGGATCGTCCGCGCGGCGGTTTGAGTTGCATCGGCTGCACGTTCTTCCGGCGGCCGCGATCCTGCCAGGTGGTCGAGGGCGACATCAGTCCGCAGGGCTGGTGCAAATTGTTCGATTTGCCGGATTGACTGGCTGTTGTTGCGACGCTGACAACCGCCCCACTGCCGTTTCGACTGACCGCCACCCTGGCATTGCGAGGAGCGCCGCGACGCAGCCATCTCCTGCCCGACGAGCGTGCCTCGGCTCGTCAGGTGGGGGATTGCTTCGTCGCGGGGCTTCTCGCAATGCCAACGTCAGGCCGCCGGTGCCAGGCGCAGCGGCTGCTGCAACACGTGGTCCTGCGCGCGGAACCACAGCCGGATGGTGATGCGCGGCGACGTCGCACCGCCGTCCTGCGCCTGAAGCTGGACCAGGTGCGAGTCGTTGTCGTCGAAGCGGAACGCGCCGGCCGCATCCGTGTGGGTGCGCGCCTTTTCCACCTGCGTGACGAAATCATGCGCGAACAGAATCACCGTGGCGCCACCGACCGGATGACCCGCTGCATCGATCACCCGCCCTTGCAGCAAGCCATGGTCATGCAGCGACACGTAGACATTCCACGCGACGATCGTCACCGCGATGACCGTCGGCACGATCACAAACCGGCTGGACAGCACACGCCGCCATCTCATCCCTTGGTCGCTCCGGTTGTCAGTCCGCGCATGAAGGCCGACTGCGCCATCAGGAACACCAGCAGCCCCGGTGCCAGCACCATGACGACGAACGCGTACAACGCCGCGGTGGTATCCTCCATGTAGGACAGGAATCGCGCCAAACCCAGGGGCAGCGTCTGCATGTCCTGGGTCCGGGTGATGATCAGCGGCCAGAGGAAGTTGTTCCACGACCAGATGAACGACAGCACGACGTTGGTGGCGACCGCCGGCGTGGACAGCGGCAGCATGACGCGCAGCAGGATACGCAACTCGCCCAGCCCGTCGATCCGCGCCGCATCGATCAGCGAGCGCGGTACCGCATCGAAGCTGGCCTTGAACACGAAGATGCAGACAATGGTGGACAGCAGTGGCAGCGCCAGCCCGAGATAGGAGTTGAGCAAGCCGAGATGCGCGGTGATGAGATAGGCGGGGATGATCGTGGCCTGGAACGGGATCAGCGTGCAGGACAGCAACAGCACGATCACCGAGCGCCGGCCGATGAACGGCAGTGTCAGCGCGTAGCCGGCGATGGCGTTCAGCACCAGGTTCCCCGCCACCGCGATCAGCGACACGATGATGCTGTTCAGCAGATAGCGCGGGAAAGGAATCAAGTACCAGACATCGACGAAGTTGAACAGGTTCGGCCGCACCGGCCACAGATGCGGCGGATAGTCATAGATGTTCTCGCCGGTGATCGAGGCCTTCAGCACCCAGTAGAACGGCGCCAGCATGACGACCGAGATCACCATCAGGACGCTGTGCCGAAGCCATAGCAGGCGGCGGTCGCGGCGAGTCATTCGATCGCCCCCGCATTGCCGCCGACGGCACGGTGGGCGATCCAGGTCAGCACCAGCAGCATGGCGAACTGCGCGACGGTCAGCGCGGCGGCGTAGTCGAACCGCGTCTCGCCGAATCCCTGCTTGTAGATGTAGGTGATCAACAGTTCGGTGGCGTGGCCAGGTCCGCCGTTGGTCATCACGTAGATCAGGTCGAACGCGGAAAACGAATTGAGGATGCCGATCACCACGCACAGGAACAAGGCCGGCCGCAGCATCGGCAAGGTGATCCGGAAGAAGCGGGCGCGGGCGGGCGCGCCATCGACGCGTGCCGCTTCGTAGAGGTGCGGCGGGATGTTTTGCAACCCGGAAAGCAGCACGATCATGAAAAAGCCCAGCACCTGCCAGGTGTTGGCGACGATGGTGCTGGGCAATGCCCAGGCGAACGAGTCAAGGAACGCAATCGGCTGGTGGATGATGCCGAGCTGTCGCAGCACGTAATTGATCAGCCCGCCATGCTCGTTGTACATCAGGTGCCAGATGATCGCGACGGCCACGGTCATCAACGGATAGGACAGGAAGACGATGGTGCGGTAGACGCTGGCGCCTTTGAGATCGCTATTGACCAGCAGCGCAATGCCGAGCGCCAGCGCGATGGCGATCGGCTGCGAGCCCAGGAAAATCACCGTATTCCAGAACGCCGTCCAGAACACGTCGTCGTCCTGCAGCATCTCGGCATAGTTGTCCCAGCCGACCCAGGTGGCCGGACGCAGCGGCGACCATGCCTCGAACGACAACACGACATTCCAGATCAGCGGCAGGATGCGATAGACGACGAAGATCAGTAGCGAGGGCGCCAGGAAGCAGGCGACAACCGCCGCCTGCCGCGAGCGTCGGGTCATGGACTGACCGCTCGCGCGAAGCGGCAGAGGTTTTCGTGCGCCCTCACGCCCGCCTCAGTTCCCGCGTCACCTTTCTGCTCGCCTCATCCATCGCACTCTTGGCATCCTTGCGTCCGAGCACGGCATTCTGCAATTCGGGCCAGAACGCGTCCTTGACGCGGCTGTCGTTCGGCAGCGGCCAGTTGCCGCACAACTTGTCGGTATGTTCAAGCTGCGTCTGCAACACCGCGTGGGCCAGCGGCTCGTCCTTCGCCAACCGCGCCATCAGCACATTGTCCACCTCGGTATAGGCGGTCAGGATGCGCCGGCTGTCCGCCATCGCCTGCGCCTGCTTCTTCGCGGTGCAGAACTCGATAAAAGCCCAGGCCAGGTCGGGGTCTTTCGTGCCCTTGGAAATCCCGTAGCCATGCAGCGTCGGCACCGACCAGTTGCCCGGCAGCTCCGCCACGCCGAGCGTATCCGCGTTGAGCCACGCCGCCTGGCCCTTGAGGAAGAAATACGCCGCCGAATGCGCGTTCAGCATGCCCACCTTGCCGGAGGCAAAGGCGCCCAGCGGCTCGATCCAGCGGCCGGTCCAGGAAATCTTGTTGACCGCGGTCCCGGCCGTGGCCTTGGCGAATTTTTCGACGACCTCCAGCATCTGCGGCGTGTTGAAAGCCACCTGCTTCAGGTCGGGCGTCAGCAGCTCGACGTTGTTCATGCGGAACAGCGCCCAATACAGCCAGTCGAAGTTCAGCGTCAGGAAGCCGGTCTGATCCTCGCCGCCGGAGCCGATCTTCGCAGCCTGCGCCAGCAATTCGTCGAAACTGGTCGCCGGCCCGGTCAAACCGGCCTTTTGGAACAGCGGCTTGTTGTAGAACAGCAGGCTCTTGGCGATGTAGAACGGCAGCAGCCAGTTCTTGCCCTCCCACACCCAGTTGTTGAGATAGTCCTGGTTGAACCGCGCCTTCACGTCGGGATGCGCGGCGAGATACGGCGTCAGGTCGAGCAACGCCCCTTGCGCGGCGTATTCGACGCCGATGCCGCCTTGCAGATCGACCACGTCCGGCGGCGTGCCGGCGGCAAGCTGCGTCTGGTAGAACGGCGGCAGGTCCGGACCCTTCTTGTCGAGCCATTCGATGTCCACGCCGCCATGCGCCTTGCTGAACTCGGCGAACCAGGTCTTGAACATCTCCGCCTGATCGACAATGTTCCAGCTCAGGAACGTGAGCTTCTTGCCTGTCTGCGCGATGGCCGGCCGAGCCAGCGCCGCGGCAGCCGTGCCCGCCAGGAATGTACGTCGCCTCATCGTGTGCCCCCTTTCTTGCGGTTTCTTACAAGCGCCGTCCGCTGGCGCGATCGAACAGATGCAGTCGCGCCGGATCGAGCGTCAGCGTCAATGCCTCCCCCGCGCGCCGCACGCTGCGTGGCGGCAGACGGCACGCGATCTCGGTATCGGCCACCAGCAGCGTGACCAGCGTGTCGGCACCCAGCGGCTCGACGGTCAGTGCGGTGCCGCGCAAGCAGGCGCCATCAGGCGTCGCGCCGGGTGGCACCCATACCAATTCCTCGGGCCGCACCCCGCACAGCACATCATGCGCGCCGTCGGGCAGTACATGCGGTGCGGCGCCGCGCGATGCATCAAGCGCACCGCCCTGCGACACATCTCGAGCGCCCCACGCCGGCAGCACGCTGCCATCCTCCAGCGTCACCTGGCCGCGTTCCAGCCGTGCCGGCAGCAGGTTCATCGCCGGAGCGCCGATGAAGCTGGCGACAAAAGCCGAAGCCGGCACCTCGTATACGTCCTCCGGCGTGCCGATCTGTTCGATCCGCCCATGGTTCAGGATCACGATGCGGTCGGCCAGCGTCATCGCCTCCACCTGGTCATGCGTCACATAGATCGTCGTCGTCGGCACCGCGACACGCAGCTTGCGCAGTTCGGTGCGCATCTGCACCCGTAACTTGGCGTCCAGGTTGGACAGCGGCTCGTCGAACAGAAAGAGTTTCGGATCGCGCACGATGGCGCGCCCCATGGCGACGCGCTGACGTTGGCCGCCGGACAATTGCCGCGGCGTACGATGCAACAGCTTCTCGATCTCCAGCATGCGCGCCACGTCCGCCACGCGGCTGCGGATCGCCGCCCGCTTGACCTTCCGGTAGCGCAACGCGAACGCCATGTTGTCGGCCACCGTCATGTGCGGATACAGCGCATAGTCCTGGAACACCATGGCGATGTCGCGATCCTTCGGTTCGCGGTCAGTCACCACCGTGCCGTCGATGACGATGTCGCCGGAAGTCGGCTCCTCCAGCCCGGCGATCATGCGCAGGATCGTGCTCTTGCCGCAGCCGCTGGGGCCGACCAGCACGACGAACTCATGCTCTGCCACGTCGAGGTCGATCCCGGGGATCACCTCCACCGCACCGAAGCTTTTGCGCAGCTTACGCAACGCCAACGTGGCCAACCTGGTTGTCCTCCCTGCGCAACCGCCGTTCATCGCGCCGGCGCATCGCTGACGTCCGGCTATGCCGCCAGCATGTCCCTGATATCCGGCAGATGCTCGCGGCCCCAGAACAATTCCCCATCCAGCACGAAACTGGGTACCCCGAACACGCCCTGGGCTTCCGCCGCGCGGCTGATCGCCGCCACGTCGGCGCGTCCCGCTTCGGCATAGCCCGCAAAGCCGCCGCCGTCCGCGCCGGCTTCGCTCAGCACGGCGCCGATGACCGCGACATCCTCGATATCCAGGGCACGCTGCCAGAAGCGCTCGAACACCAGGTCGTGATAGCGGCGGAACACCGCGTCGCCGGCGCGCTGCGCATACAGCATGCCAGAAGCGGCCAGCACCGAATCCCAGATCTTCTGCGGCCCGCGGATCGTCAGCCCGCGTTTGCGCGCTGCCCTGCGGCAATCCATGTAGCTGTATTTCACCCGCCGCCACTGATGCGCGTTACGATTCTGCTCCAGCACAGTGCCGTCCGCATCGACCCGCGCCGAGCCGAGGAAGCTCGGGATGTCCAGCACGTAAGGCAGAATCGTCAGGCGCACCGGAAAGTCGCGCTCCAGTTCATAGGCGAGGTCCTTCGCCAGGTAGGCGTACGGACTCTTGTAGTCGGTATAGACCGTGATGCTGCGCATGTCTGACATGGCGCCAGCATGCACCAGCGCGGCGGGGGCGGGAAGCCGCCTCGCGGCCCGGTTCAGACCAGGCGCGGCCGGTCGCCCTCCGTAATGATCCGCCACAGCACCCGGCTCTCGCTGCGATCGTAGTCCCCGTGCGCCCGGTGCATCGTCGCCCGATCGTCGATCACCAGAACGTCACCTTTGCGCCAGCCATGATGATAGACAATTTCCGGCCGGATCATGCGCTCCAGCAGATCGTTCATATAGGCCTTGCTCGCCTCCGCGGTCATGCCCTCGATCCGCATGGCCTTCGTCACGTGGAAATACACCGCGCGCGAGCCATGCACCGGATGGGTGCGCACCATCGGGTGCACGATCGGCTTGCCGTATTTCTCGCGGTCTTCCGCGAGCGTGTCGGTCTTGTTTTCGTCGAGGCTGTTGACCGTGCTGAACGTATCGAGGCGCCGGCGCTCATCGTCCGCCAGTGCCGCATAGGCCGCGCGCATGTTGGCGACGCTGGTGCCGCCGCCGGCCGAGGGAATCTCCACGCCATACAGCAGCGTCGCAGCGGGAGGACACTCGCGGTTGGTGTGGTCGGTGTGCCACCGCTCGGCCGGGCGCTGACCGTTGCGGTGCCAGACCAGTCCGACATCCGGGAAGTCCAGCATGTTGTGTTGCGAATAATGCTGCCGCATCGGTGGCCCGAAGGCCGCCGCCGCGGCCAGATATTGCGGCGGCGTCAGGTGCTGGTCGCGCAACACCAGGGCCAGATGCTCGGCCAGCGCTTGCGACAGCGCCTCCCGCGTGGCGGCGTCCATCGGCTGGCTGAGATCGACGCCGGCGATCTCCGCACCGAGCGAGGGATGCAGCTTCGTCACCGTGAACGTCGCCATGTGGTTTCCTCCCATTGGCACGCGGCACACTACCGCAAGGCCGGTCTGACGTGAAATCGGGCAGGTGTTCAACGCGGAGAAATCCGCAAGCCACGCAGGGCCACGGGAGCAGTTTTATCGAGGCACTGTGTCGTAGATGGAGTCCCGACGGCGACGCTTCCGGCCCAGCGTTTTCGCTGTCATTGCGAGCGAAGCGAAGCAATCTCCCGGTGGTGTCGCACGACTACATCCAGGCGATTGCTTCGCTTCGCTCGCAATGCCAGCGTTGGCCAGGGGACTGAACCGTCGGAATCAAAGCACCAGAACGGCGCACATGCCCTCGCGGCGCTCCGTTTCTCTCGATCTTCCTCCGTGTTAAAGGCTTGCCTTGCCGCGATCATCACAGTCAGTGCCCGATACGCCGCAGGGGAGGAACCACACCGATGCACTATCGACGGGTCTGGATCTTCGTCTTCCTGTTCACGCTGACCGCGATCAACTATGCCGACCGCGTCGCCCTCTCGGTCGCGGCCAAACCGATCTCGACCGAGTTCGGCCTGTCCCCCGTCGCCATGGGCTATCTCCTGTCGTCCTTCCTGTGGATGTACGTCGTCTGCCTGATCCCCGTCGGCCTGTTGGTCGATCGTTTCGGCGGCAAGGTCGTCAATGCCGCCGGCATCGGCTTGTGGTCGGCGGCGACCATCCTCACCGGATTGTCCACCGGCTACTGGTTCATGGCGCTGACCCGCATCATCATGGGCATGGGCGAATCGACAAGCTGGCCGGCATCCAATCGCATCATCCGCGAATGGTTCCCGGCCTCCGAGCGCGGCCTGGCCAATGCCATCTTCGGTGCCGGTGCCGCGGCGGGACCGGCGATCGGTGCCGTGGCGATCGCCGCGGTGGTCAGCGTCTTCGGCTGGCGCGCCGGCTTCTTCGTTGCCGGCAGCATGGGACTCGTCTGGTTGCTCGCCTGGTTGCTGGTCTTCGACAAACCGGAACGAGTCCGCTGGCTGTCGCCCCCGGAACGCACCCGCATCCTCGCCGAGCGCGACGGCACGCTGCACCCCGACCTGGCGGAACGTCCCGCTGCATCATTGTGGCAATTGCTCGCGCGGCGCACGACCTGGGGCCTGTTCCTCACCCAGGGCTGCGAGGTGTTCGGCGGCTACATGCTGCTGACCTGGCTGCCGAGTTATCTGCAAACCTCGCGCGGCCTGAGCGTGCTGAATGCCGGCATGCTGACCGCCGTGCCCTTCGGCATCGCCGCGGTCGCCGCGATTCTGCTAGGGCTGCTCAGCGACAAACTGCTGACGCATGATGGCCGCCTGGCCGGCAAGCGCCGCCTGCTGCTGGCGGCGATGCTGGTCAGCGACGCGGTGATCCTGTTGGTGCCGGTGCTCGATTCGCTGTGGGCCATCGTGGTGGTGCTGAGCATCGCGCGCACCGCGGGTGCCGCCGGCAGCGCCATGAATTTCGCGCTGGTGACGGACCTCGTGCACAACCGCGCGGATATCGGCAAGGTCACCAGCATCACAGTACTCGGCGGCAATACCTTCGGCATGCTGGGACCGATCGTCACCGGCTACGTCGTCGCCCTGACCGGCAGCTTCAACGGCAGCTTCGTGCTGACCGGCGTCCTGGCGCTGTGCGGTGCCGCGGCGACGCTGACGATGACGCGGCGGCCGATCGAGGCGGCCTCACGGCATCGCGTCGCGGTGGCGCCCGCGTAAGTGAATCGACCCGCTTCGTCATGCCGGCGAAGGCCGGCATGTTGTTTTCCTCCCACTACGCACGCCGCTTCCCATACTGTCATTGCGAGGAGCGAAGCGACGAAGCAATCCCCGGCGTGATGAGCGGCCGTAGGCTCGTCA
>JBEKNT010000122.1:0-16600 GCA_049522565.1 Acetobacteraceae bacterium
CGGCGTCAGTGAGCTGCTCACGTCCGCGCAGCCGCTCGGCGCTTCGGCGGCTGATCGCGCGCAGAGCCTCGAACCGGGAAGTGGCGTCAGGCCGCGCGGTGCGACGCCGCCGCACGCCACCTTCGATGAATTCAGCCCCCGCCTGCTCGAGCACCCGCTGCACCTCTTCGCGGGTCGATTGGGATGTGCGCGGTGCAGGGTCCGCTGTTTCGAGGCGGCGGACCGTTACCACTGACATTTTCAAACGGCGGGCGAGTTCCTCCTGCTCGATGCGTAGCAGGGCACGGGCGGCGCGGATCTGTTCTGGGGTAATCTCCATGAGAGATTGCTATCATATAAGATCATATCCAGTCAATTTTGGCCCCCGAGCGTCTCCACTCCGTCTGGATTGGCCGCATACTCACCGCCGTGGCTGGCTCACTGCCTTTGCGGACTCTTTGTCGTCGCCTGCCCCTCGTGGCGAGGGCGCGGCGGTCAGACTGTCCGCCGAGAAGTCCGCACCACAGCGGTTCGCACCCACGCTCCGCCCGATCGCCTCACGTCCGGTTATAGGATTCCAGCTCGCCCTCCGCCCAATCGATCACCTGTTCCACCGTCTGACCGCCCGGCCCCAGGCGCTGGATCATCTGCGGCATCGTGCCGTTGTTGTAGATCTGCACCGCAATCTCGGGCGGCGCGGGATAGCCGGCGACGATCGGCGTAGCATGGTGCTGCGGTTTGACCGGGTAGTTGTAGAACACGCCGGTCGGCGGGCCTTCCTTCTCCCATATGTCGAAATCCGTCATGCTCTGGAACGGCGGAATGTCATAGCCATGCGTGGCGTCCGCCATGCGATGCACCTGTTCGCGCCGCGACAGGTGCTCCAGCAGATCCTTGGCCGCGCTCTTGTTCTGCGCGAACGACCAGACGCCCCAGAATTGTGGATTATACGGCACGAAGCGGCCAGCGCTGCCCTTCGGGTTGGGAAACGACCAGCAGTTCTCCGCCACATGCGGGGCATCCTTCTTCGCCACCGACCACGCCGATGGCGCGTCGAAGATCAGCGCCGTGTGGCCGGAGATCAGCGCACGGTTGTTGCCCGCGCCGTCCCAGCCATACACCGCCGGATCGACGAAATGCGTCAGCTTGCTGGCGTAGTCCAGCACCGCCCGGACGCGGTCCGACCTGACCGTGATCGCACCCTTGGCGTCGATGAGCTGAGCGCCGAAACCGGCAAACAGCGAGCCGCACCAGTCCACCGCGTCGCCGGAGTTCGACAGCGTCAGCCCGAGCGGCATGCCGGCTGCATGGCACTGCGCCGCGGCACGCAGGAAGGTGTCCCAGTTCCAGTTGTCGGACTCCTGCGTTGCTACGGGTTTGGCGGGATACATCGCCTGCACGTCGAGACCGCAGTGCTCGCGGAACACGTCGAACCGCACGCAGCTCGCCATGTTCTTGCTCATGGGGGAGCATGGCAGCGCGCGCCAGACGCCGTCGATCCTGGCGAGATAGTCGAGGATCCCGGACACGCCGCCGTACTGCGCGGTCAGGCGCTGCATGACGTCGTCCATCGGCTCAAGCTGCGCCGCGTACTGATGCACCATCCAGGTCGGAAAGGCGCGAACGTCGTGGCCAGTGCGCGACTGTGCTTCGGTGGCGAGGGTGAGCAGGTTCTTGGCGCCGGTGCTGGTGACGAATTCGAGCTGCACTTGCACCTTGTTTTGCTCGGCCCAGGCTTCGACGATGCGGCGCATCACGTCGTTGCCCTCGATGACCCAGTGGTCGGTAAGGCCCACGGTCAGCTTCCCCGCGGCGCCGGCGGTGCGGATGTGCACCAGCGGCAGCGCAGCCGCGGCCGCGGTCATGTGCAAGGCCTGCCGACGCGTTATGTGGGTGGCGCCCATGCGTCGTTTCCTCCGGTGGCATTGTGTCGGACGGCGGAGACTAGCAGAGTCAAACCGCCATGGCGCGGCTGGCTGAGGCTGCTGGTATTCTGCTTCTGACGGATCGAGCCCGCCGGCCACGCCATCATTGTCATGGTCGGCGAAGGCCGGCCATCCACGACTGCAACTTTCCCGAACGTTCGAATGTCGTGGATTCCGGGCCTGTGCCCAGCACGACGAGTCGGAGCGAGCGTGCCACGTCTCCAGGGCTCGAAGTGTGAGGATAACAACGCTGGAAGCCGGTGCCGATCGCTCCTCGCAGCCGCTTCCTACGCAGCCGCTTCCCCCGCGACCCAAGCCTCGCAACAGCCCTTCGCCAGGGCGCGCACACGGCCGATATAGCTCGCCCGCTCGGTCACGCTGATCACCCCGCGGGCGTCGAGCAGGTTGAAAAGATGGCTCGCCTTGATGCACTGGTCGTATGCCGGCAGTGCCAACTTCTCCTCCAGCAGCGCGGCGCACTCTTGCTCCGCATCGGCGAAATGCCGCATCAGCAGCGCGGTATCCGCTTGCTCGAAATTGAACCGGCTGAATTCGCGTTCGGCGCGGAGGAAGACATCGCCATAGGTTACGCCGGCGCCGTTGAAGTCGAGGTCGAAGATGCTCTGCTTGTCCTGCACGTACATCGCCAGGCGCTCGAGCCCGTAGGTCATCTCAAAGCTCGGCAGCGTTACCGGGATGCCACCGACCTGTTGGAAATAGGTGAACTGGCCGACTTCCATGCCGTCGCACCACACCTCCCAGCCGAGGCCCCAGGCACCGAGGGTCGGGCTCTCCCAGTCGTCCTCGACGAAGCGGAAATCGTGATGCAACGGGTCGAGGCCGAGCGCACGGTAGCTGCCCAGCAGCAGCTCCTGCGCGTCCGGCGGGCTGGGCTTCATGATCACCTGATACTGGTAATAGTGCTGCACCCGGTTGGGGTTTTCTCCATAGCGGCCGTCGGTCGGGCGGCGGCTGGGCTGCACATAGGCGGCGCGCCACGGCTTGGGGCCGAGCGCACGCAATGTGGTGGCGGGATGGAACGTGCCGGCACCCATCTCCATGTCGTACGGCTGGAGCAATACGCAGCCCTGGCGGCTCCAGTATTCCTGCAACCGCAGGATCAAGGCCTGGAAACTGGTGTCATTGCGTTGCATGGCGTCGCGGGCGGCCTCGGCTGGTGGTCGGACGGAGGGTAAAGCACCGCCGAGGGTGGCGGGCAAGGAAGCGTCGCGCCCCGTCATTGCGAGCGTAGCGAAGCAATCCCCCGCCCGATGAGCCGCACCGCCTCCCCAGGCCGGGGATTGCTTCGTCACGCCGCGCCTCGCGGTGACAGGGGCCTCGTGACAGGGGCGGCGGGGATTCCAGCCAGGGTGGAAAT
Source organism: Acetobacteraceae bacterium (assembly GCA_049522565.1). Classification (GTDB taxonomy): domain Bacteria; phylum Pseudomonadota; class Alphaproteobacteria; order Acetobacterales; family Acetobacteraceae; genus JASHVB01. The sequence continues at coordinate 3,283 of JBEKNT010000122.1, forward strand.
GCTTCCGCCGCCATGGCCGGCCACTGCGCCACCCCGCGCCACGCTTGACCGACCCGGCGCCCTGCGCGGTCTTGCCAGCAACCGCCCGTCAGGACACACGGCACGCTATGGAAGACATCGCCACTTTGCCGTCACGCCTGCCCCCGGTAGAACGCACCCTCCCGGGCATGCTGCGCCGCCAGGCGGCGCTCTACGGCAACCGCCGGCTGGTCGAGATCGGCGGCCAGACCTGGAGCTTCGCCGAAACACTGGAAATGGCCGCGCGCTTTGGCGGCACGCTGCGCGCGGCCGGCATCCAGCGCGGCGATCATGTCGCGGTGATGTGCGGCAACCGGCCGGAACTGCTGCAGGTCTATCTTGGCTGCGGCTGGATCGGCGCGGTGACTGTACCGATCAATACTGCTTCGCGTGGTGCGCAGCTCGCGCATATCCTGGCGAATTCCCAGGCGAAGCTGCTGGTGGTGCAGTCCGAGTTCGCCGAGGCGCTGGATACGCTGGACGTCGTGTCGCCGTCGCTGCGCACGACTTGGCTGATCGGCGACGCTGACGTGCCGGCGGGCCGGCCGCATCCCGGGCGTTTCCCTGCGCCCGCGGAGCCCGTGCCGGAGGCCGCGATCGGGCCCGGCGATACGGTGGCGATCCTCTACACCTCGGGCACGACCGGCGTGTCGAAGGGCGTGTGCTGCCCGCACGCGCAGTATTTCTGGTGGGGCGTGAATACCGCGCGATTGCTTGGGCTGCGTGGGGACGACGTGTTGCTGACGACGCTGCCGCTATTCCACACCAATGCGCTCAATACGTTTTACCAGGCGCTGCTGACCGGCGCCGCGCTGGTGGTGGAACCGCGCTTCTCCGCGTCCGGCTTTGCCGCCTCGTTGTCCCGCCACGGCGCCACCGTCACCTACTTGCTCGGCGCGATGGTGCCGATCCTGCTGTCGCGCCCGCCCAGCGCGCTGGATCGCGCGCACCGCGTGCGCATCGCCCTGGGTCCGGGCGTGCCGGAGCGCTTCCATCCCGAGTTCCGCACCCGCTTCGGCATCGCGCTGCTGGACGGCTATGGCTCGACCGAGACGAATTTCGTGCTGGGCTGCACGCTGTCCGGCCAGCGTCCCGGCATGATGGGGCCTGTGTTCGAGGGGTTCGAGGCGCGCGTGGTGGACGACGCGGACAATACGTTGCGCGATGGCATCCCCGGCGAACTGGTGCTGCGCGCCGACCAACCCTTTGCCTTCGCCACCGGCTATTTCGGCATGGCGGAGAAGACCGTCGAGGCCTGGCGCAACCTGTGGTTCCACACCGGCGACCGCGTGGTGCGGGAGGCGAACGGCTACTACCGCTTCATCGACCGGATGAAGGACGCGATCCGCCGGCGGGGGGAAAATGTTTCGTCCTATGAGGTAGAGCAAGTGCTGCTGTCGCATCCTGATGTTGCCGCGGCGGCGGCGTTTCCCGTGCGGTCGGAATTGGCCGAGGACGAGGTGATGGCGGCGATCGTGCTGCGTGACGGGCGTTCGCTGACGCCGGCCGCGTTGGCGGAGTACTGCAAGGGCCGCATGCCGGCCTTTGCCATCCCGCGGTTCATCGAGTTCCTGGCCACACTGCCGATGACCGAGAATGGCAAGGTGCAGAAGTTCCGGCTGCGCGAGCGGGGGGTTACCGCCGCGAGCTGGGACCGCGAGGGCGGGACGGGGGAGTAAGCGACCATCACGAACCGGCCCCCGGTGTCCGCTGCCATGATGGGCCGAGACCTGCTAATGTTATTCACATGGACCACGCGGCCCCTTACCACCCGCAGGACGATCCCATCCTGATGCGGTTCCGTTCCGCATTGGACGGCATCTTTGATGGCCGGCTCGAACGGCTCGTATTGTTTGGCTCGCGCGCGCGCGGCGAGGCGCGCGGTTCATTCGCTCCAGGGATTTACCATCGGTACCGGCAGATCAGCAAAATGCCGCGTGTTGCGCGTGGCCAATGTGGCGTGGTTGGCCAACACGATGCCCGCGATCATTGTATCGCGCAGTTCGCCCGGGCGGCCGGCGCGTTGGCGTACGGTCAGCAGAGTGGCCGCTTGTTCAGCGGCGGCGGTGTCGAACGAGATCACGCGCCTGCCGATATCCTCTTCGATCAGTCGTTCGAATTCGGTTTCCAACAGCGACCGTCGGCGGCTGTCTGGTAAGATCTCGATCCCACTGCGAATTTCGAACACATTTATCGATGTCGTCCAGACGGACGGCTCCGCCTGTCGATCGAGCCAGATCGTTACCATGCGCTCCGGCCGCTGCCGCATCAACTCGGAAAGCACGTTGGTATCCAGAATGACCATTAATCGAATGTCGCCGGCTTTGGCGCATAGCCCCGCAATTCCGGAATCTCTTCGTCATCACGCAGGCCAATGCCGGCGAACCGTGCAGCGATGCGGGTACCAAGCCCGGTCTTTCGTACCGACTCCGCATTGACCGCGGCGCGCAGGATGGCGCGCACTTCCTCCTCCATGCTGCAGCCGTGCACGGCGGCGCGGCGGCGTAGCTTTTCCTTCACGTCGTCCTCTAAGTTGCGCACGACGAGCTGGGCCATGTCTGAATCTCCTCTGCTATCACTGATATCACATAGTCGGCCACAACGCCAGCACCGCCGCCCCTTGCAGCCGCGAGCCAATGTCGCAGTATCCAGCCATGCCGAACGCCCCCTCCCCTGCCCTCACTGCCCCAACGCTTGCCGCCAACGTCATGCACTTCGCGCGGCTGCTCCGCCGCGCCGGCTTGCCGGTCGGCCCGGCCGAGACGCTCGCCGCGCAGCAGGCGCTGTCGTTGATCGAGCTCGGCGACAAGGCGGAAACCCGCACAGCGCTGCGCTCGGTCATGACCCATCGCCACGAGCACCAGGAGGTGTTCGACCAGGCCTTCGCCCTGTTCTGGCGCGACCCCACCGCGGCGGAACAGGCGGCGGCGATGGCGCTGCTGGAGGCGCAGAAGGAGAAGAAGCTGGAACGCCCGCCACCGGCCTCGCGCCGCGTCGCCGAGGCCATGCAGCAGAAGCGCGACCACCGGCCGCAGCCGCAGGACGAGCCCCCGGTGCAGGACGCGGTGCTGACCGTGTCCGACCAGGAACGCCTCCAGCGCATGGACTTCGAGGCGATGAGCGCCGAGGAGATCGCCGCCGCCAAGCGCGAAATCCGCCGGCTGACCCTGCCGCTCGACCTGCGGCGGACCCGGCGGCTGCGGCCCGATCCGCTCGGCCCGGTCACCGACCTGCGCCGCACCATCCGCCAGAGCCTGCGCCAGGGCGGCGAGATCCTGACCATCGCCCGCAACCGCCGCCAGGTGCGCGCGCCACCGCTGGTGGTGCTGTGCGACATTTCCGGCTCGATGTCGCGTTACGCACAGATCTTGCTGCATTTCCTGCACGCGGTGACGAATGACCGCGACCGCGTCCACGTGTTCCTGTTCGGCACGCGGCTGACCAACATCACCCGCCAGTTGCGCCACCGCGATCCGGAGGTGGCGTTCCAGACCGTGGCGCATATCGTGCCCGACTGGTCCGGCGGCACCCGCATCGGCGAGGCGCTGGCCGCCTTCAACCGCCGCTGGGCCAAGCGTGTGCTGGCGCAGGGCGCGGTGGTGCTGCTGATCACCGACGGGCTGGACCGCCCGCGCGACGCCGAACACGCCGGCGAACTGGCGGAGAATATGGACCGGCTGCACCGCTCCTGCCGGCGGCTGATCTGGCTCAATCCGCTGTTGCGCTGGTCGGGGTTCGAACCAAAATCCCAAGGCATCCGCGCGATGCTGCCGCATGTCGATGACTTCCGGCCGGTGCACAATCTGGCCAGCCTGCGCTCGCTGGTCGATCTGCTGTCGCGTCCCGCGCCGCCACGCGGTTTGGCGCCGCTGGCGGGATATGAAAGGATAGCCGCATGAACACCAACGAAGTGGAAGACGTGCTGAGCACCGCCGCCGCCTGGCGCGCTGCCGGCGAACAGGTGGCGCTGGCCACGGTGACGGAGACCTGGGGCAGTTCGCCTCGGCCCGCCGGCAGCCAGATGGCGGTGACCAGGTCGGGCAAGATGGCCGGCTCGGTGTCCGGCGGCTGCATCGAGGGCGCCGTCGCCGACGCGGCGCTGAAGACGATGGAGACCGGCACGCCGCAACTGCTGGACTTCGGCGTGACCAACGAGCGTGCCTGGGAAGTCGGCCTGGCCTGCGGTGGCAAGGTAAAGGTGTTCGTGGAGCGGCTGCTGTGAGGGCGTCACGTCAACCTCTCCCGCTGCGCTGGAGAGGTCGCCGCGAAGCGGCGGGTGAGGGTGTCGCGGCCCCCCATGCCCAAGCTTCCTGCCGGCGCGCAGTAAGACCGAGACTGGCCTCGGCACCCTCACCCTCGGCGCATGCGCGCCTCGACCTCTCCCGCTGCGCGGGAGAGGTATTATGACCCCCGACACACTCGCCACGCTGGAAGCGGCGAAGCGCGACGGGCGCCCTGTCGTGCTGGCCACCCGCCTGCCGGACGGCGAACAGCGCCTGCTGCCCGACCCGGCCTCGCCGGCCGAGCTGAACGCCGCGGCCGACCACGCCCTGCACGAGGATGTAAGCGGCACCGTGAAGGTCGCCGGAGCGGATTGGTTCCTGCACGTCTACAACCCGCCGCTGCGGCTGGTCGTGGTGGGCGCGGTGCACATCGCCCAGGCGCTGGTGCCGTTCGCCGCGCAATGCGGCTTCGCGGTCACCGTGGTCGATCCGCGCCGCTCCTTCGCCTCGGACGAGCGCTTTCCCAACGTGACCATCTCCACCGCCTGGCCGGACGAGGCGATGGACGCACTGCGCCCGGACGCGCGCACCGCGGTGGTGACGCTGACGCACGACCCGAAGCTCGACGATCCGGCGCTGGATCGCGCGTTGAAGTCGCCCGCCTTCTACATCGGCGCCCTCGGCTCCCGCCGCACCCATGCCGCGCGGCTCAAGCGGTTGCGCGAACTCGGTCACACCGACGCCGCCCTGGCGCGGATCAAAGGTCCGGTCGGCCTCAACATCGAGGCGGTTACCGCGCCGGAGATCGCGCTCTCCATCATCGCCGAGGTGGTCGCCGTGCGGCGCGGCGCGCCGGTGCCGCAGAAGGCGCCGCTCGCGGCATGATCCGGGCGGCTTCGGCGGCCAGACGCGGTCTCGGCAGGCAACAGGAAGGGCCGCGGACATGAAATTCGGCGCCGTTCCGCTGGACGCGGCCCGCGGCGCCATCATGGCGCACAGCCAGCGGGTCGGCGAGAAGATGATCCGCAAGGGCTCGGTGCTGGACGACGCCGCGCTCGCCGCATTGCGCGACGCCGGCCGCACCGAGGTGATCTGCGCCCGCCTGGAACCGGGCGACGTGCCGGAGGACATCGCCGCCGATCGGCTGGCCGCGCCGCTGGTCTCGCCGCTGATCGCGCGCTCGCGGGCCGCCACCGGGCGGGTGAACCTCGCCGCCGAAGCCCCTGGGTTGCTGCGCGTCGATGCGGGGAAAATCGACCGGCTGAACAGCATCGACGAGGCGCTGACCGTCGGCACCCTGCCCGACTACGCGGTGGTGGCACCGCGCGACCTCGTCGCCACCATCAAGGTGATCCCGTTCTCGGTGCCGGGCACCGTGCTGACGGTGGCGGAAACCCTGGCGCGGCAGGGCGGCTCGCCGCTCACGCTGCACCCGTTTCGCGCCCTGAAGGTCGGCCTGGTCGTCACCGAGCTGCCCGGCCTGAAGGACAGCACCACCGAGAAGACCATCGCCGCCACCGAACAGCGGGTCACCGCCCTGACCGGCACCCTGCTCCCCCCCGTGCACTGCGCACACGAGGAAATGGCGATCGGCGGCGCGCTGGAGGGGTTGCTGGGCGACGGCGCGGAGCTGCTGCTGGTGGTCGGCGCCTCGGCGGTGCTGGACCGGCGCGACGTCGGGCCGGCGGGGATCGTGCGCGCCGGCGGAGAAATCCTGCATTTCGGCATGCCGGTCGATCCGGGCAACCTGATCTGCCTCGGCCGCATCGGCGATTGCCCCGCGCTGGTGCTGCCCGGCTGCGCCCGCAGCCCGAAGCTGAACGGCATCGACTGGGTGCTGCACCGGCTGTTCGCCGGCCTGAAGGTGGCGCCGGCCGACATGATGAAAATGGGCGTCGGCGGCTTGCTGAAGGAGATCGATGTGCGGCCGCTGCCGCGGGAGAAGGCCTCGGCGCAACCGCCGCACGGCGTAGCCCCGCGCAGCGCGCCGACCATCGCGGCGGTGGTGCTGGGCGCCGGGCGCTCACGGCGGATGGCGCCGCACAACAAGCTGCTGGTCGCCGACAAGACCGGCAAGACGATGATCGCCCGCGTGGTGGACAACGTGCTGTCGTCGAACGCAAGGCCGATCCTGGTGGTGCTCGGCCACCAGGCGGAGCAAGTAGAGCATGCGCTGGGGGGGCGGCCGGTGCGATACGTGCATGCGGTGGACTATGCCGAGGGGCTGTCGGCCAGCCTGAAGGCCGGCATCGCGGCGGTGCCGCCGGACTGCGCGGCGGCACTGGTCTGCCTGGGCGACATGCCGCTGGTCACCGGCCGGATGATCGACCGGCTGCTGGCGGCGTACGATCCGGACGAGGGGCGGCTGATCGTGCTGCCGGTGTTCCGCGGCAAGCAGGGCAACCCGATGCTGTGGGACCGCCGGTTCTTCCCGGAGATCCTCGCGATCAGCGGCGATTCCGGCGCCCGGTTCCTGGTCGGCAAGCACATGGAAGCGGTGGCCGAGGTGGAGATGGCCGACGACGCCGTGCTGCGCGACTTCGACACCACGGAGTCGCTGGCGAGCCTGCCGCCGCGGCTGCGGCCCGAAGGGCTCGCCTGACCGGCGCCGCTGCCCGCTTCGAGCGCTTGGCATCGGGTTGACGATCCCGCGGTTCAACCACGCAGCGTCTCGTCGGCGTCTCATTTTGTTCGCTGTGGGATTGCGTCGCATCCGGTGAGAGGCATCCGCGGCAGCGGCGCCGGGATTTGCTGCCTGCCAGTCTCTGCGTGACGGGTGCCCGCCTGCGGCAGCTCAGGCGCGGCGGGGCACGGAATGGGGCGGGGTGCGGTTGAGAGCCGACGACGCGTCTCATGATCGTCTCGTTTTGCCGCATGAGAGATCGACGCACATGCCATGAGACGCGGCCACCGTAGCAGGTGAACCGGCGGTTGCGGCATCCCGGCGAGCCCCGGTCCCGGTTTGCGGCAGTGCAAGGTTTTCCGCCCGGCGACAGCGCGGCGGGCCATCGAGGGCCACGGGAGTCGTGCCGGTATGGCGTGCCGGGGACTGGCCGGGCGGTCCGCATCGCGCCGCCGGAGGGGGCCGACACCGCCGCGTGCGCCCCGGCTCCTGTGGCACTCCGTGGCCCTCCGCCCTGGCTCCGTGCTGCAAACCTTGCGCCGCCCCGTCCCGCACTGGCGTTCGGGACGGGCACGCAGCCTCACTCCGCGGCGGCGCTCATGCCGTCGAGGGCGCGCAAGATTGGGCTGGTGCTGGTGGCGATGGCACGCAGCAGGTCGTCGTCAGGCGGTCCGAAGCTGCAATGGGGCGGCAGCCCGCCGTGGTGCCGGATTTCCCGGGCGCGATGGGGATAGGTAACGGCGTAGTAGTCGGTCTCGGCGGCCAGGTCGCGCGGCGGCTCGTCGGCCTCCGCCGGCGCCGCCATGCCCCGGGCCCGCCGTGGCCCCGGGGTCTGCTCGGGCGCGGCGGGAGCCGCCGGCCATGCGGCGACGGGCGCGGATACGGGCGGCAGCGGCGGTGCCGCGGCGGGCGGCGGTGGCGGAGAAGCCTCGGCCAGCACGGGCGGCGGCGGCGCGACCGGCACGGGCTCGGCGGCGGGCGTCGGCGGTGCGGCGGCCGGTGCCGGCGCCGGTTGCGCCTCAGCGGGCGTGGCCGGCACCGGACCCGCCGCCAGCGCCCGCTGGAGCTCGCTGGTGACGACATACTGCGTCCATTCGTCGGCCTTGAGCGCGGCATCGCTCTTCTCGCGCTTGTGCCGCACCGCCTGTGCCCGCAGCAGATGGCCGTGGGCGCCCTGCGACGCCCGCAGCATGGCGACGTACTGGGCGTTGAGCTTGACCTCGAGCGCGATGTCGCCGGCATGCTTGCGCAGCAGCCGCAGCACGTCGTCGGCCTGGGCGCGGGCCGCGACGCACTGGGCGGCGAGGCGGGCCTCGTTGGCGTTGGTCGGCAGCATGCCGGCCACCTCGTCGATGGCGGACTGGGTGCGGGCGAGCAGTGCCTCGGGCGTGTCGTTCACCGGCGGCGGCAGGATGCCGGCGAGGGTATGAATGAGCTGGTAGTAGGCCTGGGTCGGGAGGCCTAGGAGCTGGGCGGGTTGCTGCGGTTGGCGATAGGTTTCCATGCTTGGCTTTATAGCCAATTCTAGGAATATAGTCAAGGTGACGTTGCGGCCCGGGCTTGGGAGGGGAAGCCGGCGGCGAGCCGCTTGCGGGGCGGTTGGTGAAGAACAGCCGGATTTGACGCAACTGCGACATTCCCAGCCGGCCGACGTGGTTCGGTGTCGGAGACGAAGCTGCCAAAGCTCCCCGGATGGTGGGACCGGCTACTTGGCGCCCAAGGCGGTAGTCCCGCCGAAGCTCGCTAATCTTCCAGAGTGGACGTTTCGCATTGTGGTGTCAGCCGATTTGGATAACCTTGGCGGCCGTCCTTCCCATCCTTGTCACCACAGCTCGACCCGTCTGCTGCGCCGCCACGGACACGCTGACCCCTGACCTGAGGACACGCCATGACCAAATATCTGCACACCATGATCCGCGTCAGTTCGCTGGAGGACAGCATCGCCTTCTTCGAGGTGCTCGGCCTGCACGAGATCCGCCGCCGTCCCGACGAGAAGGGCCGCTACACCAACGTGTTCCTCGCCGCCCCCGGCGACGAGGCGGCTGCCTTGGAACTCACCTACAACTGGGATCCCGAGCCTTATGCGGGTGGCCGCAATTTCGGGCATCTCGCCTATGCCGTGGACAACATCTACGACACCTGCAGCGCCTTCATCGCCCGCGGCGTGACGATCAACCGCCCGCCGCGTGACGGCCGCATGGCCTTCATCCGCACGCCGGACGGCATCTCCATCGAGCTGCTGCAGGCCGGCGGCGCGCTGCCGCCTGCCGAACCCTGGACCAGCATGGCCAACACCGGTTCCTGGTAGGGCCGGAAGCCCGCTGGCGCTGCTGGGATCGTGGCGCTTCTGGGCTGAATCGCGGGAGCGGCTGGCGGCTTGAAGGTCATTGGACGCGTGTCACAAGGCGTGTTTGAAAACCTCTGTCTCGCGATGGGAGCCTCGTACGATCCATGAAAGAGAACAGCATAAGGCGGGCGGTGCGCGAGGGGCGGGCCGCGCTGGGGACCGGGCTCAAGGAGTTCGCCTCGCGCGGCGTGCCGTGGATCATCGAGGCCGCCGGCTTCGACTACTGCATGATCGACCACGAACACGGCGCCTTCGACCTCGAGACGATCGCGGATCTCGCCGGGTGGTTCCAGGCCACCAACGTCTCGGCGATCGTGCGGATCCACAAATCCTTCACGTACCTGATCCCGGCGATCCTCGATCAGGGGATCATGGGCGTGCAGGTTTCGGAGGTCGATACCGTGGCGGAGGCACGCGCGATTGCGCGGGAGGCAAAATATCCGCCGATCGGCAATCGCGGCATCTCGGGGCAGGGGATGCACACCGGATACCGGAGTTTTGGCGCGCGTCACGCGACCGAGTATGCGCCTTGGGCCAATGCCAACATCGTCGTTTGCGTGTCGATCGAGTCGCTCGAAGGGCTGGAGAATGTCGAGGCGATCGCGGCCGTGGAGGGCATCGACATGATCGCCTATGGCCACTCGGACCTCAGTGCGCGCCTCGGCGTGCATCTCCAGCTAGAGCACCCGACGTTCAAGGCAGCCGTGCGCCGGATCGCGGCGGCCTGCAACGCGCAGGGGAAACTTGCCCGAGGGTCTGCGGAAACCGAGGCGCAGATCGAGGAGTACTGGCGGCTTGGGTGCAAGGTGTTGAACCTGCCCGGCACCGACGTCAGCACGTATTTGGATGGGCTGAAGGCGCGGGCTGGGCGGGCGCAGGCGCGGCTGAAGTCGATCGGGGTGCCGGTGCCTTGAGAGGGGCGCCGGTCAGGGCGGGGGTGTGGTAACGCCGCCGAGTCAGCTTTGCCATGGGTCGACGACCCGGAGCCCGCCGGCCTCGTAGGGCGACGTGTCACGTGACGCGACGAGGAAGCCACGCGAGGCGGCGATCGCGGCGATGTATCCATCCGGCGTCGGGAACCCACGACCGGCGTTGCGCGCAGCGACGGCGAGCGCGGTGTAGTGGCGCGCAGCATCGGTGTCGAACGGCAGCACGCGATCGCTGAACAGCTCGAGCAGGCCGTCGAGTGCGCGCGTCAAGGTGTTCCTGCGCCTGCCTGCCGGCAGCACGGCAATCCCGAACAGGATCTCCGCCAGGGTGACGCTGGTGAGGTAGAGCGTTTCGGCGACCTGCCCGTTCAACCAGGCCCGCACTGCGGGATTTGGCTCTGGCTTCATTGCCTCGGAGATCACATTGGTGTCGAGGACGATCATTCGAACTTCATCGGCTTCGCCGGCGATTTGTCCCGCGTCCGGTCGATGGCCGCGATGTCCTCGTCCGTGAGGCGGACCTTGCGGCCCAGGGCGGCCAGTGCGTCGCCGAGGCGAACGCGCTTTGCCGGCTTCACGGCCCGTTGCAGGATATCGCGAATCTCGGCCTCGGCGCTGCGGCCGTGTTGGGCGGCGCGCACGCGCAGTGCGCGATGCACCTCATCGGGCACATTCCTGACGGTGATCGAGGCCATGATGTCAGCCTGCCTGGAGTGCTTGGATTGATAGCAGCCTAGCAAAATGCAAACATTGCCGCAACGGGGGCGGGCGGGCGGAGACCGCGCTGGGGGCATTCACCGCGCCAAGCAGGTGGCGGCTGGATTATGTTCGGCATACACCCGAGCTGACGGCCGGTGGCGATCGAGATCACCGGCTCTCGGCGATCACCCTCAGGAAACACGGCGAGCCTTTTGATTTACTGCGGTTGAATCGGCGGAAGGCTGTCGCGTATTGCCTCAATGAGACCTGGCGCCTTGTTGTTTCTTAGCACTCTTGCAAGCCAGTTCGTAGAGTCGGACAGTCTTGATTGTTTAAGGTGGGTAGCTGCCAACGCTAACATGCTTTTGTTATCGTAATACGCCAAAAGCATCTCGAGATTCCCAGTGGCGATGGTGCTGCGTATGCGTTTAGTCGCCTCCTGAGCTATGCCCGATAGGTTGATCGCTGCAATCTGTCGAGCATATTCAGCAGTGATGTTGGTAACGGTCCTGGCAGCGCTAATATCAACCTTTTTTAGCATTCGGTCTATTCGCCGGCGGCAATACCGGGCCACGACATCGTCGATGGCGTTGGGTCCGTCCAATAACTCGAAAATCTTCGTTCTCAGGCGGGATAGCCGGTCTTCCAGTTCAGAATCCTGATAGCCTTCAGACTCCGCAATGGCTCGGCTCACCGAAGGAAGCAGCAGAATGAGATTTTCGATTTCTGAAACGGGTAACACCTCAACGCCATATCGGTTCAAATAAGCGATATCATCGGGTTGGTAATCGTCGGCATCCACCACGCCGGAGCATGTTACGCGCGTGAGATCCTTGTTACGTCGCATGGTGACGACCGAATGGAGAACCTCTTCACAAGATCCTCGAGGGATCACGGTCCAATCGGAATAGCAGCACCGATAGATGACTGCATCGAGGCTGTTTTCCTTGCCCTCCACAAAAAGGATCGGCCTGCGACTTCCCAGAATAAGAGTTGTCACCTCTTCACTAAATCCAGTCTCCTCTGGCACCTCCTCGATTGACCAGATCGGTTTAGGCTGATAATCTCGAATGATAGATTTTTGCCCGACACGAGATGCAGCGAATTCCAAGTCGCGCGCGATAAAGACGAACGCGCAATCTTGTCTTGCTGCTTCCGCGCTGTTCGCTCCGAACCTTTCTGCGTGCCAGCCTGGCCACTCGTGACATGTCCTCTGCGCGGGTGCCGGCAGCAGCCGCGTTTTCATACCGCCTCCCTGATTTGTGCCGTGTGGTAAGATCGCGCGATGGATGCCCTTACGCTCTTCGGCCTCTTCGCCGTTTCGGCCATGCTGGTGTGCTACGCGCTCGAGAGCCGTAGTCATTGGTTCGTGCTGTGGTTCGCCGTTGCGTGCGCCCTCGGTTCTGCCTATGGCTTCCTTCAAGGCGCCTGGCCGTTTGGTCTGGTGGAGGCGGTCTGGTCAGCGGTTGCTCTCCGGCGCTGGCTCATGGCGCGAAATTCTCAATTGACCCACCAGCCGCGCTAGGACCCTGTGCGCCGCGCGGAACCTCAGGGGGCCGCAGTCCGCCCCAAGCGCCGATCGCCGTGTCCACTGGCATCAACCGTCGCGTCCGACCCTGCGCAGCCGTTCGCACTGACCCGCCACCGGGACATCGTCAGACCGCAAAAACAGCAGATGGCAGCGGCCCGCGCTGCACGACCTGGCCGCAACGCTCAATGCCCGGCGTGGCTCCCGGAGAAATCCGGCTCCGCCAGCCCGGACAACGCCAACTGCCGCACCAGCGCCGCCTTCAACCGCTCCAGCCCCGCCGCGTCCTTCGCTTCCGCGCGCGCCACCAGCACCGCCTGCGTGTTCGAAGCCCGCAGCAGCCACCAGCCATCATCGGTCAGCACCCGCACGCCGTCGGTTTCCGACACCTGCGCGCCCGCGGCGCGCAGCCGCGCCGCCACGTCCTCGATCACCGCAAACTTGCGCCTGTCGTCGCAGTCGAAGCGCACCTCCGGCGTGTTCACCACGTGCGGCAGACGCCCCCGCACCGCCGACAGTTTTTCCCCGCCCATCCGCGCCAGGATGCCCAGCGTGCGCACCGCGGCGTACAACGCGTCGTCGAAGCCATACCAGTGATCGGCAAAGAAGATATGCCCCGACATCTCGCCCGCCAGCGGCGAGCCGGTCTCGGCCATCTTCGCCTTGATCAGCGAATGCCCGGTCCGCCACATCAGCGGCACACCCCCGGCGAGGGCGATCTCGTCGAACAGCACCTGGCTCGCCTTCACGTCGGCGATGATCGTGGCACCCGGCCGCGAACGCAAAACGTCGCGCGCCAGCAGCACCATCAACTGGTCGCCGAACATGATGGCGCCCCTATCGTCGACGATCCCGATGCGATCCGCGTCGCCGTCGAACGCGATGCCGATATCCGCACCGCGCGCCGCCACCTCGGCAATCAGTTGCCGCAGGTTCGCCGGCACCGTCGGG
>JBEKNT010000123.1:0-16521 GCA_049522565.1 Acetobacteraceae bacterium
CGCCAAGCTGTTGCGGATGAAGCGGGGGTGATCGTCAAGCTGGATGGCGATGGACAGATGGACCCGGCGCTGATCAGCGCCTTCGTGATGCCAATTCTGGACGGCTGGGCCGACTACACCAAGGGAAACCGCTTCTATAACATCGAGGACGTGCGGCGCATGCCGAAGGTGCGCTTGCTCGGGAACGCGATCCTGTCTTTCGTAACCAAGCTCTCCAGCGGCTACTGGACCATTTTCGACCCGACCAACGGCTTCACCGCGATCAGCGCCGCGGTGGTTCGCCACCTGCCGCTGCACAAGATCAGCCGGCGTTATTTCTTTGAATCCGACATGCTGTTCCGGCTGGGAACGCTGCGTGCCTGCGTGATCGATATCCCGATGGCCGCCGCCTACGGCGACGAGGTGAGCAGCCTGAAGATCGGCCGCGTCCTCCCGCAGTTCCTGCGAGGCCATCTTCGGAACCTGGGCAAGCGGTTGCTCTACGCGTATTTTGTGCGGGATTTTTCGGTGGCCACGTTGCAACTGGTGTTCGGCACCCTGTTCCTGATATTCGGGTTGGTGTTCGGCTTGCACGCCTGGATCGTGAGTGCATCCGACCGGACTTATGCCAGCACGGGAACTGTCATGTTGGCGGCGTTACCGGTGATCGTGGGCATTCAGTTCCTGCTGTCTTTCATTGCGTTCGACATGGCGGCGACACCAAGCCGGGCCATACATTCTTTGCTTTCCGGTCCAGCACCCGGGCGCGCAGGCACCGGCGTGGCACAAACCGCGATCCATTCCGATCGTGCCGCAGTCTGACATGCTGGCCGGCGCGATGGATGTGCCACCACGGCCTTGCGTCACGGCAGCTTCCGGGGCTGCGCTGGAGCCCTGCATCTCGATGGGATGCCGGTGGTCCGACATGCCGGGGCCGGCGTGCCGGGACGTTACCCTCAAAACGTCGCCGCAGCGTCCGAACCAGCCATCCCTCCGATGAACTGCACCCTATGCTCGGCGCCGATGCAGCTCGAGCCGATCGCCCAGGTGTTTCGCTGCCCGGGCTGCGGCTTTTTTGCCAGTCGCCTGCCGGTCCTGGTGAACCAGACCTCGGCCATCGACGAGGCCAGGCGAGAGCGCGGGCTGAAGCTCTTGCGTCTGAGGAATTTCCAGGAAATCCTCGATCGCTGTGATCGCATCCTACCGTCCGGTGCGACGCTTCTCGACGTCGGCTGCGCGCATGGATGGTTTCTCGATGCGGCCGCAAAGCGCGGCTACGATGCCATCGGCATTGAGCCGGACCGCGAGATTGCCGCGCGTGCGCGCGCCTCTGGTGCGCGGGTGATCGAGGGGTTTTTTCCAACCGCTTTGCCGGAAACATCGCGCTTTGCCGCCATCACATTCAATGACGTCCTGGAGCACCTGCCTGATCCCGACACGGTCATCGCTCAGGTAAATGCGCGATTGCTGCCTGGCGGCATCGTCGTGATCAACCTGCCGGTATCGGAGGGCGTGATATTCCGTCTGTCGCGTCTCGCGGCAAAATTGGGCTATGCGGTACCGCTGACACGGATGTGGCAGGTGGGACTGCCTTCGCCGCACCTGAGCTATTTCTCATCAAGCCTGGTCGTGCGGCTGATGTGCCGCCACGGCTTGGAACTGATCGAAAGCCGACCGTTGGAAGCGATTATGCGGCAGGGCCTGTACCACCGGATTTGCGCCGACCGGGGAATTTCGCGGTTCGGCGCAGGCATGATTTTCTGTGCGGCGCTCTTGCTGCGGCTCGTCATTCGCCGGTTTCCCTCCGACATTCGCTATTTTCTGTTTCGCAAGCCTGGCGCATTGCCTGTGGACAAAGCCTGAGGGTCGTACGGCGTTATTCCCGCATCCGTGCTACAACACGCTGCAGTTCAGCGCCGTTGACCTGTCCGGTCGTATGGCCCACGCCGGCGCGGCCCAGGCGCGACAGCGCGACGACGCACCCGGTCGGCGCGGCGGAGCTTGACCTGTCAACACGGTTGAACAAAGTTGCCTCCGATGCGTCGCCTGCTTTGGCCCGGCCTGATGACCACCGCAATGCTCGCCGTGCTGCTGGCGCTCGGCACCTGGCAGGTGCGGCGGCTGCACTGGAAGGAAGCCATCCTCGCGCAGATCGCCCACGCCGAAGCCGCCCCGCCGATCCCGTTGCAGGCCGTCCCCGAGCCATACACCAAGGTCGCCGTCACCGGGCATCTGCGCGCCGACCTGTCCGCCCAATACGCTGTCGAGGTGCGCGACACGCGCGAGGGGCCGCAGATGGGCACGTTCCTGGTCCAACCGCTGGAACGCCCGGGCGAGCCGCCGCTGCTGGTGGAACGCGGCTGGGTGCCGCAGAAACGCACCGCGCCGATCGCGCAACCGCCAGGTGAGACCACCGTCACCGGCTACATCCACGCGGCGGAAACCCCAGGCCTGTTCAGCGCAAAAGACGATCCCGCCGCACGCATCTTCTACACGCTGGATCCCGCGGCAATCGGCGCGTCGCTGGGATTGCCGCACGTCGCACCGTTCATTCTGATCGCCCTCGGACCCGCGCCGCCGGAGCTGTGGCCGGACCCCGCGCAACATTTACCGCAGCCGCCCAACAACCATCTCTCCTACGCCATCACCTGGTATGGCCTCGCGGTGGCGCTCGTGGTGATCTTCCTGGTCTGGGCCCGAAGGACATTGCGCGCATGACCGCCTACGACCGGTTGACCACCCGTTTCACCCGCATCGCCACGCTCGGCGAGGCCTCGTCCATGTTGGGCTGGGACGCTGCGACGATGATGCCGCCCGGTGGCGGTGCCGCGCGTGGCGACCAACTCGCGGTGCTCGCCGGGCTGTCGCATTCGCTGCTGTGCGCGCCGGAGCTGGCCGACGATCTCGCCGCCGCGGAAGCCGCCGCCGACGCACGTGATGCGTGGTGCGCCGCCAATCTGCGGCTGATGCGCAAGGCATATATTCGCGCGACCGCGATGCCGCGCGACCTGGTGGAAGCACAGGCGCGCGCCAATTCCGCCTGCGAGAAGGTGTGGCGCGATGCGCGTCGCAATGCGGATTTTGCCCGTGTGCGCAAGCCGCTGGAGGAAGTGGTGCGCCTGGTGCGCGAGGCCGCCGCGGCATTGGCGCCGGCTCTGGGCCTGTCGCCGTACGATGCGTTGATGGACGGCTTCCAACACGGCCTGCGCGCCGCCAACGTTGCGGCCGTGTTCCGCGATTATGAGCACTTCCTGCGCCGGGCGTTGCCGCAGGCGGAAGCGCGCCAGGCAGGCCAGCCCGCGCCGTTGCGTCCGCAAGGCCCGTTCCCGATCGATGCGCAGGAGGCGTTGTGCCGCCGCCTGTCGGAACGCCTCGGACTCGATTTCAATCATGCAAGGCTGGACCGATCGGCGCATCCGTTCTCCGGCGGCACACGCACCGACGTGCGCATCACCACGCGCTACGACGCAGCGGATTTCGCGTCGGCGGTGCTCGCCGTGGTGCACGAGACCGGGCACGCGCTATACGAACGCGGCCTGCCGGCATCGTTCGATCGCCAGCCGGTCGGCGAGGCCGCGGGCATGGCCACGCACGAAAGCCAGTCGCTGATCGTGGAAATGCAAGCCTGCCGATCCGACGGCTTCCTGTCCTGGCTCGGCCCCGAGCTGCATGCCACGTTCGGCGGCGACGCGGCGCCATACCAGGCGGCGAACCTGGCGCGGCTATGGCGGCGCGTCGAACGCGGCTTCATCCGCGTCGATGCCGACGAGATGACCTATCCGGCGCATGTCATCCTGCGATTTCGCCTGGAACAGGCGATGGTCGCCGGCGAGCTTGCGGTGGCCGACCTGCCCAGCGCGTGGAACGAAGGCTTCACCGCGTTGCTTGGCATGCCGCCGCCGGACGACACGCGCGGCTGCTTGCAGGACATTCACTGGTACGATGGCGCGTTCGGCTATTTCCCCAGCTACACGCTGGGTGCGATGGCAGCCGCGCAACTGATGGCGGCGGCGCGGCGGGACGTCGCGGGGATCGATGCGGGGTTGGCCCGCGGCGAACTCGCGCCCCTGTTGAGCTGGCTACGCGTCAAGGTGCATGGCCAGGGAAGTTTGCTGGGGTTCGACGACCTGCTGCGCGCCGCAACCGGCAAGCCGCTCGATCCCAAGGATTTCGAAGCGCATCTGACCGCGAGGTACTTGTAAGGAAACCTCTCCCGCGCGCAGCGCGGGAGAGGTTTCATCTCATCAATATCCGTACGGGCTCTTGCTGACCGCTTCCCATTTGCCGCCCTTCACGACGCACAGGAACGATTCGTTCGAACCCTGGTGCTTGGTCGCGCTGAACGTCATCGGCGGGGAGCCGAAGATGTCGTGCCAATCCTTGATGCTCTCCATGCCCGCAACGAAGCTGTCCACCGTCAGATCCTTGCCGGCCCGCTGCACCGCCAGCACCACAAGCTGCGCCGCGGTGTAGCCGATCTGCGCGGCGAAGTTCGGCTCCTTGCCGAACTGCTTCTTGTAGTTCTCGGCAAACGCCTTCACCTCCGGACGCTGGTCGCTGGCGGCGACGTACAGGATCGGCGCCATCGAATAGAACCCTTCGGTCACGCCCCCCGGCGCTTCGGCAACGGCCTCGTCATAGCTTGCCGCCTGGCCCAGCATATCGACATTCCATCCGGTCTTGCGCACCGCGGAGATGATCTGCACCGAGTCACGCACGATGCCGCCCACCACGATCAGATCGCAGTCGGCATCGCGCAGCCGCGCGACCGAGGCACTGAAATCGGTGTCCGTCGGCTTGTGCAGCGTTTCCCCCGCCAGCGTCATGTGCATCGCCGCCAACTGGTCGTTGACCCCCGACGTGATGTCGCGCCCGAAATCGGAATCCTGCGCCATCGCGCAGATCTTCTTCTTTCCCCGTTGCTCGATGAACACCTTCAGCCCGGCGCGAATCTGGTCGTAATACGAGGCGGCCAGGCCGAATTTCAGGTGATGCAGCGGTTCATACATCGAGCGGGCGGAGGTCAGCGGAAACACGTTCGGCACGCCCTTGGCAAGCTGATCGGGCATGGTGGCGTTGTTCATCGGCGTGCCGCCATTGGCCACCATCATGAACACGCCATCCCGGTTGATCAGCTTGTTCGCCGCCTGCACCGAGCGCGGCACCTGGTACTGGTTGTCCTCCACAATGTATTTGATCTTGCGGCCGTTGATGCCGCCCTCGGCATTGACCTCGTCGAACACCATGCGCCAGGCGTTGGAGTTGTTGACCCCCCACATGGCGGTGACGCCGGACAGATCGGTATAGGTGCCGATGACCAGTTCGTTGTCGGTGACGCCACGGACGCTGTCCGCCGCCATGGCAGGGGCGGCAAGGGCGCCAAGCAGGGCGACCGCCGCAAGAATCCCGGTTCGCATTTCTCCCTCCTTCATGTGCTGTACGCTTCTTCTTTCAGGGCACGATAGCTGGCTTCGGACGCATCGCGTTGCGTCGCCTGGCCATCGATCTGTTGGATGGCGATGCCGAGGGCTGCGGCCCAGCGGCGCACCTCCGGTGCCACCGGAGCCGCGCCGACATAAGCCAGCCGCAGCCTGGCAAGTCCAAGTTCGCGCCGCACCGCGCGCAGCACCAGCCAGCGCGCCAACGCCGCGTACAGGCCGCCGCCCTGCCCAACCCCAATCGCCCAGCGATACGCCGCCTGCTGCAAGCGTGTGGCACCTGCCGCGGCCTGGTTGGCGCGCGCGTGCAAACGCTCCCAGGTTTGCGGATCGGCACCCAGCACGGTCGGTTGCAACTCCTGTAGATTCTCCGCCAGGGTCGTCGGGCTTTCCAGGTAGTTGCTGACGATCCGGCTGGACAATGCGAAGTACAGGCCCAGCACCCGCTCCATCACGTGCGACATCGGCAATATTGCCAAGCGTTCGTCGCCGGCCCGCGGACCCAGCATCGCGACGGCGTCGCCTACCAGTTGCAACACGTCGCCATGCGTCAACCGGCGGCCCGCGCCCGCGGCGCCTTGCGGAAACAGCAGCAACGCCGATTGCTCCGCGGTGATCGCGGCAACGCCGGTCTGCCACGCATCGCCGCTCGCCCGGTCGTGCTCCGCGCCACGTGCCAGGAAGTCGCGCCAGCTCTCGCTCATCGAATCGGTGAAATCGCGCAGTCCCTTCATCTCCAGGATGACGATCCGGCGCAGCGCCGGACAGGCGTCGCGCACCAACAGCGCCTTGTCCAATTGCTCCTCGTTCTCGACGAACAGCACTCGCGCATTCGATTCCCGCAGCACGTGACCGAGCTGTTCCGCGCTGTCGGTCGGGCTCACGCCGACGCTGATACCGCCGGTGGCGAGAATACCGAGATCGATTGCCACCCATTCCGGCCGCGTTTCCGCCAGCACGCAAGCCACATCGCCGCGGCCAAAGCCATCCGCCAGCAAGCCGGTGCCAACCTGTCGCACGCGCGCGCCAAGCTCCGCCCAGGTGACCGGCGTCCAGATGCCGCGATCCTTCTTGCGCAACACGACGTCCCCGCCATGCGCTGCAACGCGCGCCAGCAGCATCGCCGGAATGCTGGGTTCGGAAGTCAATGCCACAGCCGCGCCCTCTTGTAGCGCCGCTGCCCGCGGACACCGGCTTCCTTCTGCCCCAGATAGAATTCCTTGATCGCGTCGGTCTGCATCAGCTTCGAGCATTCGTCCGCCAGCACAATCCGTCCAACCTCCAGCACATAGCCATAATCCGCAGTCTGCAACGCCATATGCGCATTCTGCTCTACCAACAGGATCGCCACGCCCTGTTCCTGGTTGATGCGGCGGATGATGCCGAAAATCTGCTGCACCAGCAGCGGCGACAATCCCAACGACGGTTCGTCGAGCAATAGCAGCCTCGGCCGCCCCATCAACGCGCGGCTGATCGCCAGCATCTGCTGCTCGCCACCCGACAGCAGGCCGGCGCGCTGGTGCTGGCGTTCCTTCAGCCGCGGGAAATAGCTGAAGCAGAGTTCGAGATCCTGCGCGACCTCCGCCTTGTTGTGGCGGGTATAGGCGCCCATCATCAGGTTTTCGTGCACGGTCAGGAACGGAAACGTTTCGCGCCCTTCCGGCACGTGGCAGATGCCGAGTCGCATCACCTGGTCCGGCGACATGTGCGCGATGTCGCGCCCCTGGAACACCACCTTGCCGCGTTCGGGGTCCAGCACACCGGAAATCGTGCGCAGCACCGTGGTCTTGCCCGCGCCGTTGGCACCCAGCACGGTGACGATCTGTCCGGGCGAAACATCCAGGCTGACACCGCGAATCGCCTGGATCGGACCGTAGAAGGTCTCGATGCCGGAGACGGAGAGCAGTGATGCGGCGCCGCTCATGCTGCCACCTCGCCGCCGATATAGGCGCGCACCACTTCGGGGTGGGACTGCACTTCCTCCGGCGTTCCGAGCGCAATCACCTTGCCGTAGTTCAGCGCCATCACGCGGTCCGAGACCTGGCGCACCAGGTTCATATCATGCTCGACCATGATGACGGTGATACCGAGATCCTTCTTGATGTCCTCGATCCAGAATCCCATGCCTTCCGTTTCTTCGACATTCAGGCCCGACGACGGCTCGTCCAGCAACAGCAATTTCGGTTCGATACACAGCGCCCGCCCGAGTTCGACCACCTTGCGCACACCATAGGGCAGGTTGGCGATCAACGTGTCGCGATAGCGCTCCAGATTGAGGAACGCGATCACGTCTTCGACCTTTGCGCGATGCGCCAGCTCATCCCGTCGCGCCGCCGGAAGAAAAAGCAATTGCTCCAGGATTCCCGTGTGGGCGTGGCAGTGCCGCCCGATCAGCAGGTTCTGCAACAGCGTCGCCTGCGGAAACAGCTCGATATTTTGGAAGGTCCGTGCGATGCCAAGCGAGGCGATGCGATGCGCGGGTACCTCGGTAATGTCCTGATCCTCGAGGATCAGCCGGCCGGAGGTCGGTCGATAGATCCGGCTGATCAGGTTGAAGATCGTCGTCTTGCCGGCGCCGTTCGGGCCGATGATGGAAAACACCTCACCCTGTCTGACGTCGAAGCTGACGGAATCGACGGCGCGAATGCCGCCGAAGCGGATGCTGATGTCGTCAGCCGCGAAGAAGGTCATCTTAACCGCTCCGAGCGCGCGTACGATTTCTGCCGCCGGAAGCTGGTGCGACGCTTGAACGGATAAGCCTGGAACCAGTGTTTCGCCTTCAGCCACAATCCGTAGATCCCGCTGGGGAAAAACAGGATCACCAGGACCAGCACCAGGCCGAACAGCGACGGCTCCAGCCCGGGCAGCCGGCCGATACCGAAGGGCAGGTCATCGCGCATGATGGCGATGGCCTGCGGCAGCAGGCGCACGAACAACGCGCCGAAGATCGCGCCATGCAGCGACCCCAGGCCACCGACAAATACGATGGTGACGAACTGCACGGATAGCAGGATATCGAACGAATCCGGCGCCAGGAAGCGCACGTAATGCGCGAACAGCGCCCCCGCCAGGCCGGTCATGAAAGCGCTGATGGCGAACGCGAAGGTCTTGTAGCGCGCGAGATTGATCCCCATGCTCTGCGCCGAGATTTCCGAATCCCGTATCGCCACCATGGCACGGCCGATCGGGGTTCGCAGCAGGTTCGCCGACAGCCAAAGCACAAACAACAGCACGGCGAACGAAACGTAATACACGCTGACCGCGGTATCGATCGGCACGCCGAAGATGCTTGGCGTCGGCACCGCGAAACCGTCAAACCCGCCGGTGACCGAATCCCACTTTTGCAGCACCGTCCCGACGATGCTGCCGAACGCCAAGGTCGCAATGGCAAGGTACAGCCCGCTCATGCGCAGCGTCGGCAGGCCGATCGCGGCACCGAACACGGCGGTGACCAGACCCGCCGCCGGCAGCGTCAGCACGAACGGCACGCCGTGCGACAGCAGAATGGAGTTGGTGTAGGCGCCGATGCCAAGGAAGGCCGCATGGCCCAGGCTGATCAGCCCGGTATAGCCCACCAGCAGCATCAGCCCGACGCCGGCGATGGCGAAGATGAAGACGGCGCCGAGTTCGCCGACATAGAACTCGCCCAGCACGTGGGGAATGGCCAGCAGTGCCAGCAACAGCAGGCCGTACCAGAACAGGTCGCCGCGATGGCGCCACAGCCTGAGGTCCTGTCGATAATCGGTGCGGAACAAATATCGCATGGCGGCTACACCCGTTTCCCCATGCTTTCCGCGAACAACCCTTGCGGGCGCAGGAAAAGCGTTGCCAGCAACACGGTATTCGCGCTCACCTCCTGGAACCCCGCGGGCAGATAATAGCCGGCCAATTGCTCGACGACCCCGACGATCACACCGCCGACCAGGGCGCCGGGAATGCTGCCGAATCCGCCGATCACGGCCGCGGCGAAGGCCTTGATGCCGAGGAACCCCATGTTGACGTCGATCATCGACACCGGCGACAGCAGGATGCCGGCCAAGGCCGCAACGCCGGCGCTGATTGCCCAGATCAGGCTGAACACCCGGCGCACCGGGATGCCCATATAGTACGCCGCCAACTGATTCTGCGACGAGGCCTGCATCGCGACACCCAGCCTGGTGCGGCTGAAGAACACGTACAGCACCAGGCACAGCAGCACCGTCCCGACGATGATCGAGACGTTGTCCTGGCCGATCACCAGGCCGCCCAGATTGACCGTGCGATTGGTGAACGGTGTGTTGAAGCCGACCGAGTCATAGCCCCAGGTGATGCCGGCCGCGGCACGGAAGATGAATCCCAGGCCGAGCGTCAGCATCACCACGGCGAATTGCGGCTGGCCGATCACCCGTCGTAACAACACCGCGTCGAGCGCGTAACCGAAGGCCGCGGTCAGCGCGATGGCGAGCAGGGCACCGATCCAATAGGGCAGGCCCCAATGGGCGATCAGCGCGAAGGCGAAGAATCCGCCCAGCATCATGATGTCGCCCTGGGCGAAGTTCACCATCTCGGTGGCCTTGTAGATCAGCACGAATCCGAGCGCGATCAGGCCGTAGATGCAGCCCGCGGCTGCACCATTCACGACAAGCTGCAATAGGCGCGCAGCATCTTCCACGCAGGCGGCCCTCCCATCCAATGGGCCGTCTGCGGGCCCCTACTCACTGGTAGTAAGGGTAGGCTGACCGTTTGTCCCCCGTCAATCCAGCTACCCGCCTATCGCGCCGGCAGCTCCAGCACGTTCTTGGCCAGGATGTTGCGCTGGATCTCGTTCGACCCCGCATAGATCGTGGCCGGGCGCGATTGCAGGAACAGCCCGGCGGGATTAAGCTCCCGATTCCCCTCCAGCGGCCCGAACTGGCCGCCGTACTCGCCGGAGATTTCCAGCATCGCCTCGGTGATGCGCTGGAACAGCTCGGTCTGGTGGATCTTCAGCATCGAAACGTCCGGCCCGAGCGGTTCGCCGCGGCGCACCTGATCGACGAATTCCTGATACAGCGACTTATGATCTTCAAGATCCAGCCGCAGCCTGGTGTAGCGGTCCTGGAACACCTCGTCGTCCCACACCCCCATCCGTTCGGCCAGCAATTTCAGCCGGCCCAGGGCGTAGGTGGACTGCCGCGGCGAACCGGAGCCGATGCGCTCGAAGCTCAGCAGGTTCTTCGCCATCGTCCAGCCCTGGTTGATCCGACCGACCAGGTTGCCTTTCGGCACGCGCACGTTGTCGAAGAAGGTTTCGCAGAATTCCTCGCCCATATCGATGTTCGGGATCGGCCGCACGGTGATGCCGGGGCTGTCCATCGGCACCAAAAGGAAGCTGATGCCTTCTTGCTGCTTCGCCGTCTTGTCGGTGCGCACGAGCAGAAAAATCCAGTTGGCATCCATCGCCAGGGAGGTCCAGATCTTCTGGCCGTTCACCACCCATTCGTCGCCGTCCAACACCGCCTCGGTGCGCAGCGACGCGAGATCGGAGCCAGCATTGGGTTCGCTATAACCCTGGCACCAGATATGCTCACCAGTCAGAATCTTCGGCAGGTAATAATCCTGCTGCTCTTTTGTGCCATGCTTGATCAGCAGCGGCCCGAGCATCGTCATGCCCATCTCGTTCAGCCGCGCGCAACCGTGGCGTTCCTTCTCCTCCAGCATGATGAGCTGCTTGCCGGCAGAAATGCCCATGCCGCCGAATTGCTTCGGCCAGTTCGGGCACAGCCAGCCCTTGCGTGCGAGCGTGCGATACCAGCCCTTGGTATCTTTGTAATGCAGCCGCCGCGGCGCATTGCGCAACTCCGGCGGATAGTGGGTCTCGATGAAATTCCGCACGACCATGCGGAATTCATCGTCGGAAAGTTGGTCGAGGTCTGCCGTTTCGGCGGCGGCACTCATTGGGCTTTCCTCCTCAACGGAATGGCGCAGGCTTGGCCTCGCGGAACGACGTACCGCTTTCGGCCAGGTGCCGCAACAGGCGCGACGGTGCCCAGCGTTCGCCGTATTGCTGATGCCACCGCTCGATCTGGTCATACACGTTCTTCACGCCGATGCCGTCGGCCCAATACATCAGGCCGCCGCGGTAGCGTGGAAAGCCGAAGCCGTGCAGCCACATCACGTCTACATCCGATGCGCGGTACGCCTTGCCTTCCTCCAGGATGCGGCAGGCTTCGTTGACCGACGAGAACAGCAGCCGATACAGGATTTCCTGGTCGGTGAAGTCATGCTGCGGCACGCCAAGTTCCGTCGCCACCTGCTTGATGATCGCGGCAACGTCGGGATCGGGATACGGCGTGCGATCGCCCTTCTCATAGCGATACCAACCCGCGCTCGTCTTCTGGCCGTAACGGCCCAACTCCACCAGGCGATCGGCGATCGGCAGCTTGCGATAGTTCGGATTGGCGGCGGCGCGGCGCTTGCGACCCTCGGCACCGATATCCAGGCCGGCCAAATCACCAACCGCGAATGGCCCCATCGGATAGCCGAAATCCACCATCACCTTGTCCACCTGCTCCGGCAGACAGCCTTCCTCCAGCAGGATCACCATCTCGCTGTTGAACGGCGCGCGCGAGCGGTTGGCAACGAAGCCATCAGTGTTGCCCGCCATCGCCGAGATCTTGCCGATCTTGCGGCCCATCGCCATCGCGGTCGCCAGCGTCTCCGGCGATGCCTTCGACGGCCGCACCACCTCCAGCAGCTTCATGACATTCGCGGGCGAGAAGAAGTGCGTCCCGGCAATCTTCTCCGGCCGTTTGGTCTCCGCCGCCAGCTCATCCATGTCGAGCGCCGACGTATTGGAAAATATCAGCGCGTCCGGGTTCATCACCTCGTCGAGCTTGGCGAACACCGGCTTCTTCACGTCCATCCGTTCGAACACCGCCTCCACGACGATGTCGCAATCCTTGATGTCGTCATAGCCGGCAACCGGGTGGATGCGGGCGAGACGCCGTTCCATCTCGTCCTGCGCCAGGCTGCCGCGCTTGACCGAGGTGGCGTAGTTGTTGCGGATGCGCTCCATGCCGCGGTTCAGCGCTTCCTCGGTCGCGTCCATGATCTTCACGTCGTAGCCGAAATCGGCGAACGACATGGCGATACCGCCACCCATCGTGCCGGCACCGATCACCGCCGGATCGTGGAAATCCCGCGGCTGGATGCCAGCCGGCATGTCCGGCAGCTTCGCCACCTCGCGTTCGGCGAAGAAGGCATAACGCAACGCCCGGGCTTCGTCGGAATTCTCCAGTTCGGCAAACAGCTCTGCCTCGCGCACGATACCTTCGTCGAACGGCAGCGTGCAGGCGGCTTCCACCGCAGCGATGCAGTGATACGGCGCCTTCTGGTTGCGTGCGCGGCGAGCGATCGACTTGCGCATCGCATCGAACACGCCGGGATCGTCCACCTGCACGTTCCGATCGCGCACCCGCGGCAACGGCCGCACATCCGCGATACGCCGCGCATAGGCGACCGCATTGCTCCGCAAATCGGCGCCTTCCGGCAACACTTCGTCGAGAATGCCGAGCTTCAATGCTTCCGATGCCGGAACGTGGCGGCCACTGGTAATCATCTCCAGCGCCACCTTCGGTCCCACCAGCCGAGGCAGCCGCTGCGTGCCGCCGCCGCCGGGCAAAATGCCGATCTGCACTTCCGGCAGCCCGACCTTCGCCGACGCCACCGCGATGCGGTAATGACAGCCCATGGCGTTTTCCAGACCGCCGCCAAGGGCGTAGCCATGGATCGCCGCGACCACCGGCTTCGCGCTGCGATCCATCACGTCATAGGTGCGGCTGCCGAGCGGTGCGCGCTTGCGACCGGTGCCGAATCCGCGGATGTCGGCGCCGGCGATGAAGCTGCGGCCTGCGCCGATCAGCACCATGGCGCGAATCTCGGGATCGGCGTTGCCGCGATTCAACGCGTCGATGATGCCGTCCGCCACGCCCGGACCCAGCGCGTTCACCGGCGGATAGTCCACCACGATCACGCCGATATCGCCTTCGCGCTCCAGACGGACAGGGGACGCTGCACTCATGACGCTTCCTCTCGCTACTTGACGGTAGGATACCCACCGCCACGGCGGCGTCCATCCCCTCAGCCGCGGCGTGGCGGCGAGAACGGCTGCGCGATTTCCCGAAACACCGGCAGCGCCTCGCAGGTCGTCGCATGTGCCGCCAAGGCGGGCCAGAGATTCGGCGCGAACAACCCGGGATGCGCGTCGCAGGTGAAGCGCAGGACGCAGGCAACGGCGATGTCGGCGTGGCCGATCGCATCGCCGAACCAGAACCGCGTTGCCCTGCCCGCCCGGTCGGCTTCCAACACGTCGAGCACGCCGGATATCTGCGTCCGGCAGCGGGCGATCCATTGCTCGGACGTCGCCTGATGCAGCACCTGCTCATAGACCAGGCTGACCGCCTTGTCGGCCAGGCCGGTCGCCAGGGCGCAAACCTTCAGTGCGTGGCGACGAAGATCGCCGCGTGCCGCGATCATGGCGCGCGCCTCTCCGACGCGTTCGTCCAGATGGTCGAGGATCGCCGCGCTTTCGATCAGTACCTCGCCGTTGTCGAGGACCAGAGTCGGGACGCGGCGCAGCGGATTGAAGGCGGCGATCCGGTCGCCATCGCCGAAGGTGGACCATGGCCGATGTTCGAATGGCAGGCCGTACAGCCGAAGTGCGATGGCGACGCGCCGCACGAACGGAGAATCGTATTGGCCGATCAGGATCATGGCTGCTCCATGACGGACGGAATGCGGAACAAGTGTCCGGTCGCTTCCAGTGCATCGACGGTCCACGCACCGCCGACGCCCGCGACGACCCATCGCAGAATCGCCCACAGGTCGCGATCAACCACCGCCTCGTCGATCGGTTCCAGCGCGGGCACGACCGCATGGATCTCCACGCCGGAGGGGAACGCCTCGCCGCTGCGGCCGATGAAGATCAGTGCATAGACAGTACCGGACGGGACATGCAGGTAGCCGGGCCGCGCCAGACCGGTGTCGTCAAGTTCGAAGCTGCGGGCAAAAAAGTCGCGAAATTCCGGATAGTGTCCGAGCCGATCCTCCGCCAATACGAACGCCAGCCGCGTGCCTTCGAGCAATGGCGCCCGAACGATGCTGACCTTGCTCATGCCAACCGCCGCAGAAAATCGATGATGTGGGCGGCAATTTCGGACGCAGAGTCCTCTTGCAGGAAGTGCCGGCCGGTCACCAGGTGGGGTCCCTCGGCGTGCGGCAGCAATTGCTTGAAACGCGCGGCGAAGATTGTCGGATCGAAAACGTCGTCCTCGCGTCCCCAAACCAGCAGCGCCGGCAGCCGGCACGCGCGCAATTCGCGTTCGAGCCAGACGAAACGCTCCAGCGCACGCGCGGTATCGTCCAGCGGAATCCAGCGCGGCCACACCCAGGTGAGCAAGCGGCTCGCCGGATCGGGCAGCACGGCCTCATAAGCCGCCATTGCGCGCGACACGAAACGCTGGCGATCGACCACGGAAAGATAGATGCCGCGCCCCGCAAGTGCGCCATGTAGCCCGAGCAGATATGGGCCGAGCAGTGGGGCGTGCATCATGCGCCAGGGAAAAAGCCGAGTGTGGAACGCGGCCGGCGGCAGCGGCCAGCCCCAGGTGCTCATCAGCACCAGGGCGCGCACGCGGGGGGAATTGCTGAACGCGAAGCCGAGGCCGGTCGGCCCACCCCAGTCGTGGCAGACCAGCGTGGCGCGCCGCACGTCCAACTTGCGCAGCAGCGCCGTCAGGTTGGCGATATGACCATCCAGCGAATGGGCGTGTTCCCGCGTGGGCTTTTCCGACAAGCCGAACCCGACCATGTCGGGAATGATGACGCGATGGCCCGCCTCGGTAAGCGGTGCCACGAATGCGCGGTAGAGAAAACCCCAGGTCGGATTGCCGTGCAGCAGCACGACGGGATCGCCGGCCCCCTCATCGACATAGTGCATCCGCCAGCCGTTCACCCGTGCGAAGCGTGGCTGGAACGGCCACTGCTTGCGTGCAACCTCCGGCAGTTCGAGGCCGGTCATCGCGGCAACCTACAGCACCGCCTCCGCCATCACGCGCATCGCCTCGATGCTGGCGCCCTTCAGGACCATCGTGCCGAGTTGTCCGGTCTTCGCCACATCCTGCCACGCGGCCAGCCGGTCCCTGATCCGCTCGGCTGGGCCGCACAACGAGATTTCGTCAACCAACTTGTCCGGCACCGCCGCGGCGGCGTCGGTCTTCTTGCCGTCGAGATACAGATCCTGGATGGTTCTCGCCGCGCCTTCGTAGCCAAGCTTGATGGCGACATCATTGTAGTAGTTTTTCGCACGTGCGCCCATGCCGCCGATGTACAAAGCCAGCTCCGGGCGCACCGCGTCGCGACAGGCCGCGACATCCGGCCCAAGCTTCACGCGCACATAGGGAGCAACGTCGAATTTCTCCAGCGTTGCCGGCCGTCCTGCCTTCCGCATGCCGTCCAGGATCGGTCCCGAGACGATCCCCGGTTGCTCCGGCGAATAGAATATCGGCAGCACGCCATCGGCACATTCACCCGCGGTGCGCAACCCGGCCGGCGTGATCGAGGCCAGGTAGAACGGCAGCGACGGATCGCCATGCGTGATGCTGCGCAGCGGCTTGCCCAGGCCGGTGGCATCCGGGCCGGCATAGGGAATGTCGTATTCCTCGCCATGGAATTCCAGCGGCGCCTTGCGCTCGAGAATCAGCCGGATGATGGCGATGTATTCCTTGGTGCGCGTCATCGGCTTGCCGAAACGCACGCCGTGCCAGCCTTCCACAACCTGGGGCCCCGATACGCCAAGGCCACACAGGAACCGGCCGCCCGACAGATGCTGCAGCGACATCGCGGTCATCGCCGTGCAGGCCGGCGTGCGCGCCGGAATCTGCATAATGCCGGTGCCCACCTTGATGCGGCTGGTGCGCGCCAGGATCCAGGTGGCCGGCGTCACCGCGTCGGTGCCGTAGGCCTCGCCGGTCCATACCTCGGCAAAGCCCAGCCGTTCCGCCTCCAGCACGCGTTCCATGTCGAATTTCGGGGTCGCGCCCGATATGTCCATGGTGATGCCAAGTCGCATGATGTATTCTCCTAG
>JBEKNT010000124.1:0-16515 GCA_049522565.1 Acetobacteraceae bacterium
CCGAGCAAGGGCGTTGGTCAGCAGCATCAGCGGAGGGCTGTCGGCTGGCATGGTCATCATGTCTTGCTGCACTTGGGCGTCTCCATAAGGGCACGCAAGCGGGCATGGTCGGTCTTCCCGCTGCTGTTAAGGGGCCAGTCGTCAACATGGTGAATTGCCGACGGTACGGCGTATGGCGGCAACGTCCGTCGGCATGCGTCGAGCATGTCGTCGATCGGTCGCGTGGTCTGGCCGACGAAGCCGACGATGCCGCGCGCCAGTCCATCGGGGCCAAGCGGCCAGGCAATCGCCGCCGCATTGGCGTCGGCGGCTTGATGCAGTACTGCCTCGACCTCCTGTAGTTCCACGCGATGGCCGGCGATCTTAACCTGCCTGTCCAGCCGACCGAGAAACACGAGGCCGTGTTCACGCGTGTGCCGCGCCCGATCGCCGGTGCGGTACCAGATACGGTCGTCCCAGTTGAAACGCACGAACCGCTGGTCTGTGAGGTCGGCGCGGCGCCAATAACCGTCAGTGACCTGGCTGCCGGCGAGACAAAGTTCGCCCTCCTCGCCGTCTGCCGCCGGCTGGCCGGACGGATTGATCGGTAACGCATCTTGTTCCGGTAGCGGTGCACCGATCGGCACCACCTCGGGCAGCGCATCCATGGCTTTGGCATCCCGCGGCAGGCGGAAGGCTGTCAGGGCGATCGTCGCTTCGGTCGGGCCATAAAGGTTCTCGATCACCGCGTTTGGCGCGGCGGCCGCCCAGGCGACCGCGAGCCGCTTTGGGAGTGCCTCGCCGCAAAACAGTCCCAGGCGCAGGCTGGGAAAATCGTCGGGACGCAGGGCGCGCAAGCCAAGCATCATCGCTGCGGTGGAGGGCACCGAAAACCACATTGTCAGTGCGTTCCGCCGCACGAAGTCGCGCGGCGCGAACCGCGCATTGTCAGGGACACGAAACAGTGTCGCGCCGGCGCCCCAGCACAGGAACATGTCGTGGACCGACAAGTCGAAAGTCAGGTCGAACAGTTGTGTGCAGCGGTCCTCGGGCGTAGGTGCGTAGCGGGCCGCGACGCTTCGGAGATAAGGCATGACGTTGCGGTTGCGGACGAGAACGCCCTTTGGCACCCCGGTACTGCCGGAAGTGAATAGCAGGTATGCACCTTCTTCTGCGTTGCCCGGCCGGATTCCAGCAGTGTGTGTCTGGGACAGATCGCTGCGGCACAGGAATCGATGGCGTGCCATGCTCGCCCCCCAATCCGGCATCGCGACCGTATCCGGCAACAGGACCAGAACCGGTTGCGGCACGGCCTCGAGCAGGAAACGGGCATGATCGAGGTGTTTGTGGTCAACCACGAGCGCCTGCGCCTCTGCCTCGTGCATGAAGTGGGCCAGCCGTTGCGGCGGATGCCGGACATTCAGCGGCACGTAAGCGCACCGCGCGAGCAAAGCACCCAGAATGCCTGCGAAGTCGATCAGTCCACGATTGCCGAGAATGGCGCAGCGTGCCTGTCCGTCGCCGTAGCCGGCACCCATCAACCCATGGGCGATGCGTACTGCCAGTTCGTTTAATTCTCTATAGGAAACGCAACCGCCTTCCACCCAAAGTGCGGGACGATCCGCATGCCACGTCGCGCTGCGCTGGAACAGCGCCGCAAGCGTGTCGGACGAAAATGGGTCGGTTGGCCGCGAGACAGCGCCCGTTTGGGTCGCCGCGTTGCACGCTCCAAAGCCGTCAGTTGCGAGTCGGTCCACGGGCCAGTCCTAATCGTATCGGATCGCATATTTTCATCTGAAGACAACCGGTTCCATTCAGCTTCCGGTGATGCACGCAAAGGTGCAGAGCGGTGAAGGAATGATACAATCCGGTCCTGTGTCAGAACGGAACGCCTCGTCACGAGGCTTGGAACCCGCGTGACTCGCGGTGATCAGGCCGGTCGACTGTCCCCCGGTCTACGCGCGACGCGTCACCTTGGTGTTGGCAATATACAGTGCGTCAATGCCCATTTCTAAAAATGTGTTCACCGCCTCTGCTTCAGAACAGACAATTGGCTGATGGTTCACATTGTAGCTGGTGTTAAGGACAACCGGCACGCCAGTCAACGCCTTCAGCCGAGAAAGCAGGTAATGGAATGGCGCGTTGTAGCCCTGGTTGACGGTCTGGACGCGCGCAGTGCCGTCTATGTGGGTGACGGCCGGCAGCAGAGACTGCGCCTCGTCGCGCACCCGCGTCAGCATGGTCATGTAAGGGTATTCCTCGCCGGCGTTCAGGACGAAATAGCGATGCGCGTCCTCCGCGGTGACGGCGGGCGCGAAGGGACGGTAATTTTGCCGCTTCTTGATGGCGAGGTTGATCCGGTCCTTGTTTGCGGCCTTCGACGGCAGCGCCAGCAGACTTCGATTGCCGAGAGCCCGCGCCCCGAACTCCATGCGTCCGTTGCACAGCGCAACAATTTTGTCGGCCGCGATGTCGGTGGCAGCGTCATCAAGCATCTGCACTTCGCCGGAAAACTCTTGCAGCGTCAGATCAGGGTGTCCCGCCATGACAGCGCGCACGCCGTCCAACCGGGGCGACGGGCCAAAGAATGGCATGACGCCAGGCATGCGTAGCGGCTTGCCACGGGCGAACACGCAGGCAGCGGCGGCACCGAGTGCGGTACCCTCGTCGCCCGAGGCGTAGGCGACGTGGATCCGCTCGAACATGGCGCTGGACCGCAGCTCGCCGATCGCCGCGCAATTCTCGGCACAACCGCCACTCAGCACGAGGTTCGTCGCCTTGGTCTGCTTCTGGTAATGGCCACAGATATGAAACAACGCCTCGGTGAAGCGCTGTTGCAGCGCCGCGCTGATGTCGGCACGTTCCTGATGCGCGCAGTTCCTTCCGTCGATCCCAATCCCGTGTTCGAGCGCCGTCGCACTGGCACTGAAGAACAGCCCTTCCGCGAAGCCGCGGTTCAGCGTCAGGCTGGGAATTTCCACCCCGCCGTCCGGCCCAAGTCGGATCGCCGACCGGAAGAACGCGCGATAGCGCTCCGGATCGCCGAAGCTGGCCAGACCCATGACCTTGTATTCGTCTTCGTTGAAGGCATAACCAAGGAATTGCGTTACCAAAGAGTAGAAAATGCCCAGCGACTGCGTTATCGGGTAACGCGCGAGGCGGGTGATCGTGGGACCCTCGCACAGATAGACCGACGTCGCAGAGATCTCGCCCGCCGCATCCATCACCACTGCCAGGCATCGTTCGAAGTCACTGCTCGCCAGGGCGGCGTGCAAATGGGCATCGTGATGGTCCGTAGGATGGAAACGCGTGGCGTCCCCGGCGCAAAACCGGCTTCTCAGCATGCCAAAAACCGCGTCCGGCGACAGGCACTCCTGCCAATAGGCGCGCGCGAGTTCTTCCGACGCGTAGACCGGCCGGTACCGTCCAAAGCTGAAATTGCCGCAAACGTCCTGCACCTCTTCCAGCGTCGTATCGGCGGCGTCCAGGCAGTACTGGACCGCTTGGAATGGAAAGACACCACTTTTTTTGACCCGATCGAACCGCTCTTCCGACGCCGCGGCGATCACCTGTCCGTCCCGCAGCAGTACGGCCGACGCATCCATCCCTTGCACGACACGCGATTCGCCCGCCATTTGCACCGGGAAATACCGCTCGAGGAAGCCGGTAACGTTGGCCAGACCGGCAATCCCCAAGGTAAGCATGACCTCTATCTCCCGTGCACGCGGCAGGCATCTGCTCTATTGCCAGAGCAAGACTAAAGAGGTACCGCAACGGGGCAGAGGGGCAAGGGGAAGTTGCCGCTCTCACGGGGCATTGATG
This sequence comes from Acetobacteraceae bacterium, assembly GCA_049522565.1. GTDB lineage: Bacteria > Pseudomonadota > Alphaproteobacteria > Acetobacterales > Acetobacteraceae > JASHVB01. Next base: position 3,802 of record JBEKNT010000124.1, read on the forward strand.
GTCCGCGGCGCGCCTCACGCGCGCGCGAGCCTATCCCTCATCGAGCGTGAAACCAGCCTTCAACGTAACTTGATAGTGCTGGATCCGGCCGTTCTCGATCTCGCCGCGCATCTGGATCACTTCGAACCAGCGCAGATTACGCAATGTCTTCGCGGCACGGGAGATGGCAACGTCGATTGCATCCGCGTGGCTCGTCGGCGAGGACCCGACCAACTCGACGAGTTTGTACACGTGATCGGCCATGACTATTTCTCCACATAACGTCATCGCCATAACCACCACGCCGGGCATTGGTGGCCGCCGCGGCGATCACCCCTGCGCGCGGCCACACGCGATCGAGAGATATGTCACTCCGGGCAGGGACGAATCCCGCCCGCTCAGCCCCGCATGCCTGTCAAGTGGACGACACTATAAAGCAACGTGGACGGCAGTGGTTACCCCAACCCATCCTCAGCGGCGCTGCGGGACGGGCGATAGCACAATGTTCAGTCGCGCGGCTTCGGCGGTTCCACCGGACCACCGGCCTTTCGCCACGCGCCAAAGCCACCTTCGATATGCGCAACGTTCTCCAGCCCCATGTCTTGCGCGGTCTTCGCCGCCAGCGCCGAACGCCACCCTCCGGCACAGAAGAAGACGAAGCGCTTGTCTTCGGCGAAAATCGGCTTGTGGTACGGACTTTCGGGATCGATCCAGAACTCCAGCATGCCGCGGGTGCAGGGAAATGCGCCGGGCATCTTGCCCTCGCGCTCCAGCTCGCGCGGATCGCGCAGGTCGACGAATACCACGTCGCCATCACCGTGCAGGGCGACAGCCTCCGCCGGAGTCAGCGTCTGGATTTCGGCATTGGCCTCGGCCAGGAGCTGCTTGAAGCCTTTCTTGATATGCATGGGTTGCCTCGTTCGCTGCGATGTTGCCGAATGGGAACAGGGTGCGTTACGGCCGACGCTTTATCGCGGTTGAGTGCTACAGGCGCGCTCGCTCCAACTGCTGCGCCGCTGCCGCGACGGAAGTCGCCGACGGCAGTGCCGTTCTGGCGGAAGCTTGCTGTGTCGGAAGCCGTGCGCCAGGTGGCGGGAGGCCAAGATAGATCAGCCGCTTGAACTCCTTCCGGCCGCGCGCGACCGAATCCAAAATCAATCCGGCAGCGCAGGACACGAACGACAGCAGAACAAGCCCGGTTGCCAGTACCGCTGTAGGAAGCCTTGGCACCAGCCCCGTACGGAAATATTCACTGACCACCGGCAGTCCAAGCGCTATGCCGCCAGCCAGAAGAAGCATGCCGGCAGCACCGAAGAACTGTAGCGGCCGCTCTTCCTTGACCAGAGTCAGGATCGTGAACAGGATCCTGGCGCCGTCCGAATAAGTGCGCAATTTCGAGGTCGATCCAGGCGGCCGCTCGCGGTACTGCGAGGCAATTTCTCCAATCGGCATACGCAACTCGAGAGCGTGGATGGTAAACTCCGTCTCGGTTTCGAAGCCGCTCGCAAGGGCGGGAAAGGACTTCACGAACCGGCGGCTGAACACGCGATAGCCGGAAAGCATGTCGGTGATGCGGTTGCCGAAAATCCATCGAACGATGCCGGTCAGCAATGCATTCCCGGACCGGTGACCGCGGCGGTAGGCAGCTTCCTGATCGGATACTCTGGTCGCGGTCACCATATCGAGCAGATTGTTCACCAGCAGCCGCACCATCTCGGGCGCTGCGGCGGCGTCGTAGGTGTTGTCGCCATCGACCAGGATATAAACATCGGCGTCCACGTCTGCGAACATCCGACGGATGACATTCCCCTTGCCTTGCATCGTCTCGTGGCGCACGACCGCGCCGGCGGTTCGCGCTGCGTCGACGGTCTGGTCGCTGGAGTTGTTGTCATAGACATAGACGGTGGCGCCGGGAAGGCTTGCGGAGAAATCCGCAACCACGTGCGCGATCGATCTCGCCTCGTTATGGCACGGCACGAGGATGGCAATCTCAAGGCCCGCATAACGCGGGTCGTCGGGGACCAATTGGCGCCGCGAGTCGAATGCGATCTCGATCGCCGGCGAGTCGTTCAGCATGCCCGCTTCAGCGGCCATGCGACCGACCTGCAGCCACCAGCAATGCACGGCAATCCGCAGCTTTCATCGCACTCTCCCTCGCAGCGTGAACCCGGCATACGCCGCTCGATACTGAAAGCGTAGATGGTGCCGCCGCAGCCTCGCCGCGCTATTCCGCTGCCAGCCCGGGGACGAACGCCGCCACCTCGGCGCGTTCGGCACTGGGCATCGGCTGCGGCCACCAGCGGTCCTCCCACTCCGCGAACAACGGCTTCAGCTTCGGCATGACCTGCTCCGCAAACAGCTTCGTGTTGTACTTCGCCAACTCCTTGCCCATGTTGCCGAATTGCAGCAGCAGCATCAGGTGACCGACATTCAGTTCGGTCGCCACCTCGGTGAGTTGCGCCACCACCTCGTCGGGCGAGCCGATAATCACGTAGCCGAGATCGACAATATCTTTCATCGCGGTTGCCCGCATCCGAGCTCGCGCGCTGCTGGCGGCGGCGCGGCCGACCTGGCTCTCGATGCCGGCGCGTTGCGTCGCCTCGGTGACGTAGCCGGGTGGCGTCGCCCACATCGGGTCGGTGTGCAGGCAACGACCGTAGAAATATTCGGCGGGTTCGCGATACATCTCCCAGGCTTTCTCGCGCGTTTCCGCCACGCCGACGAATTGCAGGAAGCCGGCGCGATACGGATTACGGTCTTTGCCGAGTCGCGCCATCTCACCCCAGAAACCGTCCATCGTCGCCTTGCCGTCCTTGTAGCCGAAATAGGACAGATAGGCGTACACATAGTCCATGCGTGCGCACCACTGCCAGGTTTCCACCGAGCCGCCGCCGGGAATCCACACCGGGGGATGCGGGCGCTGGATCGGTCGCGGCCAAATATTCACATAGCGCTGTTGGTTGTAGCGGCCGTTGAACGCGAACGTGTCCGGTTCCTGCCAGGCGCGCATCACCAGGTCATGCGCTTCCAGATAGCGCTCGCGCAGCAACGACGGGTTCTGCGCATAGGCGTAGCAGGTGTCCATCGGCGTGCCGACCGGGAATCCGGCGATCAGCCGACCGCCGGAGATCACGTCGATCATGGCGAATTCTTCGGCGACGCGGGTCGGGGGATTGTACAGCGCGAGCGAATTGCCCATCACGCAGATCACCGTGTCGCGGGTGCGGCGCGACAACGCCGAGGCGATCAGGTTGGGCGACGGCATCAGTCCATAACCGTTGGAGTGGTGCTCGTTGCAGCACACCGCATCGAAGCCGCAGTCGGCGGCGTACTCCATCTCGTCCATGAAGTCGTTGTACATGAGATGCGCACGCTTCGGGTCGAACAGCGTCGAGTGGATATCCACCCACACCGAATGGTGCTTGTCGCGGAAATCGTCCGGCAGCTCGGTATAGGGCATCAGGTGGAACCATAGCAGCTTCATGACGGGATCCGTTCCTCGCTGGAGCGCGGTGCGCGATACTCGCGAGTATGCCTGGAAAACCGCCGTCGCGTAAACCTCTCCCGCAAGGCGGGAGAGGTCGGCGCAAGGCGCCGGGTGAGGGTCCCGCTACAGCCGCAGCCGCACCCCCGCCAGGAAGGTCGGGCCGGGAATCTGATACCCATTCACCGGCTCGAACTTCGAATCGAAGATGTTTGTCCCGTTGGCGTATAGTTGTACGTGCGGTGAAACGTCGTAGGTCACCGTTATATTGGCAATCAGCCCGTGCGGCGAGCTGACGATATCGGCGGTGCTGTAGCCGTTGTCATCCACCAGGTAGTCCTGGAACGCGCCGGTGAACAGCAGCTCCGGCGCAATCGTCAGGCCCGGAATCGGCGTGATCGTCGCGTTCAGTGACGCGCTATGCCGCGGCCGGCGCAACAGGGCCGAACCGGTGTCGGCGTCCTCTGCATCGGTGTAGGTCCACGCGGCCTGCACCGCGAGCCAGTGCGCGGGATGCAGTGTCAGCTCGGTCTCCACGCCCTGGATATGCGCCGAGCCGATATTCTCTGCCGTATCCACCGTCGCCGTGTCCACCGCGACGATCAAATTGTTGACTTGCTCGTTGAAGTAGGTCGCGCCAAAAGTGACGAAGTCAGGCCGATGCCACACCGGCACCGAGGTCGTGAACCCGGCCTCCCACCCCTGCGCGCTTTCGGCCTTCAGGTTCGGATTGCCCACATAGCCGAACGAGTCCACCCCGTAGCGATCGAACAGCGATGGCGCACGGAACGCCGTGCCGTACGCCGCCTTGAAATGCGTGTCGATCTCCGAAGCATCGAACACTGCACCGATCCGCCACGTGGTCGGCGTATTCGGCGCCTCCCAATCCTGCCGGACCTGCCCGGTCACTGTCAGCCGATGCCACCATGTGCTTTGCAGGCCGAGATAGACCGCGTCATCGGCCATCGATGCATTGGCGCTCTCGGCAAACGGATAGCCGTCGTAGTTGTCGTTGGTCCGCACGCGCGCGGTGTCGGCGGTGTGCTCATAGCCGAACGTCAGATCCGTGGCCGATAGCATGCGAGAAGTGAAGAAGTCGTTGAGGTGCACCGTGTTGTTCCATTGCAGGTCGGTGCGGTAGCTGTGGTAGCGGTCATCGACCGTTGTCAGGTTGGGATCTGCAAGGTTCAGCGGCTCGTAATAGCGCCGGTCGTCCTGCTCTCGCCCCAGGAACAGGCTGGTCTGGTAAGTTCCGTCGAACAGTGCCGAGGTGACGCCGATCCGTCCGAGCAACGAGGCATCGGTGCCGGTAGCGTTGGCGTCGTCGAAGGTGGGGTCGCCCAGCTCGTTGAACCCGAAGATCGAATCGCGCGCGCGCAGCAACAGCGACAGTCGCGTGCCGGGGATCACGGTGTAGCCCAGATTCAGCGTGGCAGTGCGGTCACGGAAACCCTGCGGGACGCCCGTATAGACCGATTCGCGTTGCGGAGTCGTGTCGTAGCCACGCTGCGACTGCGACTCGAAGGTCAGCGCGTAATCGACCGGCCCGTCCACACCCGACGCGACGACGCTGCCACGGATTTGCGCGGGGTAGCCTCCGGACAGATCGCCCTGCCAGTGCACGCCCGGCTCAGTGCCGCGACGGGAGATCAGGTTGATCACGCCGCCGATCGCACCCGAGCCGTACACGGCCGCCATCGGACCGCGGATGATCTCGATGCGCTCGACATCGGCCAGCGTATCCACCCCGAAGTTGAAAGCGCCCGACGAATCCGCGGCGTCGTTGATCGGCATGCCGTCGCGCAGCACCAGCACGTGGTCGGAATTGGTGCCGCGGATGAACACGCTGGCGCTGCCGCCGGGGCCGCCGGACGGGCTGACTCGCAGGCCGGGAATCGCTTCCAGCGCATCGACCAGCGTGTTGTAGTCGCGCGTCTCGATGGTCTGCCGGTCGATCACGGTGACACCGGCCGGGATGTCGGTGTCCGGCGTCGGCACGCGGGTTGCGGTCACCACGACCTGCGGCAGCGACTGGTCGGGTTCGTCCGCCAGGGCGGGAGTGCAGAATCCTACTGCCAGCAGCGCGAGAATTGGGCGCATGCGGAGCCTCCATCAATCCAAGGATCGACGGCTCGCCTGCGGGTTTCTCCCCGCTGCACCGGTACCTCCCGCCCGGGTGCGCGCGCGCAGTCTCGACACCGGCCGGTCTCCTGGCTCGCGGGTCGTTGCCGGGCCCCGCCTTCTCGCCTTGCGGCAATGGCATCGTGGGGCGCTGGCTCGCCGCGCACAGTTGCGGGGGCAGCAGCCTTGCCCTCGGGCTTGACCCGAGGGTCTGACTTTCCCGTTTCAGCCCTTGCGGGCCACCGGCGTCTGGCGGAAGAGTAGCGCGTTCAAGAGAGAGCGCAATGCTGCAACGTATCGAATTCGCCCCCGACGCTCCGGTGCCGCTGTCCGGCATCCGCGTGGTGGACCTGTCGCGCCTGGTCGCCGGCAACATGGTCAGCCTGCAACTCGCCGACCAGGGTGCCGAGGTCATCAAGATCGAGGACCCGAAGGTCGGCGACCCGCTGCGCGCCTGGCGGTGGAAGGGGCAGAGCCTCTATTGGAAGGTGTATGCGCGGAACAAGAAGAGCCTCGCGCTGAACCTGCGGCCGCAGGCCGGGCGCGACGTGTTGCTGGATCTGCTGGCGACGGCGCAGGTGCTGATCGAGAACTACCGCCCGGGCACGCTGGAGCAGATGGGGCTGGGGCCAGGCGTGCTGTGGGCGCGCAACCCGAAACTGATCGTCGTGCGCATCACCGGCTTCGGGCAGGACGGCCCGTATCGCGACCGTCCGGGCTTCGGAACGCTGGTCGAAGCGATGTCCGGCTTCGCCGCGAAGAACGGTTTCGCCGATCGTCCGCCGGTGCTGCCGCCGCTGGCGATGGCCGACATGGTGTCCGGTCTGTATGGCGCCTACGCCGTGATGGTGGCGCTGCGTGTCGTCGAACACGGCGGACGGGGGCAAATCATCGATCTTCCATTGCTCGAGCCGGTGGTATCGGTGCTGGGCCCGGACGCCGCGATCTACCGGACGACGGGGGAGAAGCCGCAGCGCACCGGCAGCCGCTCGCTGACCACGTCGCCGCGTAACGTCTATCGCACCGCCGACGGCCGCTTCATCGCCATCTCGGCGTCGATGCAGGTGATGGCGGAGCGGGTGTTCCGCGCCATCGGCAAGCCCGAGATGATCGACGATCCGCGCTTCCGCACCAACACCGACCGCGTGCGCAACATCGACGCATGCGATGGCGCGGTGGCGGACTTCATCGCCGCGCGGTCGCTCGCCGACAACATGGCGATCTTCGAAGCCGCCGAGGTGACCGCCAACCCGGTCTACGAGATCGACCAGTTGCTGGACGATCCGCATGTGCAGGAGCGTGGCGTGATCGTCGAAGCGCCGGACGAGGAAGCCGGCTCGGTGCTGATGCACAATATCATTCCTCGCTTGTCGGAAACCCCCGGGCGGCTGCGGTTTGCGGCGCCGTCGCTCGGGCAGCACACGCACGAAATCCTGACGGAGATCGGCTGCGATGCGGACCGGCTCGCCGCGCTCGCGGCCGAGGGGGTTATCAAGGAAGGCTGACTGCCGGCCCCCCTGTCATTGCGAGGCGCGCAGCGCCGAAGCAATCTCCCGCCTGACGAGCGGCCCTCGGCTTATCAGGCGGGGGATTGCTTCGGCGCTGTGCGCCTCGCGATGACAGCGAACCGGCAGCACCGTATAGTTCAACAAGCCGATAGCCCAAGGAAATACCTCCATGCGCGACGATCTTCCGGTTTGGCGTTCGCTGCTGTTCGTGCCGGTGACGGCGGAAAAATTCGTGCGCACCGGCGCCGACCGCGGCGCCGACGGCATCATCCTCGACCTGGAGGACGCGGTCGCACCGTCGCAGAAGGCGCATGCGCGCACGCTGATCGCCGACGCCATTCCGCACGTGGCGCGCAACGGGGGGGATGTGTTGGTGCGTGTCAACCGCCCGTGGCGGCTGCTGGTGCGCGACCTGGAAGCCGCGGTGATCCCCGGCGTCATGGCGCTGATGCTGACCAAGGTGGACAGCCCGGAACACGTCTGGGCCTGTGCCGAGATCGTCGCCGAGCTTGAAGCCGAGCGCGACCTGCCGGCGGGGGGAATAAAGTTTGTCGTACTGGTGGAAACGGCGGTGGGCTTCTTCCGCATCGAGGCGATCGCCAAGTCGCACCCGCGCGTGGTGGCGATCAGCCTGGGAACCGAGGATTTCACCGCCGATGTCGGCATGCTGCCGGACCCGGAGGCGCTGTTCTATCCCAAGCAGCACACCCTGTTCGCGGCGCGGGCGGCGGGAATCCTGCCGATGGGCTTCGTCGGCTCGATCGCCGATTTCCGCGACCAGGAGGCGTTCCGCGCCATCGTCCGCCGCTCCAAGCGGCTGGGCTTCATGGGCGCCAGCGCGATCCATCCCTTGCAGGTGCCGGTGCTGAACGACGAGTTCGGCGTCACGCCGGCCGAGGTGGAGCGCGCCGAACGCATGGTCGCCGCCTACGATGCGGCCTTCGCACAGGGGCTTGGCGCGGTGCAGTTCGAGGGCGCGATGATCGACGTGCCGGTGGTGCAGCGGGCGCACAACGTGCTGGCGCGCGCGGCGGCGATCAAGCGGCGGATGGGGTGACGCGTTTCTCGGCCTGTGCGGCGTCGGGCTGGGTCGCCCGCAGGGCAATCGCACCTGGCGGGTGCTTGGTCTCGGTTGCCGCTGCCCGGATCATTCGGGGGCTTGTAGAAAGAAAAGAAAGCAAGGTTTTGACACAGATTTCACGGATTAAGTCACAGATTAAGTCACAGATAAGATATGAACATCGACTCCGGCAGATAATGTCATATTATTCCTTTCTGTTCTGTCACTTAATCTGTGACTTAATCCGTGCAATCTGTGCTAAATGCTTGCTTTCTTGTCTGCTTTGCTGCGCTACCCTGCCGGAGATCGACAGTTGATGCCTCTCGGACCGCTGGCAGCCCAAATGCGATCACCCTGGGGTCGCCCGATCTTCGGCTTGCGCGGCATCGGACCACAGGGCAGCCTCCACGGCTTCGGGATTGACGCGGATCGCCCGCAGGTCGCTCTGCGCCGCGGTGTCAGGATGCGGCAAGCAACGCCTGGTGCTGGCGCCGATCGCCACTGACGCGAAGTCCAACGAGATCGCCGCGATGCCGAAGCTGCTGGCGCGGCAAGTTCGAGCCGGCCGGCTGGGAATGAAACCGATCTGGCGCGCCTGCTGGCCCTGTTCCGAGATGCGATTGCCCTGGGCCCGCGCGTGGCGCCGTGCCGTGTTGTCCAGGTCGTCATATAGGTAAATATACCTGAAAACAGGAAAAATAGCTTGACATTCTCGCCCGGCCGTGGTCTACATCCGGCCGTGTCCGCCGCGACCTCCCTGCCCCTGAGCTATCGGCCCCACCCCTTCCTCGCCGTCCTCGGCGATATCGACGTCGCCCCCACCATCCGCCTCATCTACGTCATCCGCAGCCTGATCGATTACGGCCGGGCACTCCGCGCCACGCTGAGCGAGCGCGCCAGCAGCCCCGACTTCGCCAGCTTCGTCCGGCCGCTCGGCTCTGCCGACCTTCGCACACTGTTCTCGCGCATCGCCGCCGCCCTGCACCGCGCCATCCTGCTGTGCCACGGACTGGAGGACCAGCACCGGGGCAGAAACCAGGCGGAGCGCCACCCGCCCTCGCCGTCCCCGCGCAGTCCCCGCACCGGCGGCCCGTCCGACCCGGCCACCACGCGCCCCGCCCGGCCTGTCGCAGACGCGCGCCCGCAGGACCGGCAGTCCGCCCCCCTGCCCAGCACGGCCGATCTCGCCGACGAACTCCGCCGCCGCCCGATCGCCGAGGTGATCGCCGGCATCTGCCGCGATTTCGGCATTCCGCCCAACCATCCGCTCTGGCGTGACCTGTACCGCGCCATCGTCGCGTGCGGCAACAACCCCGAGGCAATGGACCGGCAGGCGCAGGAGCCATCGCTGCTCGCGCCACCGCCCGGCGCGCCCGCCGCCGATCCGCCCGGCATCGCATCGGGCATGGCGCCGGCGCCGGGTCTGCAACCCACGGCGATTGCCGCCACCGGGCCGCCACGGCCTCCCGACGATCGATCCGTCGCAGCGTGACGCACGGGGCCGGAGCACGGCCGGCCCCGCCGTCCTGATTCGTGCCGCATCGGCGCAGAGCCTCGGGACCGCCAGGCACCCTCCGCCGGCGGCGCCGCACCATGGGTGTCAGGATAAGCGGGACGTCGAGAAGAATACTTCTTGCTCCGGCCGGCGCTTATCCTGACGCCCATGCGGCGCCGATCCCGGGTGGGGCGCCGCCGGGCGCAGGCAAGGTGCGGGGCGGCTGTTTCTGCCCCGCACCCTCCATTGACCAGACGGTTCAGCCTGTCCCGGCCGGTATACGCTCCAGGCGCCGGACATGGCCCGGCGCCGGGAGTGCCATCACGGCCTAAGCGTGGCGCGACATCAGGCGTTCCAGCCGGCGATCGTGGCCAGCCAGCACCACACAGAGGGCGGTCAGCAGCGGCCCCGTCGCCAGGCACAGCAGCCCGATATCGGCGCTGCCGGTCGCATCCTTCACCAACCCGTAGACGGACGGTCCAAGCCACCCGCCCAGATTGCCGACGGCGTTGATCATGGCCAGACCACCTGCCGCGGCAACGCCGGTGAGCATGGCGCTCGGGAGAGACCAGAACGTCGGCACCAGGGATTGCTGACCCATCATCGCGATGCACAGCGCGATCATCGTGATGACCGGGTGGCCGGTGCCAATGATGACGCAGAACGCCAAGCCTGCCGCGGCGACCAGGGCCGCGCCGGCGACGTGCCAGGTGCGCTCGCCGTGCAGGTCGGAATGGTAGCCCCAGTAGATCATCGCCACGAAGGCGCACAGATAGGGCAGCGCGCTGACCAGGCCGATATAGTCCGTGGATATCCCAAGTCCCTTGACGATCAGCGGCAGGAAGAACACCAGCCCGTAGGCCGACCCGTTCTGCCCGACATAGGCAATCGTCAGCAGCCACATCTTCGGATTGGCGAACGCCTGGCCGAGCGAATACTTCCGTACCGCCTCTTTCTGCGCTTGCTCCGAGTCCAACCGCTCCTGCAACCAGGTCCGCTGGTGCGGCTCCAGCCATGCGGCGTCATGCGGTCGGTCGGTCAGCAGCTTCCAGGTCACGACGCACATGATGATCGGCGGCAGGCCTTCCATGATGTACAGCCATTGCCAGCCTTGCAGGCCGAGGGCGCCCTGCATGTGCAACAGCAGCCCGCCGATCGGCGGCCCGATGAACAGCGAGATCACGCTGGCCGACTGGAAGATGCCCATCATCCGGGTGCGGTAATAGGACGGGAACCACCAGGTCATGTACAGCAGCACGCCCGGATAGAACCCGGCCTCGGCCAGGCCGAGCAGGAAGCGGATGCCGTAGAAGCTCCACTCGCTCCAGACGAAGCCGGTCAACGCGGCAATGATGCCCCAGGTGAGCAGGATGCGGGCGATCCAGCGCCGTGCCCCCATCTTGTTGAGGATCAGGTTGCTGGGGATTTCTGCCAGGAAGTAGCCGAAGAAGAACAGCCCGGCACCGAAGCCGAACACGGCATTGGTGAACCCGAGGTCTTTCACCATGGTCGTCGCGGCCATGCCGACGTTCGACCGGTCCAGATAGGCGCAGAAATAACCGAGCATGAGCACCGGCATCAGCCGCCAGGTCACGCGCTTGATGGTTTCTCGCTCGATCGGCTCGATTTGGTTCAGAGTTAGCCCACTTGCACTCGCATCCATGTTTGTTCCTCCTCGTCGTGCACCGCCCGCGTCAGCTCACGCGATCGGGACAGGCACGAAAACCGCACAGCATCAACAACGCATCAGCCGCCATACGACGCGATTGATGGTCTCGGCGCGAGTGGCTCGATCAACGGGGCAGCCGGTGCGGCCCGGATCCCCTGGGGGATGGACGGCACCGGTCGGGTCCATCGCGCGAGTCCTCGTTGTTACACGCCCGCAGGCTGGTGACAGTGCGGGATGCCTTCATTACGCGGGTGCCGGGCCAGGGCTCCATGATCTATATCAATCGTGTATCGCATCAGCCGGCCGATTGTGGCGGCCGGGCCAGCGCCTGCGTCAACCCGACGACCGTGCCCAGGCTGTTCGCCATCTCGGTCGGGATCAGCACGGTGGTGCCGCGCTCCTTGTTCATCTCGTAGAGCAAGTTCATCTGGCGCAACTGAAGCGCGTACGGGCTGCCGGCATACAGCGCCGCCGCGGCCACCACCTGCGCCGCGATCTCCCGCTCGGCCGAGGCCAGCGTCACCCGCGCGTCCTTCTCGCGTTCGGCCTGCGCCTGGCGGCTCATCGCGTCCTGCAGCTCGCGCGGGATCGAGACGTCCTTGATCTCCACGCTGCGCACCGCGACGCCCCAGGTGATGGTCTTGTCGCCGATCGTCGCCCGCAATTGCTCGTCCGCCATCTTGCGATCGGACAGCAGACGCTGGAGTTCGGTGGAGCCGATCATCTCGCGCAGGCTGGTCTGCGCCACGCGCTCCACCGCCTGGCTGTAGTTGGCGATGCGGATGGCCGCATGCTCTGCGTTGTCCACCTGCCAGAACACGATCGCGTCCACCCCCACCGCGACCGTGTCGCGGGTCAGCGCCTGCTCCGCCGTGATGGTGGTGGTCATGATGCGCAGGTCGATCACCTGCGCCACGGTGTCGATCAGCGGGAACAGCAGATAGAGACCGGGGCCCTTCACCTGGAGGAAACGCCCAAGCCGCAGCACCACCGCGCGCTGCCACTCCGACGCGATGCGGATCGAGCGCAGCAAAACGAGCAGCACGATAGCCAGGACGACGAGGAGGGCGTAACTCATGGCGGGGGTGCTCCGGTTAACCTGGTGCGGTATAGGGCCTTCGCCGGCAGAGCACGCTACGGACCGATCGGGTGCTCCGACGTTGCATGGGGATCTGGCAGGCGCGTTACAATCGGGGTCGCTCGCCCCAGGGTGCGGCACGCGGTGACGTAAGCAAGGGTTTAGAGCAAATCCAGGCGGATGCACGCAAAGCACGCGGATGGGACATGGGCCAACGCATCGGCACTGCTCATCAGGATCGGCCGGCCGGGTTTAGCTGTGAAGGACCGTGCCGGACCGAGGCCCATCTGCGTGCTTTGCGTGCATCCCTTCTGCATCTG
>JBEKNT010000125.1:0-16400 GCA_049522565.1 Acetobacteraceae bacterium
GCTGCGCCGGAGCATGACAAGCTGACGCCGCTGCTGAGCCTGCCGCTGGCCTTCGGCACCGTGCTGGAAAACATTCCGGCGCAGGTTCCCTACCTGCGTGCGCCCGAACCGCGCATCGCACGGTGGGCGGCGCTGCTTGGGAAGCGAACGCGTCCGCGGATTGGCCTCGCATGGTGGGGATCGCAGCACATCGCTCGCCGGTCGATGGCGATCGCCGCATTGGTGCCGATGCTGCGGCTTCCCGGATTGGAGTTCCACGCGCTGCAAAAGGAAATTCCACCGTCCGACCAGGATTGGCTCGCGGCGCATGCGCTGGTGACCGATCACAGTGCCGGCCTGGAGGATTTCGCCGATACCGCGGCGTTGATCGCGCAGATGGACCTGGTCATCAGCATCGACACGTCGGTGGCGCATCTCGCCGGCGCGTTGGGCAAGCCGGTGTGGATCATGCTGCCGTTCAGTCCCGATTGGCGCTGGCTGCGCGACCGCGAGGACAGTCCCTGGTATCCCACCGCCCGGTTGTTCCGCCAGACGCGGCGCGGTGACTGGGACGATGTCGTACGGCGTGTCTTGGAGGCGCTGTCAGTCGAGCGATTCCAGTACCAGATCGAAGGTGATCAGCACGGGGTTGTCGCCGCGCACCAATAGGCCCTGGTGCACGTTGCCCTGCATGTCTGCCACCAGCATCTCGAACTCGGCGACGCCATCGCGCACCGCACCGCGCCGCACCAGCACTTCCGTCGCGTCATCGGTGACTGTGCGACCATCGGTGAAGCGCGCGCCGATCAGGCTGCCCAGGCTGCCGCGCACCGCCGCGTTGCGCAGGCCATGCCGTTGCGCGATGGCCTCGGTGGCGAGCGAAATGTCCGCGTTCGGCCGGATGCGCGCGACCACCCCGCGCGCATGCGCCGTAGAGCAGCCCGATGGCTGAAACAGCGTGAAATTGGTTTCCGGATCGGCCGCTGTCGCCATGCGGATTGCGGTAAATCCGCAGGCCTGGGCAGGCATCTCGCGAGCGACGATACAGTCGTGCGGCAGCATGTGGCCGCCGTGGCGGATACCGTTCGCCTCGGTCCAGGCGCCGTGGATATGCACGAACGGCTTGCCTTCGTCCCAGCCGAACGTGGCGTTGGCGGCCTCGACGCGGGTCTCGCCCGCCGGTGCACGCGGCGCGGTGAAATACGCGACGTGCAACGCGCTGTCCGGTGGTCCCGGCATGACATAGTGGAACGGCGCCAGCGCACCGCCGCCGAACGATACGGTGGCGCTCTGCATACCGGCGGCGATGAGTGGCGCGGTCAGCGCCTTGTTCAGCGACTGCCCCGGCGCAAGCGTGAAGTTCAGCGCCAGCGGCTCGCCCTGGAAGCTGTCGAAGCGCGCCGGATGCACCGGCCCGGGCTGGACCAGGCCGCGCATCAGCGTCCCACCGCGTAGCCTTGCATGCCGCGGGGATTGGCGCCGGCGAACATCTGGCCGTCCGGTTCGCGCCGTGCGGCCGACAGTCGGCCCTCGCTCCAGTCCTCGCCTTTCTCCGCCTTGTGGCCACGTGCCTGAAGCGCGGTCAGCACCGTATCAGGGTAGCGGCCTTCGATAACCACCTTGGCCGGGCGCGCCACGCGCGGCCAGAAGCTGGAAGGCCAATGTTCAGTGTGGAACGACGGCGCGTCGATCGCCTGCTGAATTCCCATATTGTAATGCACCATCCTTAACAAAAAGATCAGCGACCACTGGTCCTGCTGCTCACCGCCCGGCGTGCCGAACGCCATCCATGGCTTGCCGTCGCGCAACGCGAAACTTGGCGACAGCGTGGTGCGCGGACGCTTGCCCGGCGCAAGACTGTTCGGCAGGTCCGGATGCAGCCAGAACATCTGCCCGCGTGTGCCAAGGCAGAAACCGAGATCCGGAACGACCGGCGAGGACTGCAACCAGCCACCGGACGGCGTGGCACTCACCATGTTGCCCTGCCGGTCGATGACGTCGAGATGGCAGGTGTCCGCGCCGATCACGCCAAGCTGTGCCACGGTCGGTTCGCCGGAACCCGCGGTCGCGCCTGATAGCAATCGTGCCCGGCCGGCGGCCTGGTGATCGACCACCGCGCTATAGCCGGGAATGCTGCCGGGCCGCAGTTCGAGCGAAGCCTGCTGTCCGACCAGACGACACCGCTGCGCATTGTAATCATCCGCCAGCAACGTCTCGATCGGCACGCGGACAAAATCCGGGTCGCCGTAATAGGCCTCGCGATCGGCGAAGGCGAGCTTGGCGCATTCCACCACGGTGTGGATGAAATCGGCACCGCACGGATCCATCGCATCGAGATCGACGTTGCGCAGCAATGCGAGCTGCTGAAGGAACGCCGGCCCCTGGCTCCATGGCCCGCATTTCAATACGGTGTGACCGTGATAGTCGTATGCCAGCGGTGTTTCCACCGTGGCCGACCAACGCGCCAAATCATCGCCGCGCAGCAGGCCGCGGTGGCGGCGCCCGGACACGTCCAGCACGTCGGTGTTGCGGCAGAACCGGTCCACGGCTTCCGCGACGAAACCCTGGTACCAGGCGCGCCGCGCCGCGTCGATGCGTGCCTCCCGCGTGTCGCCGACGGCTTCCCGGCACACCCGTTCGTAGGTGGCGGCAAGCGCGGGGCGCGCGAACAACGACCCGGGGCGTGGCACGTTCCCGCCCGGCAGAAACACCGCCGCCGAGCTCTGCCATTCCTGTGCGAACAGCGGTCGCACGCCTTCGATCGTCGCGCTGATGCGCGGCACGATGTGCACGCCGTTGCGGGCGTAGCCGATGGCGAATGCCAGGATATCGGCGAGGTTCCAGGTGCCCCAGTCGCGCAGCAGCAGACACCAGGCATCGAACGCGCCGGGCACCACCGCGGGCAACAGGCCGGTGGCGGGAATCAGATCGAGGTCGAGTCGACGGAACTGGTCGAGTGTGGCGGCTTGCGGCGCGACGCCTTGGCCGCACACGACGTGCTGCGTCCCGGTCCGTGCGTCGTGCAGGATGACCGGTGCGTCGCCGCCCGGGCCGTTCAGGTGCGGCTCTGCCACCTGCAATGTGAAAGCCGCGGCGCAGGCGGCATCAAACGCATTGCCGCCGCGCTCCAGCACCGCCATGCCGACCTGGCTGGCCAGCCAATGCGTGCTGGCGACCACGCCAAACGTACCGGCGATCTCCGGGCGGGTGGTGAACATCGCTTTGCACTTCCTGTTGCCTGGCCGCGAAGCTAACGCCAGGGTGCGCGCCGTCAACGCGCGAGGGAAACATGCTGGTGCTCGTGGTGGGGCCAAGCGGGGCGGGCAAGGACACGCTGCTGGATGCCGCGCGGCGCAGCCTGGCCGGCGATGCGCGGTTCCGTTTCGTTCGGCGGGTCATTACGCGCCCCGCCGGCTCTGCCGGCGAGGACCACGAACCGGTGACCGAAGCCGAGTTCGCGGCCCGCGACTTCGCGCTGCACTGGCAGGCGCATGGGCTACGCTACGGCATTCCCGGCGATATTGCGGACGACGTGGCATCGGGCGTGGTGGTGATAGCCAACGTGTCGCGAGCCGTCATCGCCGAGGCGGCAACCCGCTTTCCCGTGTGGGTGATCGCGGTCAGCGCGCCGCCGCACATTCTTGCCGAGCGGCTGGCTGCGCGTGGACGCGAGACCGCGGCCGACATCGCCGCGCGTCTCGCCCGGACGGTGCCAGTACCGGATAATGTCACGGTCGAGACAGTATGGAACGACACGACGCCGGACGTCGGCGCCGAACGCTTCCTGGCCGCGCTCAGCCGCGCAGCTTCAGACGCTCGGCGATGACGAAGGGCTGGCCCGGCCCGGGCTGCACGAACAGGCAGATATCTCTCACTTGCCGCGGTGCGGCGATGGCGCCCGCAAAATATCGTTCCGCAGCCGGCTGGTAGAGCGCCTTTTCCTCCGCGGTCAGCCGCCGGGTCAGCGTCATGTGGAAGAACCACGTCGCAAACACGTAGGGATAGCCCCAGCGGACCAGCATGGCGTCCTGCTGCGGCGTCAGCCTGGCGCGGCGGCGGCGAGCCAATTCGCCATCGGATGGCGGTGCGCGCAACGGATCGAGACGCGCCACACAGGCGTCGGCCAGCGCCTGCAAGGCAGGGCAGGGGGACGTCTCGCGCAGTGCGAGGAACCCGAAGACATCGGAAACCGCCAGGGTGGGTAATGCGAACGGCGCGGTGCGGTCGGCCAGTTCGGTCGCGGCCTCCAGCACGTCGAACCATTGCCGCCCCGCGGCCAACCGCATTGGCGGCTTCAGCGTGGCGTGGAAGCCGTAGAGCCGCGGTTCCGCGGTGATCGCCGCGATGTCCGGCAGATCGGGTTGCGGCGCCGGAGCGTCGCTCTCCGGATCGCGGCCCAGCCAGGTGGCGGCTTCGGCGAACAGTGGATCGTCCGCCAGCGGCGCGTAATAAACCGCGACGCGCGCGTCGGGCCCCATCATGCGACGCGTTCGCCCACCCGCCAGACCTGGCGCACCACCGGCAGATTGTCATGCACGCGCACGCGCACGAGATCGGCGCGCTGTCCAGGCACCATGCGGCCGCGATCCGTCAGGCCCGCCAGACGCGCCGGCTGCGCACTGACCAGGGCGATGGCGCGCGGCAATCCGATGCGGTCGGCGCACAGGAATGCGGCTTCAACCAGGCTGTTGGGCACATAGTCGGAGGCGAACGCGTCCACCGCCTCGCTCGTCAGCAGATCGGCGGCCGAGACGTTGCCCGAATGCGAACCACCGCGCACGATGTTGGGTGCGCCCGCGATGACGTCCATGGCAGCCGACTTGGCCGCGCGTGCCGCTGCCATAGTGACCGGGAACTCGCTGACACGGATGCCGTCCGCGGCATTCTCGGCGACTTCCTCTTCGGTGCGGTCGTCGTGGCTGGCCAGCGCGATGTTGCGGCCCTGCACGCGTTGCAGCAGGGCGCGCCGGTTCGGACCGCGCAGCTTCGCGCGCTGCGCCTGCAACTCGCCAATGCGGCGCTCGATCGTGGCGTCGTCCAAACCACCGCGGCGGCGCAGTGCGCGATAGAAATCCAGGTCGGCGTACTGGCCGACGCCGGGACTGTGATCCATCAGGCTGACCATGCGCACGAGCCCATGCTCTGCTACCGTATCGAACAGCTCCAGCATGTCGATCGAGGGAACCTCACAGCGCAGGTGCAGGAAATGGTCGGCCTTCAGCAGCGCCGCTTCGGTCAGTGCATCCAGATCAACCACGCCATCCTGAAAGGTACGAACGCGCTCCTTGTCAAAGCCGAGATCGCCGAGACACAGCGCGTCGAACACGGTGGTGACGCCGGCCGCGGCGCATTGCGCATCATGCGCCACCATGGCGGAACGTGACGGCCAGCGCGCCAGGGAGCGCGGCTGCACCTGCCGCTCCAGGTTGTCGGTGTGCAGATCGATGATGCCAGGTATTATGTAGTCGCCGTCCATGTCGAGCGCACCTGGCAGCGCGGAACGGCCCGATTGCAACTCCACGATATCGCCGTCGCGCAACACCAGCGTGCCACGCAGCGTGGCGTCCGGCAGCACCAGGATGGCGTTGGTCAGGACGATTTCGTTGTTCATGCCGCGTCCTGCATGGGGGCAAGCGGGAACAGCCGGTCGGCAATTGCGTCGCGCACATCCGCGTCATGGCAGATCGCGATGATCGCCGTGCCGCGTGCCTTCGCTTCCTGGATCATCGTGACGACGACGGCGCGATTCTCCGCATCCAGCGAGGCGGTCGGCTCATCGAGCAATAGCACCGGATGATCCGCAATCAACCCGCGCGCAAGATTGACCCGTTGTTGCTCTCCCCCAGAGAAGGTGACCGGCGGAATCGCGTGCAGCCGACGCGGAATGTTCAACCGCAGCAGCAGTTCGGCGGCGCGTCGTCGTGCGGTTTCGACCGAAGTGCCGTGCGCCGTCAATCCCTCCGCCACCACGTCGAGCGCTGGCACGCGCGGCACCACGCGCAGAAACTGGCTGACATAGCCTAGGGTTTCGCGACGCACGGCGAGAATGGTGCGCGGATCGGCGGTCGCGATATCGACCATCTCGCCATGGTGGCGGATCAGGATGCATCCGCCCTCGGTGCGATAATTGCCGTACAGGCTGCGCATCAGCGTCGTCTTGCCGGCACCGGACGGTCCCGACAACACAACGCACTCGCCCGCATGGACGGACAGGCCCACATTCGACAACACCGGAATTCGCACGCCGCCACGCAAGTGCAGGGTGAAGCCTTTGGCAAGACCCTCGGTGCGCAGCATCACCGGATGCATCGCGTGATCCTCCGGCCAGAAACCATTTGTTCAGACTTCGCGCGCATGGTCGGGCAATGCCGCATCTCGGCACACAATCGTCTTGCCGCCTGATGAGTCCTGAAGGACGAAACCACGCGTTGCCTCGCACGAATGTATGGTCGCGGCGTGCTCGGATGCCCGGGCGTCGTGCCCTGTTGCAAGGGCACGGCCACCATCGGAGAGGAAACCATGCGCATTCGCGTTGTGGTGGAAATCCGGTGGGGGAAGAGGCGGATCCGGATTGCAATAGTGATCCGCCTCTAGCCCACCGGGGTGCCGGGGGATGGGTCCAACCATCTCCCGGTGACCCGGATAACTACCACTCATCGCGGTCACTTGCAACGCCATTCCTTGCATACTCATGCGTGCAGCACCGAACTTACCAGCAACTGCGTATACGGGTGCTGCGGATCGTCCAGCACCTGGTCGGTCAGTCCCGTCTCCACCACGCGGCCGCGCTGCATCACCGCGATGCGATGCGCCAGCAATCGTGCCACCGCGATGTCGTGCGTTACCAACACCGCGGCGATCGACAACCGTGCCACCAGCGTGCGAATCAAATCGA
Source organism: Acetobacteraceae bacterium (assembly GCA_049522565.1). Lineage (GTDB taxonomy): Bacteria > Pseudomonadota > Alphaproteobacteria > Acetobacterales > Acetobacteraceae > JASHVB01. The sequence continues at coordinate 6,875 of JBEKNT010000125.1, forward strand.
GCAATCGCGCCTGCACCGAAACATCCAGCCCGCCGGTCGGTTCGTCCATGAACACCAGTCGCGGATGCGTCACCAGTGTGCGCGCGATCTGCAACCGCTGCAGCATGCCGCCGGAGAACGTACGCGGCAGGTCATCAATGCGGTCGGCGTCGATCTCGACCTGACGCAGCCACTCCAGCGCCTGGTTGCGAATGTCGCCATAGTGGCGTGCGCCCTGCGCCATCAACCGTTCGCCGACGTTGCCGCCGGCAGTGACGTTCATGCGCAGGTTCTGCTTCGGATCCTGGTGCACGAACCCCCAGTCCGACCGGTGCAGCGTGCGTAACGCCGGCGCCGGCATGGCGTGCACATCGTGCAGCCGACCGGACGGATCGCGATACCACACCGCGCCGGCATGCGGAGCGGCTCGACCCGACAACACGTTCAGCAGCGTCGTCTTGCCGGACCCGGATTCCCCCACCACGGCCAGCATTTCGCCAGGCCAGAGATCGACATCGACCTCGACCAGCGCCGGTATCGAACCGAACGACAGGGTCAGCCCACGCGCCGAAAGCAATGTGTCGTCGGTCATTCGGCGGCTTCCTGCATGCCGTCGGCGCCGACATGGCCGGCCGCACGCCGCCCAGCGCAATGGTCGGTGTCGGAGCAGACGTACAGCCGGCCGCCACGGTCATCGACGACCACTTCGTCGAGATACACATCGGCCGCGCCGCACAACCCGCAAGCATGCGGCGCACGGATCGTACGAAACGGATGGTCGTCGAAATCCAGCGAGCGGACCTCGGTGTAGGGCGGCACGGCGTAGATGCGCTTCTCGCGACCGGCGCCAAAAAGCTGCAGCGCCGGCATCATGTGCATCTTCGGGTTGTCGAAGGCGGGGATAGGGCTGGGCGCCATCAGGTAGCGGTGGTTCACCATCACCGGATAGTCGTAGCTGATCGAAACCTGGCCAAAGCGCGCAATGTCCTCATAGAGTTTCACGTGCATCAAGCCATAATCCGCCAGTGCGTGCATCCGCCGGGTCTCGGCGCGGCTCGGCTCGAGGCGGGACAGCGGCTCCGGCTGCGGCACCTGATAGACGATGATCTGATCCTCCCGCAGCGCCGTTTCCGGGATGCGGTGCCGCGTCTGGATCAGCGTGGCTTCCGAGGTGCGCGTCGTGGTGCGCACGCCGGCGGTGCGGGCGAAGAAGCGACGGATGGAGACCGCATTCGTCGTATCGTCGGCGCCCTGGTCGATCACCTTCAGCACGTCGTTCTGACCCAGCACCGATGCCGTAACCTGGATGCCGCCGGTGCCCCAGCCATAGGGCAGCGGCATCTCGCGCGAACCGAACGGCACCTGATGCCCGGGGATCGCCACCGCCTTCAGCAAGGCGCGCCGAATCATCCGTTTGGTCTGTTCATCCAGATAGGCGAAGTTATAACCGTTCATGGGGAACATCCTAAGCGTGGGCAAGAAAGGTCCTCCCCCTCCCACAAGGGGAGGGCGAGGACTCCGCGCGACAATTCATTCCGCTGCCTCCGCTCGTTCAGCCACGCGCGCCGCCTCGCGCCGCATGCGGCGGACATTCTCCAGTTCGCTTTGGAAATCGACGTAGTGCGGCAGCTTCAGGTGTTCGACAAATCCCGTCGCCTCGATATTGTCGGAGTGGTACACAACGAACTCGACGTCCTGCGCCGGCGCGGTAACCTCTTCGCCCAGTTCTTCGGCCCGCATCGCCCGATCGACCAGCGCCATTGCCATCGCCTTGCGCTCAGCGTGGCCGAACACCAGGCCATACCCCCGGGTGAACTGCGCCGGCAGCGTCTTCGAGCCTTTGAACTGGTTGACCATCTGGCATTCGGTCAACGTGATGTCGCCGATGTCGATGGCAAATCCGAGTTCCGGCGGCTCGATTTCCACCGTCGCCTCGCCCATGCGGATCTCGCCGGCAAACGGATGCGTGCCGCCGTAGCCGCGCTGTGTGGAATAGCCGAGCGCCAACAGGAAGCCCTCGTCGCCGCGCGCCAACGCCTGCAAGCGCACATCACGCGGCGCAGGAAACCGCAACGGCTCCCGCGTCAGATCGCCCGGCTCCGCCGCGCCATCCCCATCCTGCTCGATCAGCCCTTCCTGGCCGAGAATGTCCGGCACGCGCGGCATCGCCGCTTCGTCCGGTTCCGCGCGTGACGACGGCGGCGGCGCGCCATCGGCGGCGAGGCTGAAATCCAGCAGCCGATGCGTGTAGTCGTAAGTCGGACCCAGCAACTGACCGCCAGGCAGGTCCTTGAACACCGCGGAAATGCGCCGCTGTAGCAGCATTGCAGCGGTATCCACCGGCAATGAATAGGCAAAGCGGGGCAGGGTGGTGCGATAGGCGCGCAGCAGGAATGCCGCCTCGATCAGATCGCCCTGCGCCTGCTTCACTGCCAACGCAGCGAGTGCGCGGTCATACAGCGAGCCTTCGCCCATCGCGCGATCCACCGCCCGCCCAAGCTGCTGTTCGATCTGCGCCAGCGACACTTCCGGCACCGCCGTATCGCCCCGCCGCTCCTCTGCCAGCCAGGTATGCGCAGCTTCGATCGCCTGTTCGCCGCCCTTGACCGTGACATAGGCCATGACTCAAATCTCCTGCAGCGCAACGCTGCGCGGCAGCGCCGCAAGCGATGTGCCGGCGCACAGCACGATATCGACGCCACGCGGGAACAGCGCGTGGTTCTCCTGCCAGGCACTGGCGAATCCGGCCGGCAGGCCGTCCACCGACAGCAGCGCCGGCGCACGCAATCCCGGCCCGGCCAGCCGATAGGTGCGACCGCGGCCAAACGCCTTTACTTGCAGGATCAACGTCGCTGCGTTTTCCGGTGCCTCATGCGAACCGGCCGGCAGCGTCGAAAGCTCGGGCAACGACAGCGCAAGCGCGAAGCTGCACGCGGCGGCCGAAGGAACGATCGGCGCGCCACAGTGGAAGCCGATCCACGCGCGTGACGCCGCCGCCGCCTGATCCAGCCACACCGGCGTATCGTAATCGAGCAAGGTCAGCAGCACCGCGGCCGTCGCAGCCGCCAGCGGTGCGGGCGGTGTCAGGTCCGTGCCAACCTCGCGGATGCGACCGGGCCGCGCCATGGCGTCCAGCACGGCGCGAAAGCACGATTGCGCGCCGGAGACCGGATCGGCAAACCCCGGCTGGAGCATGTCCTTGCTCATGCGCGCATGTTCCGCATCGCGAAGAATTGTACCTTGGTTGCCGCGGCCTTTGCCGCGATGGTGGTGCGGCGCGTCTGTTGCGCCTCGGCCAAGGGTGCAATCACATTCGCCTGCAACGCAAAAGCCTGAAGCGGGTCCTGCAACATCGCATCGACCACCGCCGCCAGTTCGGCCTGGCGTCCGTCGCGTCCCGCGACATAGGCGTGGCCCACTTGTCCCGCGTCGGTGCGCACCGTGCAGCGCGTGACCGTCATCTCGCCGATATTGAACGGTGCGCCGCCTCCGCCGGTGCGGCCCCGCACCATCACCAATCCCGCCTCCGGACCGCGTAGTCTGGTGTAGCGTGGCACCACGGCATGGCGGTCCAGCAGTGCGGCCAGTTCCTCGGCGCTTGCGCGCGCCAGCACCGCCATCCAGCGGCGGCGCGCGGTGTGAGGTTGGGGGGATGGAGCGGCGGCTTGCATGATGCGTCCGGAGCTTATTCGGATGTCTAGACAGCTAGCCTCGCCTCCGGCTATCGTCAACCGGGAATTTGCACAAACGGGGCTCCGCTTGGATGACGAAACCATGAAGCTGGCGCGGGAGGCGGACGACCGGCAGACTCATCCGGTGCTGCGTCACGAAGGTGTCGCATTGTGGCGGCAGATCGCCAGTCATTTGCAGCAGGATATCGGCGAGGGCCGCTACGCTCCGGGCGGCCGCCTGCCCACCGAGGCGGAGCTCTCGCATCAGTTCGCGGTGAATCGGCACACCGTGCGTCGCGCGCTGGAGGAACTGTCGCGCAGCGGCCTGGTGCGGGTGGAGCAAGGGCGCGGGTCTTTCGTGGCCGAGGATGTGCTGGAGTATTCGGTCGAGCCGCGCACGCGCTTTTCCGAATGGATCAGGCGGCATAACAAGGAACCCTCGGGGCGCGTGCTGCAATTGAAGGAGACCGTAGCGGATACCCAGGTCGCCACGGGGCTCGGCATCCGCTCGGGCGGTCGCGTGGTGTTGCTGGAGCGGCTGGGTTTCGCCGACGATCGGCCGGTGAGCTTGACCAGCCACTATTTTCCCACGGCGCGACTGCGCGGCATCCTGGAGGCGTTGCGTGCCACGCCGCGCATCACCGAGGCGCTGCACGCCGTCGGCGTTGCGGACTATCTCCGGCAAATGACTCGCGTGACAGCCCGGCTGCCGACCGGCGACGAGGCGGACCTGCTGCGCATGCCGCGCAACCGGCCGCTGCTGCTGACCGATAACGTCAATGTCGATCGCGCCGGGCAGGTGGTGGAATTCGCCATCGGCCGCTATCCCACGCCGCGCGTGCAGATCGTCTTCGAACCCTAGTAGAGAAAGCCAGATGGACACGATGCGAATCGCCGGCGGGCAGGTGCTGCTGCCGGAGGGTGAACAGACGACGGATCTGCTGCTGGCCGATGGCCGCATCGGCGCGATCGGCAGCGAAGCCCGGGGCGATGCAACATTCGATGCACGCGGCCTGCTGGTGCTGCCGGGCATCGTCGACATTCATGGCGACGCCTTCGAGCGGCAATTGCAGCCGCGGCCGGGCGTGGATTTTCCGCCGGACATCGCACTGGTCGACACCGAGGCGCAATTGCTGGCCAACGGCATTACGACGGCGTTTCACGGCGTCACGCTGTCGTGGGAACCGGGTCTGCGCAGTCCGGACTCCTGGGTTGCCTTGCTGGCCGCCCTGCGAGCGCGACCGTGGACCTGTGACATGCGTGTGCATCTGCGCTGGGAGGCGTACAATCTCGACGCGCTGGAAACCGCCCTGGCCGATATCGCCGCGGGGCATGTTCACCTGGTCGCATTCAACGACCACACCCCGTCGATCCTGAAAAAGCTTGCCGACCCGGTGGCGGGGGCGAAATACAGCGACCGCGCCGGCATGAAGCTGGACGCGTTTCGCAATCTGGCTGAAAGGATTGGGGCGCGCGTCGATGCCGTGCCCGCCGCGCGGGCTCGCATCGCCGCGGCGGCGCGGAACGCCGGCACGCCGCTCGCCAGTCACGACGATGCGACGGTGCCGGAACGCACGGCGTTCCGCGCGTTGGGCGCTCACATCTGTGAGTTTCCCATCGCCGAGGAGGTCGGCGAGGCGGCGCGCGAGGCCGGTGACTGGGTGGTGATGGGCAGTCCGAACGTGGTGCGCGGCAGGTCGCATCTCGGCTGGGCCTCCGCTGCCCGGCTCGCCGAGTCCGGCATCTGCAACGTGCTGTCATCCGACTACTACTATCCGGCCATGCTGCGTGCCGCGCTGATCCTGGCCGGGCGCGGCGTACTGCCTCTCGCCAGGGCCTGGGCGCTGATTTCAGCCAATCCGGCGCAGGCCGCCGGTCTGTCCGATCGCGGGATGATTTCCCTCGGCAAGCGGGCGGACCTGGTGTTGGTGGACGCTAACGTTCCGCACGTGGTGGCGACGATTGTGGCGGGAAGTATTGCCTTCCTCGCGCGTCCGGGAGCCGAACGCCTGAGCGCAAATTTGATGCCGAAGTCACGCGGATTGTAACCACTCCGACACGCGAATCGTGTAATTGTTAGTGCAGAGCGCTTCCAGGGCGGAGTGTTATGCTGCGGTACGCAGCGGCCGCCGAGTTGCGTCACACGATTGTGTAGGGTGCGGGTTACGCTTTGTGTGGGGTTGACCGAATGAAAATCCGGATACGGTACGTGTTGCCCGCATTGCTCATGCTGGCGGGCTGCGCGACGACGAATGACAGCGGCTATCGCGCGAGCAATGTCGCTGCGCCGGTAGTGGCCCCCCCACAGCGGGTCGATGCCGTGTCCAACGCGGTGGGCGCCAGGATGGACGCCATGTTGGCGAGCCGCCGTGCCCCGAGCAACGATGTAACCCGCTGACGCGGCATGGCGCCTGGGTCAGCCAGGTACCACGACCGATACGCCGACATCCGATAGCGTGATGGCGACCGTCGTGCCGTGGCGCATTGGCGTGGCCACCGCGGGGTCGATGACGAACAGCTCCTTGTCCAGCCCGTCGGCGACAACCTGGTACTCCATGTGGCTGCCGAGATAGGCCGCCCTGGCGATCCGGCCGCGCAGCTCGGTCGGCCCGGGATCACCCACGCGCAGCAATAGCGCCTGCGGCCGGATCGCCAGTTCCGCCGCACCGGCCGGCACGCCCCGATGCGGCAGGGTCAGGCTTATCGGGCCAAGCCGGACCTGCGCCTCGATTCCGGCGTGCGGCCCGATGGTGACCGGCACCAGGTTCGCGTCGCCGATGAAGTCTGCGACGAAATGGCTCGCCGGGTGCTCGTACAGCGCGCGTGGCGAGTCATCCTGGGCGATGCGCGCCATACCCATGACCATGATGCGGTCGGAGATCGCCAGCGCCTCCTGCTGATCGTGGGTGACATAGACGGCGGTCAGCGTCAGGCTTTGCTGCAACTCGCGAATTTCCTCGCGCACCCGCCGGCGCAGCTTGGTGTCCAGGTTGGACAGCGGCTCGTCGAACAGCAGCACCTTCGGTTCCAGCACGATGGCGCGGGCGACCGCGACGCGCTGCTGCTGGCCGCCGGACAGTTCGCTCGGCAGCCGGCGCTCATAGCCGGCGAGACCGACCTGGCGCAGCTTTTCCGCGGCGATCGGCTCGGCCCTCGCCTTGCCCATGCCGCTGGCGCGCAGGCCGTAGCAGACGTTTTCCATCACGGTCATGTGCGGAAACAGCGCGTAGGACTGGAACACCATGCTGATGTTGCGCTGCGTGGCGGGCAGCAGCGTCACGTCCTCGCCGTCGATCAGGATCGACCCCGAACTCACTTGCTCAAGCCCGGCGATCATCCGCAGGATCGTTGTCTTGCCGCACCCGGATGGTCCCAGCAGCGTGACCAGCGTGCCGCTGGCGATGGCAAAGCTGACATCGTCAACGGCGGTCACCGTGCCGTATCGCTTGCTGACGCCGCGAAATTCCACCGCCTGCCGTGTGCTCTCCGCACTGCTCATGCCTGCACCACCGTGAGCGCGCCATCCAGCGCCGGCGGTGCCAGGCCGCGGCGGCCCAGGCGGCGCTGCCCCACCACAAGCTGGATGCCCAGCAGCGCCAGTGCGATGACCACGATCAGCATCGCCGAATACACGATCGCCACCCCATACTCGCCGACATCCGCGCGTCCGACGATGTACACCGTCGCCAAATTGTACTCGCCGGTGACGAGGAAAATAACCGCGCTGACCGCGGTGACCGCGCGCACGAAACTGTAGATCATCGCGGTGGCGATCGCCGGCCGCAGCAGCGGCAGGATGACCCGGCGCAAGGTGCCGAACGAGCCGGCCCGCAAGGTCAGCGAAGCCTCGTCGAGGCTGCGGTCGATCTGGCTGAGCGTCGCCAGGCCGCTGCGAATGCCGACCGGCATGTTGCGGAAGGCGAAGGCGATGGCGATCAGCGTGCCGGTGCCGGTGAGCTGCACCGGCGGCACGTTGAACGCCAGGATGTAGCTGACGCCGATCACCGTGCCGGGGATGGCGAAGCTCATCATGGCGAAGAACTCGAATGTGCGGCTGCCGGGGAATTTCTGCCGGTCCAGCAGCCAGGCGGTCAGGATGCCCAGCGCGGCGGTGAACGGCATGGCGATCAGCGCGATCTCGATCGTGGTGAGGAAGGACGACCAGGCGGAGCCGGACAGGAACCAGCCGCCGACGCCATGGCTGACCGAGAACGCGGTGAGGAAGTAGCGCAGGGTGAACGTATTGTCCCGGCCGATCGATTCGACGAAGCCGCCAACCATGATGATGCCATATACGGCGATGGTCAGGACCAGCCACGGCAGGATGACGCCGATGCAAGCGATGCGCACGCCGGCCGGCAACGTCGCAGTGCGGCCGGCATCGCCCTTGCCGGCGACCGTGGCGTAGCTGCGGCTGCCGACCCAGAAGCGTTGTGCGACGAAGGCGGAGAGGGTGAAGGTCAGCAGCACGATGGCCAACACCGCGGCGCGTCCCTGGTCATGCGTGGCGCCGACCACGGCAAAGAAGATGTCGGTCGAGAGCACGTTGAAGTTGCCGCCGATCATCAGCGGATTGGCGAAATCCGCCATGCTCTCGATGAAGCCGATCAGGAAGGCGTTGGCCAGGCCGGGCCGGATCAGCGGCCAGGTGACGGTGCGGAAGCTGTACCAGGGCGAGGCCCGCAGCGTCAGCGACGCCTCTTCCAGGCTGGGGGCGACGCCCTGCAACACACCGGCCAGCACCATGTAGGCGATCGGCGTGAAGGCCAGCACCTGGGCGATGGTGATGCCCGGCATGCCATAGATCCAGCGGCTGCGCGGCAGGCCGAAATGCTCGGCGAGCCAGACCGTGGCCATGCCGGCGCGGCCGAACAGCAGGATCAGCGCCAGGCCGATGACGAAGGGCGGCGTGATGATCGGCAGGATCGACAGCGCGCGCACCAATGGCTTGAGCGGCAGGTGGGTGCGCGCCGCGACCAGCGCGAAGGCGAGGCCGAGCAGGGTGGCGAGCAGGCCGACGAGGGTGGCCTCGGCCAGGGTGTTCCACACGGTGCCGCAGGCGACGTTGCCGAACACGCAATCGACGCCCCAGATCGAGCGGCTGAACAGCTTGGCGGCGAAGAGTTGCGGCGCGAGATTGCCGTCGGTGTCGCGCACCGCGGACGTCAGGATGCACAGCACCGGGTAGAACACGAACAGCGCGATCAGCCCGACCACCAGCAGGACCGCGCCGACGATGAACGTGTCGCCTTTCAGCGCGCCGCGCCGCGCCATGCCGAACGCGAGCAACATGGTGCAGGCGAGCGCATAGGCGGCGGCGCCCCAGCCCAGTGCGGGCTGGGTCGGACCGGCCCAGCCCGTCGCAGTCGTCAGCCAGGCATAGGCCCAACCGTGATGGATGATGCACAGGCTCTCGATGCCGAGCCACGCCAGCCCGGTAGCGCCGGCGAGCACCAGCATGCGGGCGTGCCGTGTGGCGAACGCCGCCCAGGTGCCCAGCAACAGCGGCACGACCAGCGGCAGCAGCCATGCCGCGCCCTGCCAGGTCGCCTGGACGAGTGCCGGCGCCGCGGTGGCGCCTGCTGTGCCCGATTCGAACCCGTACCACGGCAACAGCAGCAGGCCGGCCCAGCCGGTGACCAGCCAGCCGGCGAGCGACCGAGGCATCTTGTGGCCGGTTTCGGTGCGTTCATTCGATCGCGGCACTGCTTGTCCTAAGCTGCATGTCCTGTTTGGCGATCCAGACGGTCGGACCCTCGGCCGCCCCTGTCATTGCGATTTGGCCACTGGCCGGCGACGGCCGACCCGCCCTGGATGAAACTGCGCAGGCCGGGAGCGAGAGACTCCCCCTCCCCTTGAGGGAGGGGGTTGGGGGG
>JBEKNT010000126.1:0-16362 GCA_049522565.1 Acetobacteraceae bacterium
CTTCTCGCTTCCTCCATGCTGACTCGCCCTACCTTTCCTCCAAGCCCGAACCCCTGCCTGCCATCCCAGGTTGCCCAGCCTGGATTAAGGCGGTTGCCACTGCACTCACGGGCGACGTAACGGTCCGCCAGCGCAGTATTCCTGACCCTCACAGTATTCCCGGACTTTGGAGATCACAAGCAACGGGTTACGAGGGGTCGGCACAATCGGACGCAAATATAACGGACGCGAAATCCGCACAGCAAGGATTCCCGCAGTGAATTCGCCGTAGAATTACCGCGAATCGGTCCATGGGAAAACTCCGAGCACAGGCCGGCAAAATAGCCCGAAATCTCTTACAGTGCGGTAACAGTTGGCGTATACGATGTGCGCTGGTAACTAGTTTCCGGTTGCCGTTACAGCGGCAGATTCATCAGTATCCGACTATAAGTTGTGCCCGCTGTGGTGATGACGACGCAATTGGTCTGGGACTTCTGGGGCTTTTCCGGGGAACCGACACGAGATCGTGTCGCTAGCCTACCAATGTGCCCGTTCCCGGCTATTCAGGCGGAATCCTGTGGCAACCAGTGCGATTCACGGCAGATTAATGGCAATTAACGATATTAACAGCCGTTTTGAGGCGGCTGCGCCGCTGTTCGACGGACTGACGACCGCTGCCCTGGCCGACGGGGCGCTTGCGGCCGCCTCAGGGCGACCCGCCTGCGCCGGCCGCGTGGGCCGCAGGCTGATGTCCGGCCGGCGTGCCGCCTCATTGCTGCCCCCGGCATCATGCCGCACCGCGTCGCGAGGCTGCCGCGGAGGATCGCCAAGGCCGCCCGGACAGCCGCCGCACGCGGGGACGGTGTGCCGGTTCGGCCGCGAGGGCGGCGGCAAGTCCGGCCACCGGCGCGCCGGATGAACCGGGCGCGGGTCGGCTCGGGGGGACGCGGGCCGGCAAGCGGAATGTTGCGCCATTGGGGAGGCGCAAGCCGCAGTCGCAATCGTCGCATCAGCTTGCCGCCATGGCATGGCCGGCTCTAACGTCGCCCTGCAAGACCGGAAAAGGGGAGATGTCGGATGATCATCGAAATGCGTACCTACACGCTGCGTCCGGGCACACTGGCCGAGGCGGAGAAGCGCTTCGGCGAGGCGCTGCCGGTGCGCGAGAAATACTCGAAGCTCGCGGCCTTCTGGCACACCGAGGTGGGACCGCTGAATCAGATCATCCACGTCTGGACCTATGACAATTTCGAGGAGCGCAGTCGGATCCGCGCCGAGGCGTCGAAGGCGGAGGGGTGGCCGCCGAACATCCGCGAGTTCGTGATGACGCAGCAGAGCGAGGTATTCCTCCCGGCGCCGTTCTCGCCACCGCTGGAGCCGCGGCAGCTCGGCGGCATCTATGAAATTCGCCAGTACACCATGGCGGCGGGACAGATCCCCGGCATGATCGAACGCTGGGGCGCCAAGATTGAGGAGCGTGTGAAGCTGTCGCCACTGGTCGGCGCCTGGTATTCCGAGTTCGGGACGCTGAACAAGTGGGTACACATCTGGGCCTACAAGGATGCCGGCGAACGCCAGCGGATCCGTGCCGAAGCGGTGGCACGCGGTGTCTGGCCCCCCGGCGGCGGCCCGGTCGGTGCGATGATCAAGCAGGAGAATATGCTGGTCGTTCCGGCAGCGTTTTCCCCGTTGCGATAAGCCGCAGACGACCTCTCCCGCTGCGCGGGAGAGGTCGAGGTGCGAAGCACCGAGGGTGAAGGCGGTCGGGTCGCCCGCAGCCTCCGCACCCTTGTCGCCGCGATATCGGGGGAACTCACCCCGTGGCCGCCCGCCTTTCCGTTCCCAGCGCGAAGCTGAACAGCCGGTCCTTGCCGAGCAGAAACACGCGCGCGCCGCGGGGGAACAGCCGCATGATGGCGGGGTCGCGCACGTCCAGGCCGCCGGTATAGGCACCGAATGCCGGCAGCATGATGCGTCGCGCATCGGCCACGAAGCAGGGACGCGAGACCGAGCCGCCGCGCGCCGGCACTGTGGCCTTCGGGTGGTAGTGGCCGCTGATCTCGCCGGTGGCGCCGGCGATCGCGTCATGACGGAACACCAGCCGGGCGGTGGCGAACTCCGCCACGTGGTCGCCGCCGAGGCCGACTGGCGGCGTCGGGTCGTGGTTGCCTTGCACCCAGATGAAGCGGTGCGCCTCGGTCATCGCGTTCAGCCGGGCGATTTCGCCGGCAGGGAGGCGGGCGGCGCCCTCGGCATCGTGGAACGAATCGCCTAACGCGACGACGATGCGCGGCTGGTAGCGGCGCAGCAGCAGCGTCAGGCGGTCGAGCGTGGCGTGGGTGTCCCAGGGCGGCAGCAGCATACCCTTGCGGGCATAGGACGAGCCTTTCTCCAGGTGCAGGTCGGAGACGACGAGCGTGCCGGTGGCGGGCCAGACCAGGGCGCCGGAGGGGTCGAGCATCAGCCGCTCGCCGGCGAGGTGGATGGGGGCGGCGATCATGCAAGACGGTCGAAGAGATTGGCCTGCGCTGGTTTCCCGCGCGCCTTACCATCTGCGTGCTGGCGAGTCTCACCCTCCGCGCGCCCACGCCCCACATTCGCCCGGTGAATCGTCTTCACTCCAGACCGGTCCGGCACCCCGCGATGCGGTTGCTCTGCCTCGCCGGTCGCGTCGGCGATGATCGCCTCGGCCTCGGCCAGCAGCTTCTCCTCGTCCTCCGCCGTGCGCACGCTTTCGCGGCCGATCTCCAGCAGCACCGGCACCGCCAGCGGTGAGACGCGCGACAGCACCATGTGCACGATCCGCCCCTTCACCCGCACCAGCATCCCCGCCACGCGCGCCAGGTCGATCAGCCCCCCGGCCGCATCGGCCCGCGTCGCGCGCAGCAGGATATGGTCCGGCTGGTGCTTGCGCAGCACGTCGTAGATCAGGTCGGAGTTCACCGTCACCTGCCGGCGCGACTTGTCGGCGCCCGGATGGTGGCGCTCGATCAGCCCGGCGATCACCGCGACGTTGCGAAACGTCCGCCGCAGCATGGAGCTTTCCGCCATCCACGCTTCCAGGTCGTCGCCCAGCATGTCCTGGTCGAACAACGCCGCGACATTCAGCGGGCGGTCCGCCGACCAGATGCCCAGCACGTAGTCGGTGGCGACGAAGCCCAGCGGCGCCATGCCGGCGCGCTCCATCCGCCGCGTCAGCAGCATCCCGAGCGTCTGGTGCGCGTTGCGGCCCTCGAAGCAATACGCCACCAGATACCAGCGGTCGCCGCGGGGAAACGTCTCGACCAACAGGTCGTTGCGGCCGGGCATGCGCGACCGGGTGCGTTGCAGCCGCAGCCATTCCTGCACTTGTTCCGGGAACAGCGCCCAGCGCGACGGATCCTGCAACAGCCCGCGCACGCGGTCGGCGAGGTTGGTGGTCAGCGGCAGGCGGCCGCCTTCATAGGCCGGCACCATGGGTTCGCCGGTGCCGCCCTCGGCGCATTCCACCGCCATCTCGTGCAGGCGCAGAAACTTCAGCAGGCGGCCGGCGAACATGAACGTGTCGCCGGGACGCAGCAGGCTTACGAAGTATTCTTCGATCTCGCCCAGCACCGGTCCGAAACGTTTCTTCGCCCCGATCAGGCGGACCTTCAGCAACGGTGCCTCGACGATGGTGCCGATGTTCATGCGGTGCTGCGTGGCGATGCGGGCGCTGCGCACGTGCACGCGGCCCTCGCTGTCGCGGAACAATTTGCGCCACCGCTCGTACGCCGCCAGCGCATAGCCGCCGTTCTCGACGAACGCCAGCACGTCGTCGAAGTCCTGGCGGGTCAGCGCGACATAGGGCGCGGCGCGGCACACTTCCGCGTAGGCATCGTCCGGCAGGAACGGTGCGGCGCAGGCCAGGCCGAGCAGATGCTGCGCCAGCACGTCGAGCCCCCCGGAACGCGGGGGATCGCCGTCCGGCTCGCGCGCGCCCACACCGAGCATGGCGGCCTCGCATTCCAGCACCTCGAACCGGTTGGCGGGCACCAGGATGGCGCGGCTGGCCTCGTCCATGCGGTGGTTGGCGCGGCCGACGCGTTGCAGCAGCCGCGACACACCCTTCGGCGCGCCGACCTGGATGACCTGATCGACCCCGCCCCAGTCGATGCCGAGATCAAGCGACGACGTTGCCACCACCGCGCGCAGTTTCCCCGCCGCCATCGCCGCTTCGACCCGGCGGCGTTGCTCGACCTCCAACGAGCCGTGATGCAGGGCGATCGGCAGCGCCGGGTCGTTCAGCTTCCACAGCGCCTGGAACATCAGCTCGGCCTGGGCGCGGGTGTTGACGAAAACGATGGTGGTGCCGGCGGCGCGAATGCGCGCCATGACGGGCGGCGCGGCTTCCAGGCCCATGTGGCCGGACCAGGACAGACGGCCCTCCGGCAGCATCATCGACAGGTCGGGCGGGGCGCCGTCGGCCACGCCGATGATGCGCGTTGCGCCGATATAGGCCTGGATCGCCGCCGGATGCGCCACGGTCGCCGACAGCCCGACCCGGCGGAGGCGTGGCGCCAGCATGCCGAGCCGCGCCACGCCGAGCGCCAACTGATCGCCGCGCTTGGTGCCGGCGAGCGCGTGGACCTCGTCCACCACCACGCACTCCAGGCCGGCGAACATTTTTCCCCCATCGGGCAGCGACAGCAGCACGGCGAGGCTTTCCGGGGTGGTCAGCAGGATGTGCGGCGGCTCGGCCCGCTGGCGGGCGCGCCGGTTGGCGGGCGTGTCGCCGGTGCGCGTCTCGATGCTGACCGAGAGGCCCATCTGTTCCACCGGGCGAAGCAGGTTGCGAGCGATGTCGGTGGCGAGCGCCTTCAGCGGGCTGACATACAGGGTGTGCAGGCCAGGGCAAGGGGTTTCCGCGAGATCGACCAGGGTGGGGAGGAAGCCGGCCAGCGTCTTGCCGCCACCGGTAGGGGCGATCAGCAGCACGCTCTCCCCGGCGCGGGCCGCATCCAGCATGGCGAGCTGGTGCGGTCGTGGGGTCCAGCCCTGGCGGGCGAACCACGTGGCGAACTGTTCCGGCAATGTTCCCTGCATGTGGAGGGTTGTAGAGGGACTTTGCGGCGGCGGGAAGCAAGGGCTGAGAGGCTGAAAATGTATTGGCTTTCGAGACTGGTGGTGTGAATCGCGCGCTGGCGGGACCAACGTCGGTATGCGACCGAAGGTGCCGGGCTGGCGTCGCTGAGTGGTTGGCATTGATCGGCGGCGCACCGACGCCGTCAGCAATGACAGGGATAGAGAGCGGGACCCGGAGATCTTCAACCACAAGATGTACCGAAGCGTCTTTAGCAAGGCTCGCCGGGCTTGTGGCGGTTCCGGCGGTGGCGCCCACTCGCCTGACGGCGGCCGATCAAGCCACCGTCAGGCGCCGGGTGCACACCATGTTATGGGTCAAACCGTGCCACAGGGCGACGTTGCGGACCTTATCGAGGCCGCGCACCACGAACTGCCGCAGCCCGCGATTGCGCGCCTGGGCATCGCAACATTCCGCAGCCGCCGCCCGCTCTTGGTAAATCTCCCTGGGTAAATCTCCCTGGCCTGTTCGGTGCCCATGCGCTCGCGCCAGTCTGCAATCGCGGGCGCGTCGGCGTGCTGCGGTGCGTGCGGATCGCGTGTCTTGTCCCGCGGCGCCGGCACCGGCACGCAGGCCGTCACGCCTGCTTCCGCCAACGCCTTGATGTCGTCCAGCTTCGCGTAGCCGCCAGCGGCGAGGTGCTCGCCTGGCCGTTGGCCGTAGTGCTCGCCGAGCGCCTCGCTCATCGGCGCCATCTTGCCCATATCGGAGCCGCTGTTGTCGACCGCCACGCCGGCGATGGCGCCGCTCGTGGTGTCCGAGGCGAACTGCACATTGTAGGCTGGCCGGAAGCCGCCATCGGCCATCTTCATCACCCGTGCCTCGACATCGGTGGTCGAAGCCCGCGGCTCCTTCTAACCGCGGCGGGTGACGTCACGGCCCGGTCCACCTCGTTATCGCGGGAGCAGGCCCGATACCCACGTCTTGCCTTGTTGCCAGCAGCAAAGTCCTGGATAGCGGGCCATCGCCCGGCGTGACGATGTTGGCGATCCCGTGCCGCAACTTGCTTCGCCTGCCAATCCGCGGATTCTTGGGGCTTGACCCGGCCGTCCATCGCGGCAGGGTGCGCGCACGGATGGCCAGGTCAGCAACGGCCATGACGTAATGACCCTCGGCAGGACCGTGCGACCGCACATGCCTTCCACCGCCGCTGTCCTCGACATCGACCTTGGCGCCATCGTCGCCAACTGGCGCTTGCTCTGCCGGCGCCACCCGTCCGGACCGATCGCCGGCGTGGTGAAGGCGAACGCCTACGGTCTCGGTGCGAGCGAAGTCGCCCCTGCCCTGTACGCCGCCGGCTGCCGCCACTTCTTCGTTGCCCTGCCTGAGGAGGCGGTGACCATCCGCGACCGCCTCCCCGGCGCGATGCTCGCCGTGCTGGGTGGTCTGCTCCCCGGCTCCGAGCCGGACTATGCGGCGCACGACATCACGCCAGTGCTGAACTCGCTCGGCGACGTTGACGGCTGGGCCGCGACCGCGCGCCGCCTCGGACGCCCGCTGCCCGCCCTGTTGCACATCGACACCGGCATGGCGCGGTTGGGCCTCGACGCGCGCGAACTGGCGACGCTGCAAGCCGACCACAGCATGCTCTCTGGCATCGACCTGCGCTACGTCATGACCCACCTGGTCGCCTCGGAAGACCCGGCCGACCCGACCAACGAGCACCAGCGCGCGCGCTTTGCCGCCGCCTGCGCCGGCCTGCCGCCGACCCCGCGCAGCTTCGCCAACTCGTCCGGCATCTTCCTCGGCGCGGGATGGGGCTCCGACCTCGCCCGCCCCGGCGCAGCGCTGTACGGCATCAACCCGACGCCCGGCCAGCCGAACCCGATGCGGCTGCCGGTGCGGCTCACCGCCCGCATCCTGGCGGTGCGCGACCTGCAACCCGGCGACAGCGTCGGCTATAATGCCACTTGGCGCGCCGCCCGCCCGTCACGCATCGCCACCGTCGGAGTCGGCTACGCCGACGGTTGGCACCGCAGCCTGTCCGGCCGCGGCCGCGCGCTCTTTGACGGCACCCCCGTACCGCTGGTAGGCCGTGTCTCCATGGACCTGACGACGTTCGACGTGACCGACCAACCCGCCGCGCAGCCCGGCCGCTGGCTGGAGCTGCTGGGACCCGGCCAGACGCCGGACGACGTCGCGCAGGCGGCCGGCACCAACGGCTACGAGGTACTGACCTCGCTCGGCCGCCGCTTCCAGCGCGTCTATCACCCCGCGTGAACCCGCTCCTGGACGTCCTGGCGGCGACCGGCCGTGGCGTGATCGGCGCCGCCCGCAGCACCGGCGCGCTGACGGTGTTCGCCGGCACCGGGCTGTCGCATGTGGTGCGGCCGCCCTTCTTCGCCCGGCTGTTCGGCCGCGCCCTGTTGGAGATGGGCTATTTCAGCCTGCCGGTGGTGGCGCTAACCGCGGTGTTCACCGGCATGGTGCTGGCCTTGCAGTCGTATACCGGCTTCTCGCGCTACGCCGCGGAAAGCGCCATTCCGAACATCGTCGTGCTGTCGATCACCCGCGAGCTCGGGCCGGTGCTGGCCGGGCTGATGGTGGCGGGGCGCATCGGCGCCGCGATGGCCGCCGAGCTCGGCACCATGCGCGTCACCGACCAGATCGACGCGCTGTCTACCTTGTCCACCAACCCGATGAAATACCTGGTGGTGCCGCGCCTGCTGGCCGGGATCATCGCGCTGCCGGCGCTCGTGCTGGTGGCTGACGTACTGGGCGTGCTGGGCGGCTTCATCGTCTCGACGCTGAAGCTCGGATTCAATGCCAGCGTCTATCTGAGCAACACGCTGAACTTTATGCAGACCCAGGATGTGGTCTCCGGTCTGGTGAAGGCGGCGGCGTTCGGCTTCATCATCGCACTGATGGGCTGCTACCAGGGCTACAACAGCCGGGGCGGCGCGCAGGGCGTGGGCGCCGCCACCACCGGCGCGGTGGTCAGCGCCTCGATCCTGATCCTGGCCTTCGACTACGTGCTGACCGAGATGTTCTTCGCCCGCTGACGCGCGGCGGGCCGAAGCGCGGCGTCTGCACCAAACATTAACCAAACCGCCGCACAATCACCGGCTGATGCCACCCGCCTGGTCACGGCGGGACGGCCAGTCCCCGGGCGCGCGACCCGGGGCTCCGCCGTGACGGTGGGGCAACATGGATGCACCGGCGTGGATGCTGACCCGACCCGTCTGGAGTTGCTTCGCCTCCCCGAGGCACAGCTCGGGGAGATCTTCCGACGCCATGGCATGTTCCGGGACTCCCGCCCCGGCGGCCGCCGTGCGGTGCTGACCGGCGTGGACCTGGCCGGCCTAGACCTGGCGGGGCAGGACCTGTCGCATGCCGACTTCACCGGCGCGTCCTTCTACGGCGCCAACCTGGCCGGCTGCCGGTTCGACTGCGCGACCCTGTTCGCCTGCGACTTCCGCCAGGCCAACCTGGAGAATGCCAGCCTGGTCCGCGCCGATCTGCGCGGCTGCTACTTCGCCGGCGCCATCCTGGTCGGCGCCAATCTGTTCTCGGCCGACCTGCGGGAGGGCGTGCATGTCTCGCGCGACCGCAAGGGGGAGTTCCATGCGCTGGTGCCGGAGGAGCACAACGCCACCGCCATCTCGGGCGCCGACTTCTCCGGCGCCAACCTGACCAACGCCAGCCTGTCCGGCGCCGTCGCCATCCAGACCGATTTCTCCGACGCCACCATGCGCGGCTGCAAGCTGATCCGCGCCCGGCTCCAGGGGGCGAACTTCACCGGCTGCAACCTGGCGGGGGCCGATTTCGGCCAGGCGGACACGCGCGGCGCCTGCTTCCGCGGTGCGGTGCTGGCGGGAGCGAACTTCACCTACACCGACGTTGCCGGTGCCGACATGCGGGACACGCTGTCCGATGCGCCGGGCGGCCGGCTGATCGCCGAGCTGGGGGTCGGACTGGAGGAGCTACTGCGCCGGCACCTTGCGTTCATCGGCAGCAATGGGGCCGAGGGCGCGCCGCTCGATCTCAGCGGTTTCGACCTGCGGGGCAACGGATCACTGGCTGGTGCCTGCCTGACCATGGCGGCCGCGCGGCAGGCGGTGTTTTACGGCCTGGACCTGTCGCGCGCCGCCTTGCAGGCGGCCAAATGCAACGGGGCCGATTTCCGCGACTGCCACCTGGACGAGGCGGATCTGCGCGGCATCGACCTGACCGGGGCCAAGCTGAACGGCGCCACGCTGCGCAACGCCAACCTGCGCTCGCTGAGGCTCGACGAGGGGCGCGAGATGCATGCCGATCTGACCGGTGCCCGGCTGCGGCACGCCGACCTCGCGGGCGCCAAGCTGCGGGGGGCATTGCTGGTCGGCGCCGACCTGTCCAGTGCCGACCTGACCGGCGTCGATCTCACCGGTGTCGCGCTGAGCGGCGCCAAGCTGTTCGCCTGCAAGCTGTCGCAGGGCCAGCGCGCGGTGGCGATGGCGGGCGGGGCGTTGCTCGGCGGGTGATGCGCCGTCGCCGAGGTGTGGGTCGCGACGCCGGAGGGACTCAGAATAAATCCCTGGATTTCACGCAGAATTGGTTTTTGTAACGGTTCTAATTCCCGGGCGATCTTCAGTCGGTGCTGCACCGGCGAATCGAGGCCACGACGGCGGCCCGGATATGCCTCGGATGCAGCACCGCATCGCCGAATTCATGTCGGCAAATTCGCCGCGCGGCACACGCTCTCAGCGGCCGCGCGGCGCAAGCCTTCAGTAGAGGCGTCCGCTGGTCGGCACCGGGACGTCATTGAAGCCCAGGAAGTCGGTGTAGTTCTGTCGCTGCAACAGACCATAGTCCTTGCACACCGGGTGTTCATGACGGCGCAGGTTATCGGCTTCGATCTCCGCCGTGGTCTTTGAACCCGCTACCACCGCGCCGCCGCCGCCTTGCGAGGCAAACCAGCCGGGGTTTTCAATGTACTGTTTCGCGTGCCCCAATTCGTGGATCAGCACGATCTCCGACGGGTACACCACGTCTGCCTTCTTGCCGGAAATGATCGGTGCTCCGGTGGCGGCCCGATACCCGGTGATGTCGGCGCCTCGGGTAGTAAAGCTCTTGCCGGGGGTCCAGACGATGCAGGGCCCGGTGAAGGCCCATTCCATCGAGAACGGACCGAATGCACCCTCCACCTCGCAAACCAGAACGCTGATCTGGACCGTCGGTGACTTGTTCTCGAGGAAGTCGATGATGGCTGCTGCGGCCTTGCTCTTCTGTTTCAGCGTGCTGAGCGCATTGTAAAAATAGGCACTCGCGTTCGAGTAAGGGATTTTCGATGCGCTACGAGCAGCAAGTGTCAGCATTTTGGTCCTCCGCGTGGATCATGTATGATGTTATGGTGCTGTATCATAGAGTTTCCCTTCGCCCGAGGGCCGGGGGACGGTGTCATTGTGAAACCTCGATTGTCGACCTCTCGCCCATTTGAGCGACGCTCCGCTGCTTCCGGCGGCGTTCACGCCCGTCGCGCCAACAGCGCCGGACGGCACGTCGAGGCCCACCTTTCCCCTCTGGCTTGCGTGTCGCCGCTATAGCTGGAACCTTAGCGCACTGCAACGATCATCTGGACGATCGCGTTTGGATTTGCCTGACGGCCGATGCCGGGCCTGCCGATCGGTGAACTGTGCCCGTCAGACAGGGCGCAACGACGACGGCACTGGCCAAGCGCGGCGCCGCCCGACGGCGCTTTTCGAGGCCGCGCCGTCGTGTGCGATGCGGCAACATCCCGACAAAACCTCGGCCGGCGCCGTCAAAACCAAATACGTCGAGCCGGCAACCACTCACGCCGCGCGGTAACGATCCGTCCCGCCCGCGTCGGTTTCCAGCACCAGTTCGCCGCCGCCCAGCATGTGATTGACATGCGCCAGCACCTCGCCGAACGCGAAGCCGGTCTGATGCTCGTCCAGGTCGCGATGGAAGATGTGCGGCACCAATTCCGCCACCGACAGCGGGTGCTGCCGGCACGCATCGGCGATCATGCCGCAGCGCTGCGCGTGGTGCTCGATCAATTCGCCAACCCGCACGTGCAGGCCGTAAAACGGCAGCCCGTGTCCCGGCAGCACCAGCACGTCCTCCGCAACCGACTCGCGCAGCGCGCGCAGCGAGCGCAAGTAGATGCCGAGCGCGTCGAGGTCCGGCTCCATCGCGTGTACGCTGACGTTCGGCGAGATGCGCGCGATCACCTGGTCCGCCGCGAAGAACAGCTTTTCGTCCGGCCGCACCAGCATCGCCTGCTCCAGCGCGTGTCCCCCGCCGGTCAGCACCTGGAACTGCCGCGCGCCGATGGACAGTGCATCGCCGTGCTGGACGCGATGATAGGTGGTCGGCACCCCCGTGGTGCGCCGCAGGTATTCGTGACCGCGGGCGAGCACCAACTCGGTCACCTCGGACGACAGGCCGTGGCGGCGATAGAACGGCCGATAGGTCTCGGCGCCGAGGTCGCCGGGCGCGTATTGCAGCGCCAGACTATAGAGGTACTCCGGCCGCGGCATCGACAACGGCAGGCCGAAGCGTGAGGCGAGCCAGCCAGCCAGGCCGACATGGTCGGGATGATAGTGCGTCACGATCATCTGCGTCAGGCGCTGCCCGGCCAGCGGCCCGGCGAGGATCGCGTCCCAGGCCTCCCGGCAGGCCGCGGTGGCCAGACCGGTGTCGAGCACCGCCCAACCGCCGCTGTCCTCGATGAGGTAGATGTTCACGTGATTGAGCCGGTAGGGCAGCGGCAGGCGGAACCATAGCACGCCCGGCGTGATTTGCGTCACGATGCCCGGCGCGGGCGGCTGGGCGTGCGGGAAGACGAGGGGGGCGGTTATGGTGTCCATGGCCGATTTTTAGCGCACGACGCGGCGTTGCGCGACCCCGGCCAAGTGGGGCCAAAACCATCAGGCTGGAGGCCATCGCGGTGGTTCAGGGTTCTGACGTTAAGCCGGCTGCCACGCGCAAGGCCCCCACGTCGGCGCGTAGCCGAATGACGCCCTTCTTCATGGTCTCCGGACGCGCCAACCAGGCCTGCACCAACTTCGCGTGATGGAGCTGGCGCGCGCGAAGGCGCGCCCGCCGGGGACTACCGCGCCAGCGCGCAGTCGTGGTCCTGCAACTCCTCCCCCGACGCACGGTCTCCGGCGGTCAGGTCGGCGCGGTCGTCGAGCAGGATGAAGCCTTGCTCGTTGGCCGCGAAGGTCGCCCCGGCGAGCACCAACGTGTGTTCGCCCATCTCCGCCTGCGGTACCCCGGCCGCGAGCAAACGGAACGGGTTGGTGCCGCCGAGGTCCGCCCCCGGCAGGCGCATGGCGCGGTAGCGGTGGCCGGCCAGCGGCACCGGGAACGTGCTCCACTGCGGGCCGATCTCGGCCTGGTGCTGCGCCAGCGCGGCCCGCACGTCGGCGCGCAGGCAGTCGATATGGATGTGCAACTGGTCCTGCGTCCGGCCGCTGGGCGAGTTGATCGCCAGCGACAGGACGTCACGCGCCAGGGCATGGCCGGCGCGTTGCTCGACGTCGTGCCGCGCCTGCCAGGCGGCATCCCAGTAGTTCGGCGCGTCCGGGGCGAGGATCGCCGCATCCTCGATGCCGCTCACCCGTGCGGTGGGGATCAGCAGGAACTGCGTGGCGCCGTCGCGGTCCTTCAGCACCGCGTAGCCGTGCGCCAGATCGACCGAGGCGCACGGCGCGGGGTCCTGCTTGCTTTGCTCGTCCGGCACGCAGCGGACATGCACGATGTGCCACCGCGCCGACGGATCGGCGGCGCGCGCCGTGGTCAGCGCCATGCTGGCCAACAGCAGCACGAACAGCAGACGACGGGCAGGGTGGGTCATGCGTCGATCAGGCTGACATGCGCGGCGACGATGTGCCAGCCATCCGGGAAGCGCGCCCAGGTCTGCATCTGCCGCCCGACCTTGCCCGGCACGGTGTCGCGATGAAACAGCGTGGCGGCGGTGGCGAAGTCGCGGCCATAGGTGGTGATGACCGTGCGAGACATCGTCCGTGCCAACCCGATGGGCGACCGCGCGGCGCGGAACGCACCGATCTCGTCCCAGCCATACAGGATCTCGCCGATGCCGTAGCGGATGGTGTGCGGGCTGCGCCAGAACAGCGCCTGCAAGGTGGCCGTGTCGTTGCCGACCAGCGCGGCCTCGTAGCGCGCGAAAGCCGCTTCGACTTCCGCAACGACCTCGGGCAGGTTGACGTCCATCAGGCGGTTTCTCCCGATCTCGCAGCGCCCTCTTGCCGAGGGCCGAATACGATGTATATACCGACAGTATATCCCAAGGGGAAGGGCGTTTCCCGATGACCCGATCCACCGTATTCATGACCAACAAGAGCCAAGCTGTGCGGCTGCCCAAGGCGGTCGCCTTGCCCGAAGACGTTCACCAGGTAGACATCGTTAGCGTCGGGCACAGCCGGATCATCACACCGGTCGGGCGGCGTTGGGATGATTTCTTCCGCCACGGCCCAAAGGTTTCCGAAGATTTCATGAATGAACGCGAACAGCCGCCGGCCGACGAACGCGAGCCGTTGTGATGCTGGAGTACATGCTCGACACCAACATCTGCATCTACGTCCTGAAGAACCGGCCGGCGGCGCTGCGTGACCGGTTTGACCAGGAGGCCGAACGGCTGTGCATTTCGACCATCGTCCTGGGCGAACTGCATTACGGTGCCGAAAAATCCGCCCGGCGCGCGGATAATCTGCACGCCATAGAGCAATTCGCGGCACGCCTCGACGTGTTGCCGTTCACCGCTCGCGCCGCCGCGCATCACGGCGACATCCGCGCCCAGCTTGAACGCGCAGGTCAACAATCCGGCCCGTACGACATGCTGATCGGCGCGCACGCGCGCAGCGAGGGCCTGATCGTCGTCACCAACAACATGCGCGAATTCGAGCGCATGCCTGGCTTGCGGGTGGAGAATTGGGTGTAGCGAGTGATGGCAGCGGCGTTGCTTCCGCCCTACCCCGCCACCAACTGCGCCAGCGCCGTGCCAACATCCGCGGTGCCCGCCTGGCCGCCCATGTCGCGCGTCTTCGGGCCGCTCTCGCGCAGCAGCGTCTCGATCGCATCGACGATCGCCTTGCCGGCCTCCGCCTCGCCGAGGTGGTCAAGCATCAGCGCCGCGGACCAGATCTGGCCGATCGGGTTGCAGATGAATTTGCCCGCGATGTCCGGGGCGGAGCCATGCACCGGCTCGAACATCGACGGATACACCCGCTCCGGGTTGATGTTTCCCCCCGCGGCGATGCCGATCGAGCCGGCCACCGCCGGGCCGAGATCGGACAGGATGTCGCCGAACAGGTTGGTGCCGACCACCACGTCGAACCAGTCCGGGTGCTGCACGAAATGCGCGCACAGGATGTCGATGTGGAACTGGTCGGTACGGATCTCCGGGTAGTTTTTCGCCATCGCGGCGAAGCGCTCGTCCCAGTACGGCATGGTGATGGCGATGCCGTTCGACTTGGTGGCGGAGGTCAGGTGCTTCTTCGGCCGCGTCATCGCCAGTTCGAAGGCGTATTTCAGGATGCGGTCGGTGCCGTGGCGGGTCAGCACGGTCTCCTGCACGACGAACTCGCGGTCGGTGCCCTCGAACATGCGGCCACCAACGGACGAGTATTCGCCTTCGGTGTTTTCGCGCACGACGTAGAAGTCGATGTCGGCCTCGGTGCGGCCGGCCAGCGGGGTGCGCACGCCGGGCAGCAGCTTGCAGGGGCGCAGGTTCACGTACTGGTCGAAGCCGCGGCGGATCGGGATCAGCAGGCCCCACAGCGAGATGTGGTCCGGCACCCCCGGCCAGCCGACCGCGCCGAGCAGAATGGAGTCGGAGTCGCGCAGCCGGTCCAGGCCGTCGGGCGGCATCATCGCGCCGGTCTTCTGGTAGGTCTCGCAGGACCAGTCGTAATGCGTATACGCCAGGCCGAAGCCGAAGCGGCGCGCGGCGGCGTCGAGCACTTTCAGCGCCTCGGGCACGGTTTCCTTGCCGATTCCGTCGCCGGGCAGGACAGCGATGCGGTGGGTGCGTGCCATGGGCTGGCTCCTTGGTCAGTGGTCAGCTATCAGTCGTCAGTGGTCAGATAGAGGACTCGTGCAAAATGGCCAAGCCAGCCCCTGCCATGCCGAAAAGCGCCACCACCGTGTGGGACCGCGACGCGGCGCTGACCACCGCCCGGATGCTGCTGGAAATCCAGGCGATCAATTTCCGCCCGGAGGAGCCGTACACCTTCACCGCGGGCTGGAAGTCGCCGGTGTATATCGACTGCCGGCGGATCATCTATTTCCCGCGCGTGCGCTCGAAGATCTGCGAGCTGGCGGTGGAGAAGATCCATCGTCATGTTGGCTACGAAACTATTGAGGCGGTGGCGGGCGGCGAAACCGCCGGCATTCCGTTCGCCGCGTGGATTGCCGACCGGATGGCGGCGCCGATGGCCTATGTGCGCAAGAAGCCGAAGGGCTTCGGGCAGAACGCGCTGATCGAGGGCGACGTGCCGACCGGCAAGCGCACCCTGCTGGTGGAGGATTTGACGACCGACGGGGGGTCGAAGATCCGCTTCGCGCAGTCGCTGCGCGACGCGGGCGCGATCGTCAACCATACCTTCGTGGTGTTCTTCTACGGCGTGTTTCCCGGCGCATTTGAAACCCTCGCGCGGATGGATATTGCGCTGCACCATCTGTGCACGTGGTGGGACGTGCTGGAGGCGTGCGCCGACCGGCCGTACTTCTCCGAGGCCGCGTTGTCCGAAGTTCGGCGGTTCCTGGAGGATCCGGTGGGGTGGTCGGCGGCACATGGCGGGGTTGCCTCGGCGGAGGAAGCGGCAGCGCGACGGGCAGCCGTCGAGGCGTAAGCCAACCGACTGGCTATCCTCGCGCCTGACGACCTCAAATTTCACAAAGGCTAAAATTACCATCGGGCGTCTGCGCTCGCCGGCGCCGTTTTGTCGGCTTTACGATAATTCATTTGACAGGGTTCTATGTGAGGCTTCTCACTATCCTGACAAAAAAACAGTCGGCCGATAACGGTACGAACGATCTCTACGTGGCCAGACAGGGAGAACGAGAGATGAGCAACCTGAGCCGCCGCTCGGTGCTGCGTGGTTCTGCGTACCTTGCAGCGGGAACGGCCTTAGCCCGTCCCTATATTGCCAACGCGGCAGCCACAACCGTGACCGCCTGGTGGACGCAGGGCTTTGTCCCCGAAGAAGACGCCGCCATCAAGCAACTGGTCGCCGAGTACCAAAAGATGAGCGGCGACACGGTCGACCTCAGCATTTTACCATTCGCCCCGCTGGCGCAGAAGATAGTCTCCG
>JBEKNT010000127.1:0-16263 GCA_049522565.1 Acetobacteraceae bacterium
CGGCGCGGCCCCGGTACATCGTGACCCCCCGCAGCCGGTTTACCGGCTGCGGAAGATTCAATGTATCTCTCAACGCACTTGGAACGGGTTAAGGCTGTGGTTGCAGGAGCCTCTGGCGAAGCCAGAGGCGGGGGGGGCCCCCCGCCCCCCCCCGGGGGGGGGGGGGGGGGGGGGGGGGGGCCCCCCGACGCGGCACGGACCCCTCCCCCCAACCCCCTCCCACAAGGGGAGGGGGAGACAGGCCGCCAGTGACAGGAGTACGCCTTTGCCCGTCAGCTTCCGCCGCCTGCGCATCGCCGGGTTCAAGAGCTTCGCCGAGCCGGTCAGCGTCGAGATCATGCCCGGGCTGACCGGCGTCGTCGGCCCGAACGGCTGCGGCAAGTCGAACGTGGTGGAGGCGTTGCGCTGGGCGATGGGCGAGAACAGCGCCCGCAGCCTGCGCGGCGGCGAGATGGACGACGTGATCTTCGCCGGCACCACCGCCCGCGCCTCGCGCAACATCGCCGAGGTGACGCTGTTCCTGGACGAGACCGCCGGCGCGGTGCCGCCGCCGTTCCATGAGCAAGCGGAATTGCAGATCAGCCGGCAGATCGAGCGAGGCTCGGGCAGCACCTACCGGGTGAATGGCCACGAGGTGCGGGC
The DNA here is from genome assembly GCA_049522565.1 of Acetobacteraceae bacterium. Taxonomy (GTDB): domain Bacteria; phylum Pseudomonadota; class Alphaproteobacteria; order Acetobacterales; family Acetobacteraceae; genus JASHVB01. Next base: position 643 of record JBEKNT010000127.1, read on the forward strand.
GCGCGACGTGCAGACCCTGTTCGCCGACCTGGCGTCCGGCGCGCGCGCCTCCGGCATGGTGAGCCAGGGCCGCGTCGGCGCGCTGGTCGCCGCCCGGCCGGAAGACCGTCGCGCCGTGCTGGAGGAAGCCGCCGGCATCACCGGCCTGCACGCCCGCCGGCACGAGGCCGAGTTGAAGCTGCGCGCCGCCGAGGCGAATCTGGCACGCGCCGAGGACCTGCGCGGCCAGTTGGAGACGCAGCTCGCCGGCTTGAAGCGGCAGGCGCGCCAGGCCAGCCGCTACCGCAACATCTCCGGCGCGATCCGCGCGGCCGAGGCCGACCTGCTGGCGATCCAGCGCGCCCGGGTGGAGACGGCACGGGCGGCAGCGCAGGCGGCGCTGCACGACGCCGGGCAGGCGGTGGCCGCGGCGACCGAGACCGCCATCGCGGCAGGTGCCCTCGCCGCGGAAGCCGCCGCCGCGTTGCCGTCATTGCGGGACAGCGAGGCGGTCGCCCGCACCAGCCTGGAGCGCCACCGGGTGGTGCAGGAGCAGCTTGCGGCGGAGGAGGGCCGGGCTCGCGCGGCACTGGCCGATGCGGTGCGGCGGCTGGACCAGCTTCGCCGCGACTTGGCGCATGCGGAGCAATTGCGCCGTGATGCCGCCGCCGCCGAACAGCGGCTGGGTGCCGAGGCCGCGACCCTGGCGGAGGCGGATGCCGGACATGCAGCGCGGGCCGTCGCCGCCGCGTCGGAGGCGGCCGAGGCGGCGGAAGCGGTGCGGTTGGCCGAGGCCGATACCAACCGCGCGACCGAGGCGGCGGCGGAGGCCAATGCGCGCGTGCAGACCGCCTCGCAGATGCTGTTGCAGGCCGAGCAACGGTCGCGGCGGGTGGCTGAGCAATTCGGCCGGTTGCAGGAGGAACGCGCGCGGATTGGCGCCCAGCAGGTCGATCTGGCGCGGCTGGACGTGGCGCAGCATGAGCAATCGGCGGCCGAGACGGCGCTGGCGGAGTTCCGCGATGCGCTGGAGCAGATCGAACAGGTCCGGGCGGCCACAGCGGCGGCGCTGGCGGCGGCGCGGGCGGGAGAATCCAGTGCCGACTCGACGCGCGCGAAGCTCGCAGCCGAGGCGCAGGCGTTGGCGGAAGTGCTGGCGGTCAAGGATGGCGAGCGCTGGCCGCCGATGGTCGATGCCCTGGTGGTGCCGGATGGGCTGGAGACGGCGCTCGGTGCGGCGCTGGGCGAGGAGCTGACCTCGGCGCTGGATCCGGATGCGGCGCGGCACTGGCGTGTGCTGCCGGCGTTCGACCCGCCGCCGGCCTTGCCGGAGGGGGCGGTTGCGCTGGCCTCGCTGGTGCAGGGGCCGCCGGCCCTGGCGCGGGCTCTGTCGCAAATCGGTCTGGTGGAAGACGAAGCTATCGGCGAGGGACAGCAGTCCGCTTTGGCACCGGGCCAGGTATTGGTCTCACGCAGCGGCGCTATCTGGCGTTGGGACGGCTATACCATTCACGCCGGTACCCCCACCCAGGCCGCGGTGCGGCTGCGGCAGCGCAACCGGTTGACGACGTTGCGCGAGCAACTGGCGTTTGCGGTTCGCGCCGTAGAGGCGGCGCGGACGCGGCGGGAGGAGGCCGAGAAAGCGGCGCAGGATGCCGCCGCGGCGGAGCAACGCTGCCGGGCGGCACGGCGCGACGCGGAGCAACGCTTGCAGCGTGCCGTCGCTGCGCTGGCCCAACTGCGCAACCAGGCGGAGGCCGCCACGGCGCGTCTCGCCGCGGTGGAGCAGCAGATTGCGCATTTGTCGGCCGACCGGGATGAGGCTGAGGCGGGATTGGCGCGGGCGCGCGAGGCGCATGCGGCGTTGCCCGACCTGGCAGCGTTGCGCGCGGCGGTGGATCGGGCGCGCGCCGCGCTCAGCGCCGCGCGGGCCAGGGAGCAGGCGGCGCGGACGGCCGTGGAGACGCTGGCGCGCGAGCATGCGGCCCGCACGCAACGCCGCGAACGCATCGCCACCGAAAGCGCTGACTGGCAGCAGCGGGCGCGCGACGCCGCGTCCCGGGTGACGGATCTGGAGGCGCGCTGCGCCGAGGCGGCGGGAGAGCATGCGGCGCTGGCGGCGGCGCCGGCGCAGATCGCCGACCGTCGTGCCGAGGCGGTGAAAGCGCTGGGCGCGGCCGAGGCCACGCATCGCCGCGCCGCGGCGGCGCTGACCGCGGCCGCCAGCCGCGCCACCGAGGCGGATCGCGCCTCGCGGGCCGCCGAAGCGGCGCTGGGGACGGCCCGGGAGAACGTGGTGCGCGCGGAAGGTGCCGCGGCGCAGGCGAACCAGGCCTGGGGCACCGTCGCCGAACGCATCCTGGAGCGGCTCGGGGTGGACCCCGCCTTGCCCGACCCGCCGGCCGACCTGTCGCCGGAGACGGAGGAGAAGGCTCGCCGCCGCCTGGAGCGATTGCTCAAGGAACGCGAGGAGATGGGCCCGGTGAACCTGCGGGCCGATGTCGAGGCCGACGAGGTGGAAAAGCGTCTCGCCACGCTGGCCACCGAGCGTGAGGAACTCGCCACGGCGATCGCCAAGCTGCGCGGCTCGATCGGCCACCTGAACCGTGAGGGGCGCGAGCGGCTGAACGCGGTGTTCCAGCAGGTGGACCAGCATTTCCAGGCGCTGTTCACCCGGATGTTCGGCGGCGGCCGGGCGCACCTGGCGCTGGTCGGCTCCGACGATCCGCTGGAGGCGGGGCTGGAAATCTACGCCCAGCCGCCAGGCAAGAAGCTGGCGACGCTGTCTCTGCTGTCCGGCGGCGAACAGGCGCTGACCGCGCTGTCGCTGATCTTCGCGGTGTTCCGCTGCAATCCGGCGCCGGTCTGCGTGCTGGACGAGGTTGACGCGCCGCTCGACGACGCCAACGTGGAGCGCTTCTGCACCCTGCTCGAGGACGTGGTGCGGGAGACCGGCACGCGGTTCCTGGTGGTGACGCACCATCCGCTGACCATGGCGCGGATGGACCGGCTGTACGGCGTGACAATGCAGGAGCGCGGGGTGTCGCGGCTGCTGTCGGTCGATTTGCAACGCGCCGCGGCGATGGCGGAACAGCCGCGGATGGCGGCGGAGTAGGATGGAGACTTTCCCCTTGCGCAAAGCGCGAGGAGAGCACCGGTGCGACGAAAGATTCTCCCCGGTTGGCCGCTTATCCCGATGCCTATGGGGCTTCACCCGGCCATGACGGTTGGGGCGACCTGGGTGCGCCAGCCGAGAGGCAATCATTCGCACGGTTGCTATGCCATCCGGTGCGGCGCGCCTGCTTGAAACTGTTCCGCCATGGCCATGCGACCCGTTTGCCGTGAAACGGCCCTCTAACCAGCCGCTTGCGACGTTGCCTTGATGCTCCAGCGTGGACACGGCACTGCATTTTCCCTGACATCACCCTTTTGGCCGAAGGTTTCAGCAGGCGGCTTGTCACCGCGCATTGCATCGCGTCCGATGTCGCCGGCGTCGGCATGCCTCATCGGTCCGCAGGCTTTTCCCTTGCGCCGGCTGCGACATGCGCTGTCCTGACCCTGCTGGGCTTCGCACTGCGGTTCTACCATTTGGGCGACCAGCCGCTCTGGCGAGACGAGACCGTCGTCTACTGGTTGGGCAATGAAAGTCTCGGGCGGCTATGGAGTGCGGACCTCGCCCTGACAGGTATTCATCCTCCGCTATTCTATACCCTGCACCATTTCTGGAACGCGTTCCTCGATGTGATCGGTGTGATGCCGTCAGAGGTTACGGTTCGCCTACCCAGTGTGATCATCGGCACGCTCAGCGTACCACTTTTCTACTTTCTGCTTGGTGGTTGCTTCAGCAATCGCGTGGCGGCGATTGGTGCCGCCTGCATCGCGGCTTCCCCGGCTCACATCGAGTTTTCCCGCTATGCCAAGTCGGAGGTCCTGGTCGTCTTCCTGCTGATCGCATTGCTGGGCTTTACGGTCAGGCTGTTCACGCTACTTGCAGCCTCATCGCAGGAGCCCCACGACGTGGGGGCGACGCTCAAAAGCCGGCCGTTCCTGGTCAACGCGGCCGGCTATGTGGCGAGCGCGATTCTGCTGCTCCACGCGCACAGCACCGGATTTGTGGGGCTCTTCATACCTTCAGTCATGTTCGTAACTCTGCTGCTGACGGGTCGCCTGCGGCTGCGGGCCGTACCGCTTTGGATCGCGCTCAACCTGCTGGTTGTCGCGGGCTTTGCACGCTGGATGGTCCTGCTTTACCGGATCGCCCGCGCGAATACCGGCTACTACTGGCTTCAGCGCATCGATTTCTCGCAGGCCGTCGGACGCAGCCTTTATGTCTTTCTCGACAAGTACACCCCGCCATTTCACGCCGACACTCCGTTCGCCCTGATCGTCGATGCGACGCCAACCGTCATTGTCGGCTGGCTCTTGCTCCTGGGATGCATCGCCGGTCTGCGCCGGGGAGCCGAACGTCGCGGCATTATCATCGCGCTATTGACACTGCCTCTGCTTTTCTTCGCGCTCAGCGAGATACGGCCGATTTTCGAGCACTACATCCTGATGATGTTCGCCCTTCCCATGGTCGCGCTGGCTTACGGTTTCGCCTCGGAGCGCTGGAAGCCCGGACGTCTCGCATCGGTGGTGATGGTGGCCGCCATCGTATTGTTGCTGCTGCCGGCCGACAGCTACGTTTATCGGGAGTCCAAGGGGCCCTGGAACCAGAGTGCCTACCAGGCGCCAAAAGAGCCATGGAACAAGATCGGCGCGTTTCTTGCGACTCACGTCGCCGGTCAGGAGGCTGTCCTGTTCTGGCCGGCATACGCCGAATGGTCGACGCGGTTCTATTGGCGGACCGATACAACCGACTGGCGCAGCGTCAACCTCGGCCGCAACGCGGAATACCGCCCGCTCGATACGGTGCCCGCCATACCGCTCGCGGACGTTGCCGGTTTCACCCGGGACACCCGGCGCGTGTGGGTGGTCGAGGATCAGTTGGAAATCAACGCCGGTGACCTGGCGGCTTTGCATGCAAGGCTGGCGTCGCAGTTCCCGGACGCTTTCCGAACAGACTTCCCCGCGGGCCTTCGTGTGATTGAATTCGAGGGCAGGTAGCGGCCCGGCACAGCCCCTGCCTCTGGTTGCGGGCCACCGCGGGTCCCACGCGCGGAGCGAGCGATATTGAACGCGCCGGGGCTCAGTAAACCAGGGCCATGCAACCGCGGATGCATGCCGTTTTCGTATGCCCCCAACCCTCCTTCTCTCGAAAGAGAATCCGGCAGGCAACCCGGCTACGCCGAAGCGCGTTATCCAGTGCGGATGTCGGGCGACGGCGACATGGACGAGCATTGGGAATATGTCAGTCTGTCGAAGCGCTTTGAAAGCTTCGCCGAGAGGGCGACCGATCCAAAACTTGCGGCCGCGTACCGATCCCTGGCGAAGCAGTATCGAATTCTCGACGAGTGGCGACACACGGTGGGGAAGCGCTACGAACCTGCTGAATCCTCGCCGAATGCGGCAGCATCTACGGCCCCCGTTACGCACCCGCCGCACCGGCGGAAGCCGTCCTGACCCGGCCACCAGCGCGCGACTTTTACAATCCGGATACATGGCAGAAACACGTCCGCCCTATCTGCCATATCGACCGGCGAAAAGTTTGACCCCGCCTCGGCGCCACCATCGTCATGCCGCCCCCCGGGCACTTGACCCGGGGCCCGCCATGGCGACGGGCGCGGACCGGTGAGTCGACCTTTACGCCGTCTGGTATCAGGCCACGCAACATGCCGAAGGAGGTTCATCATGCTCACATCGAAGCGTCTCGGCGCCATCAGCGCCATTGCCGGACTTGCCGCGCTCGGCGTGGCGGCCATGCCCGGCCAGGCGCATGCATGGTGGCGCGGTCCAGGCATCGGTATCGGCCTCTGGGTGCCGCCCGTCGTGGTCGCGCCGGCGCCGGTCTATGTCCCGCCGCCCGCGTACTACGCTCCGCCGCCGGTCGCCTATTACGCGCCGCCGCCCCAGCGCCTCTGGGTGCCGCCGCACTGGCAGGGCGGCTACTGGGTCCCCGGCCATTGGGCGTAATCGTCCAGCCCGACCTGGTCGGCTGCCCGCTATGCGGCCGACCGGGGCGGTCCGGCCATCCCCTGGCCGCTTCCCCGGGTGCATGATTGACGAGCGGCCCTCACAGGTTCACCGCTGGTCCATGCTCCGCTTCGCCGAATCCCTGCTCGATCCGACGGCCCGCCCGCCGGAGGAACCCCCGGCCCCGGGGTCAAGCCGCGAGGCAAGCCTCGGCGCCGGCGCAGAGCAGGGCCGCGCGGCCGGCGCAGACCAGGGCTCCGGGTTGCTGCGCTTCTATTGGCATTTCATCCGCCAGGAAAAATGGCTCGCCGTCGCGTTGTTCATCTGCGGCGGCCTGATCGCGGTGCTGGACGCCGCAGTCCCGGCGTTCATCGGCCGCACCGTCTCGCTGGTGTCTACCCACACGCCCGCCTCGCTGCTGCCCGAGACCTGGCCGCAGTTCGCCTTCATGGCGACCGTGCTGCTGCTGATCCGCCCCACGGTGTTCCTCAGCTACGCGGTATTGCTCAACCAGATCGTCAATCCCGGCCTGTCGAACCTGATCCGCTGGCAGAACCACTGGCATGTGGTGCGGCAGAGCTGGACGTTCTTCCAGAACGACTTCGCCGGACGCATCTCCAACCGCGTCATGCAGACCGGGCCGGCATTGCGTGAAAGCCTGGTGATGACGTTCGACGCCGGCTGGTACATCGTGGTCTACGGCAGCAGCGCGCTGCTGCTGCTGGTCTCGATCGACTGGCGGCTGACACCGCCCATCCTGCTGTGGTTCACCGGCTATGCCGTCATGCTGCGCTGCGTCGTGCCGCGGCTGCGCGAACGCTCCCGCCGGGTGTCGGAGATGCGCTCGAACCTGACCGGCCGCGTGGTGGACAGCTACACCAACATCCTCACGGTCAAGCTGTTCGCCCGCGCGCACGACGAGGACGTCTGGGTGCGCGAGGCGATCGACGACCACACCACGGCGTTTCGCGACCAGACCCGGATGATCACCGGCTACATCATGATCCTGGCGGTGATGAATGCGTCGTTGATCGTCAGCACGGCCGGGGTCGCGATCTGGCAATGGAGCGCCGGGCGCATCGCGCTGGGCGCCGTGGCGACGGCGATGCCGCTGGCCTGGCAACTCACCAACATCGCCGGCTGGGTGGCGCGCAGCGTCACCGCGATCTTCGAGAATATCGGCACGGTGCAGGACGGCATGCGCTCCATCGCGGTGCCGCGGCAAATGCCGGACGCGCCGGACGCCGTGCCGCTGCGCGTGACCGGGGGAGAGATCCGCTTCGACCACGTGCATTTCGACTACGGCCGGCTGCGCGTGCCGGATCCGGACGGCGCCCGTCTGGCGGTGCTGCACGGCATCGACCTGACCATTGCGCCCGGCGAGCGCGTCGGCCTGGTCGGCCCGTCCGGCGCGGGAAAATCCACCCTGGTGAACCTGCTGCTGCATTTCTACCACCCGGAACGGGGGAGAATCCTGATCGACGGCCAGGACATCGCCGGCGTCACGCAGGAGAGCCTGCGCGCGCAGATCGCCATGGTGACGCAGGATACCTCGCTGCTGCACCGCTCGATCCGCGACAACATCCGCTACGGCCGGCCCGACGCCACCGAGCCGATGATCGTCGATGCCGCGCGGCGGGCCGAGGCGGAGGAGTTCATCCTGGGCTTGCAGGATTGGCACGGCCGTAACGGCTACGACGCGCATGTCGGCGAGCGCGGCGTAAAGCTGTCCGGCGGGCAGCGGCAACGCATCGCCCTGGCACGGGTGATCCTGAAGGACGCGCCGATCCTGGTGCTCGACGAGGCGACTTCGGCGCTGGATTCCGAGGTGGAGGCGGCGATCCAGGGCCAGCTCGATACGCTGATGGAGGGCCGCACGGTCATCGCCATCGCGCACCGCCTGTCCACCATTGCGCGCATGGACCGCCTGGTCGTGCTGGATCGCGGACGCATCGTCGAGACCGGCAGCCATCGCGAATTGCTCGCGGCGGGCGGGGTCTATGCGCGCCTATGGCACCGCCAGTCCGGCGGGTTCATCCACAACAATGCCTCTCCCGCTGCGCGGGAGAGGCATGCCCCCGGGCGCTTGACCCTGGGGTCGCCGAGCGAAGCCGGTGAGTGAGGGCGATCGGGCCGCCGCGTAAAACCTTTCTTCACCTGTTGCCGCGCACGATGCGCCCATGGCCGGCGATCCGGGCTTGTGGCAGCGTGTGGAGACCGTGCCAGCCGCGGCCGCCTCACCGCGCGCGCCCGACCGAACAGCTTCGCGGCCTGTGCCCACGTCACGGCCGCAACCCACGCAGCGGGAGAAATTGTCGGCAGTCGCCCCCATCGTCCTGTCGGCCGCCTTGCTGCTGTGGCCGGCGCTGCTGAACGGCTACCCGATCGTATTCGACGACACCGGCACTTACCTTTCGCAGGCGGTGCACCGCTATCTCGGCTGGGACCGTCCGGTCTTCTACAGCCTGTTCCTGTTCCCGCTGCACCTGACGCTGACCACCTGGCCGGCCATCGCCGCCCAGTCCCTGCTGACCACGCACACCCTGCACCTGGCGCGCCGAGTCCTGCTGCCGGCGATCTCCTCCTGGTGGCTGCTGCCTTTCGTCGCCCTGCTCTCCGTGGCCACCGCGCTGCCGTGGTTCGCCTCGCAGCTTATGCCGGACGTGTTCACGCCGCTGCTGATCCTGGTGCTGGCGCTGCTGCTCTTCACGCCGGAGCGACTGTCGCGGCGGGAGCATGTCTGGCTGCTGCTGTTCGCCGCTTTCATGATCGCCGCGCAGCAATCCAGCGTGGTCCTGTCGCTCGCCCTGCTGCTGGCGCTGACGCCGCTGCGCCGGGGGCTGGGCGCCGCCGCGCCGCTCGGCCACCGGGGACTGGCGATCCTGGCCGCGCCGCCGCTGCTGGCGATGACCGCGCTGGTCTCGGTCAATCTCATCGGTCATGGCCGCGTGGCGCTGTTCCCCTATGGCAACGTGTTCATCCTGGCACGGGTGATCTACGACGGCCCCGGGATGGATGCGCTGCGCCGCGACTGCCCTGCCGCCGGCTGGCGGCTGTGCGGGTTCCTTGACCGCTTTCCGGCGACGTCCGACGAGTTCCTGTGGTGGCCCGACAGTCCCGTCATCCTGGCCGGCGGCCATAAGGTCGTGTCCACCGAGGCCGACGCCATCATCGCCGCGGGGCTGCGCGCGGAACCCGAAACCGAGCTGCACGCCTGGCTGAGCAATGGCATCGTGCAGCTCGGCCGCTTCACCAGCGGCGACGAGCTGCACGCCTGCCCCACCACTGTGACCCCCTGGATCCGGCGCGATTTTCCACGCTTCGAGCGCGCCGCCTACGCCGTCGCCCGCCAGACCAACAACCGGCTCGCCGTGCCGGAGTGGATGCAGGCGCTGCACGCGGTCGTCGCCCTGGGCGGTATCGCCGGCTGTGGCATCGTCCTGATCGTGGCGTTGTGCCGCCGCCACGTCGCGGCAGGGTTTGCCGCGGTGGTATTGCTCGCGGTGCTGGCCAATGCCTTCATCGCCGGCGGGTTCTCCACGCCGCATCACCGCTACGGCAGCCGGGTCATGCTGCTGGCCCCCGCGGTGGCACTGCTGGGTGGCATCGCACTGGCACGCAAGCGCGCCACCGCGGCATGACCCCGGCGGCGACCCGCAACGTGTTCTGGTCCGGCCTGGAGGCCGGCGTTGCCGGCGCGCTGTCCTTCGCCTCGGCCTTCGTCGTCGCCCGGCTGATCGGCCCGGGCGAGTTCGGCATCGGCGCCGCCGCCGTTGCCCTGCACATCATCCTGTGGGTGGGGGTCAATGCCCTGTTCGCCGACGCTCTGGTGCAGCGCGCCGCGGTGGACGACGTCATGGCGGCCAGCGCGTTCTGGGCCTCGGTCGCGGTGGGCGCGCTGTGCGGCATGCTCCAGGCCGGGGCTGGCTGGCTGGTCGCCGCCAGTCTGGCGGACCCCCGGCTGGTCGCGATGTCCGCCCTGCTGGGGACGTCGTTGCCGCTGGTCGGCGCCGGTGGGGTGGTGCAGGGGCTGCTGACGCGGCGACGCGATTATCGCGTGCTCGCCGGCCGAGCGATCATCGGCCAGGGCCTCGGCACCGCTGCGGGGGTGGTGGCGGCGCTGGGCGGCGCCGGGGCCTGGGCGCCGGTGCTGCAACAGGTCGTCACCTCGGCCGCCGGCGCGCTGGCGCTGCTGCTGGGTGCCGGCTGGCGGCCCCGCGCGGTGTGGTGCTGGCCGCCGGTGCGCGCCCTGCTGCGTGTCGGCCTGCCGCTGACCGCCAGCACCCTGGTGCTGACCGCGCGCTATCGGCTGTTCGCGCTATTGCTCGGCGGCACCGCCGGAGCGACCGCGCTGGGCGAGACCCACATGGCGTTCCGCCTGGTCGATACCGCGCGCGAGTTGTGTTCCACCGCGTTGTGGCGGCTGATGCTGCCGGTGCTGGCGGAGCGCCAGCACGACGCGCCAGCCTTGCGCGCCGCGGCGGACCGATTGCTCGCGCGCAGCAGTACCGCGATGCTGCCGCTGTGCGGGGTGATGGCGCTGTGCCTGCCGCCCGTGGTTGGCCGATTGCTTGGGCCGGCCTGGGCCCCGTCCGGACTGGCGGCGGAGCCGCTGATCGCGCTGATGGCAGTGCTCATGCTGATGTTTCCCGCCGGAGTCGCGGTGGTCGCCCGAGGCCAGACCGGGCGCGCGCTGGCCGGCAACGTGGCGTGCCTGCTGGCTACCCTGGCCGGCGTGGCGTGGCTGCGGCCGGGCAGCGCGATGCAGGCGGTGCTGGTCTGGTGCGGTGCGCAGATGCTGGTGGTGCCGTATTCGCTGTGGGTGAACGGCCGCGCGGTCGGCACCGGGCTGCTGCGCCCGCTGCGCGCCGGCTTGGCGATGGCGGGGGTCACGGTCGCCGGGCTGGCGGCGGCGGTCGCCATGCCGGCGGATATCGGGCCACCGGATGGCTCAGTGCTGCGGCTGGGACTGCGGCTGACGGTGTTCGGTGCGATTACCCTGGGCGGTCTCGCATTGGCCTGGCGTTGGCGCGGAGCAGTTGCGACCGGGCGCGAGCCGGTGGTGGTCAGCGATTCGGCTCGCGTCGGCAGCAATTGAGAAAACCTCAACCGCCCAAGCCATGGTCTCATTGCCAGGCCGATGCGTCCGGGCGCGCTCCCGGCCGCGTCCCAAAGCCCGCGCAGCCGGGCCGTTCAGGGCCGGCAGATGAGCGGCCGATCGTTACCCGCAGACCTACTCGGCCGCCTTGCGGACCCCGGCCAGGCCAAGCCCCTCGGCAACCCGGCGACCGAAGTCCGGGTGGACCTTGTACCAGTGCGCCAGCATCCGTTCCTGGATCGGTCGCGGATCTGCCAGGCCGATTGCGGGATTGCTCATGCTGGCAACAATGTTCTCGACCAGGTGCTGCCGCCCAATGTCGTCGAGCGCCTTCTCCCACAGCATGCGCGGCTGCCCATAGTAGTCTTCGTCGTCGCAGGGGAAGCCGCGATACCGGTCACCGGCCCCATCGATGCGCAGCGCGGGTTCCTTGACTGTCGGGTCCTCGGCCGGCCCATCGAAGGAGTTGGGTTCGTAGTCGACCGCACCGCCGCCGTTGCCGTCGACGCGCAGGGTGCCGTCCCGATTGTAGGTTGCCGCGGCGGCGAGCGGTCGGTTGACTGGAACCTGGTGGTAGTTGGCGCCCATCCGGTAGCGGTGCGCATCCGAGTAGGACAGCACGCGGGCTTGCAGCACCTTGTCCGGGCTGAAGCCGATTCCCGGCACGACGTTGCTGGGCTCGAACGCTGCCTGTTCGACCTCGGCGAAGTAGTTCTCCGGGTTTCGGTTCAGTTCCATCGTGCCGACCTCGATCAGCGGATAGTCGGCGTGCGGCCAAACCTTGGTCAGGTCGAACGGATGCCACTGATAGGTGTCGGCCTCCCGCTCCGGCATGACCTGCACCTTCATGGTCCAGCGCGGAAATTCGCCGCGACCGATGGCATCGTGCAGGTCCTCGGTGGAGCTGTCCGGATTCTCGCCCATGAGCCGGGTCGCTTCAGCGTCGGCGTGATTGCGGATCCCCTGCTGGGTCACGAGGTGAAACTTGACCCAGAACCGTTCGCCGTCGGCGTTCCAGAAACTGAAGGTGTGGCTGCCGAAACCGTGCATGAAGCGCGCCGAGACCGGGGTGCCGCGATCCGAGTAAAGGATCATCACCTGGTGCACGGCCTCTGGCGACAGACCCCAGAAGTCCCATCGGCGCCAATGCGGCTTCAGGTGAGTCCCGGGGTCACGCTTCTGGGTATGGATGAAGTCGCTGAACTTGATCGCGTCTCGCACGAAGAAGACGGGCGTGTTGTTGCCCACCAGGTCCCAGTTGCCCTCCTCGGTGTAGAACTTCATCGCGAAGCCGCGCGGGTCTCGCGCCACGTCCGCCGACCCGGCCTCACCGCCGACGGTAGAGAAGCGGGCGAACATCGGACAGGTGTTGCCGATCTTCGAGAACAGTTTGGCCCTGGTGTAGCGGCTGATGTCGCCGGTGACCGTGAAAGTGCCATGGGCGCCGTAGCCTTTTGCATGGACCACGCGCTCCGCAACACGTTCCCGGTTGAAATGCGCCATCTTCTCGATGAGCGCGAAGTCTTGCATCAACACGGGCCCGCGCGGCCCGGCGGTGAGCGAGTGCTGGTTGTCGGCGACAGGATTGCCGAATTCCGTGGTCATCCTGCGCGGGGTCTCTGGCATCGCCAACTCCTGCAATAGGCAAATGAGCGAATGGATTGCTCCATTCACCCAGGTACGCGGATGGTACGCGCCGACCGACCTTCGACGATAGATTCGGAAACTACCTAGTGTTCTGGCTCTGACGTTGGTTGCCCGGCCTCAGGTGTCATTGCGAGTTGCCAGCCGGCTGGCGGACGACCCGCCCTGAATGAAACTGTGGAGGTCGCCGGAGATAAGGCGGCTCCCCCTCCCACGAGGGGAGGGGGAGTTGTTTCTTGCGAGGAGCGCAGCGACGAAGCAATCCCGTGCCTGACGAAGCACGAACGGCTCGCCGAGCCGCCCGGCGCGCCGCCCGCGCGAAACACGGTTACTGCGGCGCCGAAGTCCGCGGCTTCCGCGATGCGACCGACGACTGGCTCCGCGCGCCCAAGCTGGACCGGCAGCCACGATTGATGGCAATATCCCGTCTCGGACCGATCCGCATCACGAGGTATCGATGCCCACCTACGACTACGGCTGCGACACCTGCGGCCCGTTCAGCGAGAGCTACCCGATGGCTGAGTTTGCCCGGCCGCAGCCCTGCCCGACCTGTGGCGACCTGGCGCCGCGTCTGCTCACCGCCCCGGCGCTCGGCGGCAATGCCAGCCCGCAGGCCGCGGCGATGCCGCAGCAACGCATGCATCCCGGCGGCTGTAGCTGCTGCGCCGCGCCGCGCCGCCTGACGGCCGAGGCGGTGTAACAACGCGGCGCCACCCGCCGCCGCGCCCCACCGCCGGCGCGCAGTTGCATTGCCGCTCCCGGTCGGGGAGAACCCGCCCACCACCCACGGCACAACCGCACCCGGCCAACCTTGCCAATGAGCACGCACGACCCCATCCGTTTCGTCGCCAAGAACATGCGGGTCGATCTGCGGCTGATCGGCGGGATGATCGCGCCCGGCACCCGCGTGCTGGACATCGGCTGCGGCGATGGCGAGTTGATCGACTACCTGTTCCGCACCAAGGGCTGCGACGCCCGCGGCATCGAGATCGACATGGCGGAAGTCATCCGCGCCGTGGCACAGGGACTGCCGGTGATGCACGGCGACGCCGATATCGACCTGGCGCACTACCCGGACGGCGGGTTCGACTACGTCGTGCTGTCGCGCACGCTGCAAGCGGTGGAGCGTCCCCGCGCCGTGCTGCGCCAGATGCTGCGCATCGGCACCCGCGCGGTGGTCAGCTTTCCCAATTTCGGCCACTGGCTGGTGCGCTGGCAGTTGCTCAGCACCGGGCGCATGCCGATGACGCCGACCTGGGACCGGCCCTGGTACGAGACGCCCAACATCCATCCCTGCACGATCCGCGACTTCTTCGACCTGTGCGCGCAGGAGGGCTACGTCGTGGAGCAATGGCTGGCCGCCGACGATGCCGGGCGGCGCGGGCCGTGGCGGCGGTTTCCACGGATCGCCAACCTGTTCGGCGAGCAGGGGCTGTTCCTGCTGCGGCGGGCGTGAGCGGGGTGAAGGGACGTGTGGCAGAATGCCGGTTCAAGTGAAAACGTCAGCGCGCTTCCCTAAGCATCCGCACGATCGGCAATCCATTCTGGTCGAGCGTCGGAATCTGAAAATGGCGCGTTCGGCCCAGGCGTATGTCCGAGGGAGCACCGCCAAATTCTACGAGTGGCTGGAGAGCGCGGAAGGCCGCGCCGCGCCCGAAGGGCCGCCGATCTGGATCTGCGGGGACTGCCACGTCGGAAACCTCGGGCCGGTCGCCAATGAGGACGGCGAGATTGCCATCGAGATCCGCGACCTGGACCAGACAGTGATCGGCAATCCAGCCCATGATCTGATCCGGCTTGGTTTGTCGCTTGCCATGGCGGCGCGCGGATCGGATTTGCCCGGCGTCACGACGGCCAGGATGCTTGAGCAAATCATCGAGGGCTACAATGCTGCTCTGAGCGAGGATGTCGCGGCTCTCGACCTGAACGACCACCGACCGGAAGCCGTCCGGGTTGTGCTGCGGAAGGCGACGAAACGGACCTGGAAGCAACTCGCCGGAGACAGCATCGAGGACGGTAAGCCGGCATTCCCGCTTGGCAAACGATTCTGGCCGCTATCCGTGGCGGAACGGCGATCCGTCGAGCGGCTGTTCGACACCGAGCGGCTGCGCAGGCTCGCGACCTCCCTGCGGTCGCGGGACGACGATGCGGTCGTCGAGGTGCGCGATGCCGCGTACTGGGTTAAGGGCTGCAGCTCCCTGGGGCGGCTCCGCTTCGCCGTCCTTCTCAAGGTCATCGGTAAGCAGTCCAGAGAGGCCAGCCTTTGCCTGATGGACGTGAAGGAGGCCGTTCAGGCAGCGGCCCCCCGACATGCGAAGGTCAAAATGCCCAGGGACAACGCGGAACGCGTGGTGGAAGGCGCACGCCACCTGTCCCCCTATTTGGGCGAGCGCATGGTAGCGGAGCCGTTGATGGAACAATCGGTGTTCGTGCGCGAGTTGCTGCCGCAGGACCTCAAGCTGGAAATCGACCGGTTCACGCGAGAGGAAGCGATGAAAGCCGCGCGTTTCCTGGCGCTTGTTGTGGGCAAGGCGCACAGAGCGCAGATGGACGCGCCGACGCGCCAGAAATGGAGCGCCGAGCTTGGCCGCAGCCGGTCGAAACAACTGGATGCGCCCTCATGGTTATGGTCGAGCATCGTAGCCCTGGTCGCCAGCCACGAAGCCGCATACCTCGAGCACTGTCGCCGCTACGCCCTGGAAACCGCAGTTCGCTAGAGCAGTGACTCTGACGGATCGACCCCCCTGGCCGCCCCTTTGCGTCATGGCCGGCGAAAGCCGGCCGCCCACGACTTTGCTTCGTTGCACGCAGCAAAGTCGTGGGTGGCC
>JBEKNT010000128.1:0-23581 GCA_049522565.1 Acetobacteraceae bacterium
CCCCTCCCTCAAGGGGAGGGGGAGCTGCTTTTTGTGCCCCCTTCACTTCGCCCAGGACTCCAGTATTTAGTTGCCTGCCCACCCTCGATCGACTACATATAGTAGGGATCGAACGGCAGGACATACCGACATGGATGGCGACATCGTCCGGCTAGCCACTCTCAGCCTCCGCGACCTGCCAGGCTCAGCGTTCGGCGAGGCGCCGCTACCGGCCCGGAAACTCGATCCGGGCATGGGCGTCGCGGTCGCCCGTCGGACCGTGTTCCGCCCCGAGGACCAGGAGTGCTTCGGCCGAGTCGCCGACCGGGTGGCCGAAGGCAACATCGCATTGCTCGGCTTGGCCGACGCCCGCTCCCGCCAGGAGCAGGCGCGGCTGCGTAACGCCATTGCGACCGGCGCCTTGCTCACCTCGGGCCGGCATCTCCAGCATGGCGACGCCGACCAACCGTCGCGCAACATGGAGGTGTTCACCAACTGCGCCACCGCCGCGGCCTCTTTCGCCAAGTTCTATCTGCTGCTGAACGGCTCCGGTGTCGGCCGCAGCTACGACGACTCGCTGATGGCGGTGGATTGGGCGCAGGCGCCGACGCTGTTGCTGCACCTGTCGCCGGACCACCCGGATCACCCGGTCCACGACCTGTCGCGCTTCGCCGACGAGCTCGGCCTGCCCGCCAATGCGGCCGCGGTCCGGGCGTTCCTGGCCCGTGAACTGCTGGACAACCTGGCCGCCGCCCCGCCGGGTGCCGTTCACTACTGCATCGAGGACAGCCGCGAGGGCTGGGCCAAGGCCGTGGAATTGCTCGAGGCGATGGCGTTCCGCGGCGAACGCGATCGGACGCTGGTGCTGGACTTCTCCGCGATCCGTCCTGCCGGCTCGCCGATTCGCGGCATGCAGGGGCGGCCGGCCTCCGGCCCGGTGTCGCTGCTGCGGGCCTTCCTCAACATCCGTGAGCATGTGATCACGCCGGCGCGGTCCGAGTCGTCGATGGAGCGCTGGGAGCAATCGCTGCGGCTCGACCATTACCTGTCGATGGAGGTGCAGGTGGGCGGCGCACGGCGGGCTGCGCGGATGGCCACCAAGTCCTGGCGCGACCCCGGTGTGCTGCGCTTCATCCGCGCCAAGGAAGCGGGCGGGCTATGGACCGCCAACAACTCGGTCATGGTCGATGCCGAGTTCTGGCAGCGCGTGCGCAGCGGCGACTCGACAGATCCGCTCACCCGCCACGCCGTCGCGGTGTTTCAGGAGGCGACTCGCTGCGCCTGGGTGAACGGCGAGCCGGGCTTCATCAACGGCGACCGGCTGGAGGACCACCGCACCGGCGTGGCGCGCGACCGGCCGGTGGATCATGACGGGCGCAGCTTCCGCAGCGCGCGCTACCAGGTGGACGCGGCGGCCCCGCTATTGGCGGAACTCACCCGCCGCGCGGCCGAGTCGGACTTCCCCGCCACCACCAATCCCTGTGGCGAGATCACCCTGCACGTCACCGGCGGCTACTGCGTCATCGCCGATTTCGCCCCCGTGCTCGCCTGCCCCATACCGCTGGAGGACGTGGTGCCCGGCGTGGTGTCGCCGGCGGTCGCCGCGCTGTGGGATGCGCGGGTGGAGGACGCCGTGCGGCTCGGCGTGCGCTTCCTGATGCGCGCCAACCGCATGGACTCGCTGTATGCCGACGAAGTGGCGCGCACCAACCGCATGGGCATCGGTCCCACCGGGCTGCACGAATGGGCGTGGTTGCGCTTCGGCCTGGGCTTCGCCGACCTGCTGGACGAGGCCCGCGCGGCGCCGTTCTGGACGATGCTCGATCATCTGTCGGCGGTGGCGAAGGACGAGGGCGACGCCTATGCGCGCGAACTCGGGCTGCGCCGGCCGGTGACGGTGACGACGGTGAAGCCGTCCGGCACCATCAGCAAGCTGTTCGGCCTGACCGAAGGCGCCCATCTGCCGGCACGCGCGCAATATCTGCGTTGGGTGCAGTTCAAGGGCACCCGCGACCCGGTCAGTGGCGAATGGATGGCCGGGTCCGATCCCTTGCTCCCGGAATACGCCGAGCGCGGCTATCCGCTGCGTGAACTACGGACCTTTCCCGGGATGACCATTGTGGGTTTCCCGACGGTGCCGCTGATCATGCGGCTAGGTCTGGCAGAAAAGCTGGTAACCGCGCCGGAAGCGACCCCGACGCAGCAATACCGCTGGCTCCGGCTGCTGGAGCAATACTGGATCGGCGAGAAGCAGGGCAACCAGGTCAGCTACACGTTGAAGCTCTACACCGACCGGCACGATCTTGACGGCTTCCGCGCCATTGTGCTGCGCGAGCAACCGGAGGTGCGCTGCTGCGCGATCCTGCCGACGCGGCCCGATCATGCGCTGGGTTACGAGTACCTGCCGGAGGAGACGGTGTCCGCCGAGGCTTTCGCCACCCTGGTGGCCGCGATCGATCTGGCGGAGTCGCGCGAGGCAGTGGACATGGTCCACCTGCAATGCGCCAGCGGGGTATGCCCGATTTAGTCAGGCAAAACCTCTCCCGCCTCGCGGGAGAGGTCGCCACGCGCAGCGTGGCGGGTGAGGGTGATCGGGTCGCCCCGAAGCACGCCCTTGCAGTGGGCCGGCCCGATCACCCTCCCCCTCGGCGCTCTGACGCCTCGACCTCTCCCGCGCGCAGCGCGGGAGAGGTAAGTCAGCCCCGCCCGCCTTCGAAGAACTCCTTCACCTTGGCGAAGAAGCCCTCGCTTTCCGGGCTGCCCTTGGCGTGCTTCTCCGACTCCGCCTCGAACTCTTCCAGCAGTTCCCGCTGCCGGCGCGTCAGGTTCTGCGGCGTCTCCACCGCGACCTGGATATACATGTCGCCGCGTGCCGCACTGCGCAGGACCGAGAACCCTTTGCTGCGCAGGCGGAACTGGTCGCCGGTCTGGGTGCCCGGGGGGATCTTCACCTTGGCGCGGCTGCCGTCGATCACCGGTACCTCGACGTCGCTACCCAACGCCGCCTGGCTCATGCGCAGCGGTACCCGCATGAAGATGTTGGACCCGTCACGCTGGAAGAACGGATGCGGCCGCACCGCGACATGCACATACAGGTCGCCGTTCGACGCGCCCTGGCCGCCGGCCTCGCCCTCGCCGGCCAGCCGGATCCGGGTGCCGTCTTCCACCCCGGCCGGGATGGCCACTTGCAGGCTGCGCTCCCGCTGCACCGTGCCCACGCCCTGACAGGTGCGGCACGGGTTGCGGATCACCCGGCCCTGACCACCGCAGGTCGGGCAGGTGCGCTCGATCAGGAAGAAGCCCTGCTGCGACCGCACCTTGCCGGCGCCCTGGCAGGTCGGGCAGGTATCGGCACTGCGCGCCTTGTCTTCGGATCCGGTGCCGCCGCACGCCTCGCATGCCACGCGCGTGGGCACGCGCAGGGTCACCTTGGCGCCGGCGAAGGCCTCGGTGAGGTCGATCTCCACCGCCTGACGAATATCCGCGCCGGTGCGCTGCCGAGCCGCCCCACCGCCGCCGCGGCGGCCCATCATGTCGCCGAACATCTGGTCGAAGATGTCGTTCAGCCCGCCGCCGGCCGAGAAATCGAAACCGCCGCCAAACCCGCCGGCACCACCTTGCTCGAACGCCGCATGGCCATAGCGGTCGTAGGCAGCGCGCTTTTGTTCGTCCTTCAGGACGTCGTAGGCCTCGCTGGCTTCCTTGAATTTTCCCTCGGCCGCCTTGTCGCCGGGATTGCGATCCGGGTGATGCTGCATGGCGAGCTTGCGGTAGGCCTTCTTGATATCGTCAGCGCCCGCATCGCGCGCCACCCCCAGCGTGGCGTAGTAGTCCTGCTTCGCCATTCTCAGCCCTTTGTGCCGCGCTGCCGTTCCAACCATAAAACCGGCATGCGCTGAACCGCAATAAAATCGCGCCCGCCTTCAGATGAAGCGCGGGCGCGACCACTCATGCCTTGCCGGCCATGTGGCCGCCCTTTGGCGCTCAGGCGGACCGCTTCTTCTTCTCGTCCACCTCTTCGAACTCGGCGTCCACCACCTTCTCGTCCGGCTTGCCGCCGGAGGCACCGGCGCCCGGGCCTGCGCCAGGTCCGCCGCCCGCCTGCGACGTGGCGCCCGCGGCCTGTTCGGCCGCCTGCGCCTTGTACATCGCCTCGCCGATCTTCATCGCGGCCTGGCTCAGCCGCTCGGTGGACTGCTTCAGCGCGGCCGGATCGTTGCTCTCCATCGCGGAACGCGCAGCGGCCAGCGCCGCCTCGGCCTCGCCCTTCTCTTGCGCGCTGACCTTGTCGCCGAATTCCTTCAGGTTCTTGTCCACCTGATGGATCAGCGCGTCGGCGTGGTTGCGCAGTTCAACGGTTTCGCGCCGCTGCTTGTCGGTCTCGGCGTTGGCCTCCGCCTCCTTCACCATGCGTTGGATGTCGCTCTCCGACAGCCCGCCCGAGGCCTGGATGCGGATCTGCTGCTCCTTGCCGGTCGCCTTGTCGCGCGCCTGCACCGAGACGATGCCGTTGGCGTCGATGTCGAACGTCACCTCGATCTGCGGCATGCCGCGCGGCGACGGCGGGATGCCCATCAGGTCGAACTGGCCGAGCAACTTGTTGTCGGCCGCCATCTCGCGCTCGCCCTGATAGACCTTGATGGTCACCGCCTGCTGGTTGTCGTCGGCAGTGGAGAACACCTGGCTCTTCTTGGTCGGGATCGTCGTGTTGCGCTCGATCAGCCGGGTGAACACGCCGCCCAGCGTCTCGATGCCCAGCGACAGCGGGGTCACGTCCAGCAGCAGCACGTCCTTGACGTCGCCCTTCAGCACCGCGCCCTGGATGCCCGCGCCGATCGCCACGACCTCGTCCGGGTTGACGTTGCGTGCCGGTTCCTTGCCGAAGAACTGCTTTACCGTGTCGATGACCTTCGGCATGCGGGTCATGCCGCCGACCAGGATCACCTCGCCGATCTCGCCCGCGGTCACGCCGGCATCCTTCAGCGCGGCCCGGCAGGGGTCGAGCGTCTTGGCGATCAGGTCGTCGACCAGCGACTCCAGCTTCGCCCGCGTCAGCTTCATCACCAGGTGCTTCGGCCCGGAGGCGTCGGCGGTGATGAAGGGCAGGTTGATCTCGGTCTCCTTAGACGAGGACAGCTCGATCTTCGCCTTTTCCGCGGCTTCCTTCAGCCGCTGCAACGCAAGCTTGTCCCTGCGCAGGTCGATGCCCTGCTCCTTGCGGAACTCGTCGGCCAGGTAGTCGATCACGCGCGCATCGAAATCCTCGCCGCCGAGGAAGGTGTCGCCGTTGGTCGACTTTACCTCGAACACGCCGTCGCCGATTTCCAGCACCGAGATGTCGAAGGTGCCGCCGCCGAGGTCGTACACCGCGATCGTGCCGGTGTGCTTCTTGTCCATCCCGTAGGCCAGCGCGGCCGCCGTCGGCTCGTTGATGATGCGCAGCACTTCCAGCCCGGCAATGCGGCCGGCATCCTTGGTGGCCTGGCGCTGCGAGTCATTGAAGTAGGCGGGCACGGTGATCACCGCCTGGCTGACCGGCTCGCCGAGATAGGCCTCGGCGGTCTCCTTCATCTTGCCCAGGATGAAGGCGCTGATCTGGCTCGGCGAGTATTTCTCACCTTTCACCTCGACCACGGCATCGCCGTTGTCGGCACGCACGATGGTGTAGGGCACCAGGCCCTTGTCCTTGGCGACCATCGGGTCGTCGTAGCGGCGGCCGATCAAGCGCTTGATGGCATACAGTGTGTTGGTCGGGTTGGTCACCGCCTGGCGCTTGGCGGACTGGCCTACCAGGCGTTCGCCGGAGTCTGTGAAGGCGACCATGCTGGGCGTGGTGCGCGCGCCCTCGCTATTCTCGATGACCCGAACGTCCTTGCCTTCCATGATGGCAACGCAGGAGTTCGTGGTGCCGAGGTCGATACCGATGACTTTGGACATTGAGTGAGGCTCCTTTCAGCGGACCCGAGCAGCCCGAAGCACCGCGCGAGTCCCTTGGTGAGTAATGTGACACCGATGTATGGGGGTGCCCCGGTTCGGGCAAGGGTCGCCCCCGCGTTTTTCGTTCACCACCGGCACGGTTTCCGGCCTGGTGGGCAGCCTGCCGGGTCGTTTCAAGCGGTTTTGTCCAGTTTCACGGCGGAACGCGCCGCCGCAGCCAGTTCCGCTGCCGGGGCCTTGGCGACGACCACCATGGCCGGGCGCAGCAGGCGCCCGTTCAGGGTCCAGGCCGGGGTCCAGGCATGCATCACGGTGCCGGGCTGGTGAGCCGCGCTCTCTTGCTCCGCCATGGCCTGGTGCATGTTGGGATCGAACGGCGTGCCGGTCGGGTCCTCGCGCTTGATGCTGTTGCGTTCCAGCACCGCCAGGAAGCTGCGCTCCACCCCTTCCAGGCCTTCGCGCAGCTTGCCGACGATCTCCGGCTGGTCCGGTTCGGGCGGCGGCAGGCTGTCGATGCCGCGCCGCAGGTTCTCCGCCGCCTCCACGACGTCGGTGGCGAATTTCTGCACGGCGTATTGCCGGGTCTCGTCCACCTCGCGCCGGGAGCGGGCGCGGACGTTGGCGATCTCCGCCTCGGAGCGCATCCAGCGGTCCTTCAGTTCCGCCACCTCCGCTTCGAGTTCGGCGATGCGGGCGCTGGCAGCCTGCATCACCGCCTCCTGCGACAGGGGCGCGTTCTGGTTGGCGGGGTCCGCCGGAGCCGGATCGGACCCGGCCTCGGGGCGTGGATCGAACGGCGGGGGCTGGGAAGCGCCGTGCATTTTTTCGTGTTCGTTGGTCATGAACGCTCAGTTAGGGCTGGGACAGGTTCTGGACAAGCGGGTGTGAGGGCCTAACGGGGTTGCAAAAGGGGTGATGGGTCGCCCCGCCATCGTATGCCGCAATCATGAAGATTTGGTTTACGGCCGGTCGGCCCGATTGACCTGGGCGCAGCATGACGCGGGGCCACCGTACACGGCGTCGGCCGGCGCGAGAGGCACGCCGCGCTGTGCCGCCGCCCGGCGTAGTGCCTTGTCGCTGCTGGCCAAGGGCAACCCGCGGCGGATCGCCAACTCCAGATAAACGGCATCGTAGACCGTTAGTGCCTCGGTCTGCGCCAGAGCCAACACGGTGCTGCGCCACACGGCCCCCAGACCTTGGGTGTCAGTCTCGATCGCGAGCATGTCGAGCAATGCAAGGCGCTCCTGGACCGCCTCGGACGCGATGCGCCCGCGACGAGCAGCCAGCAGCAGCACGTTGGTGACTTCCAGAGTCCACCAAGCAGGAACAACGGCGCCTTCGGTCTGCACCAGTTCGAGGAGAGCATCGAGCGCGGGCGTAGCCTCGTCCTCGAAGCACCAGGCAACTGCGACGGAACAATCCACAACGAAGCCCGGCATGCTCAGCGTCGGCCGGCGTCACGCAGCTCCCGCCAATCCAGCCCACCCAATGTGGTGCCCCGTCGCAGGACGCGCAATTTGGCAACCGCCTGGGCGGCCCGAGCCCGGGTGCCCGAGTCGATGGGCACAAGCCGGGCGACGGGGCGCCTCCGAGAGGTGGGTCTTGGCCTCGAAGGCGCCGATGAGGGTCGAGGTGTCCATGATATCCAACTAGTTGTCTGACCTGGTCTGATATTTCAAGCCTTGCGCGACAAGTCATTTCACCCCAGCAGCCGACCGATCACCCGCGCGGTATAGTCCACCACCGGGATGATCCGGCCGTAATTGATCCGGGTCGGCCCGATCACCCCGATCGCACCGACGATCCGGCCGCCCTCGCTACGCGCCGGCGCCACCACCATGGACAGACCGGCGTTGCCGAACAGCCCGCTCTCGGCGCCGATGAAGATCCGCACGCCTTCCGAGCGTTCGGCCAGTTCCAGCAGGCGCAGCATCGTCTCCTGCGCCTCCAGCCGCTCGAACAGCGCCTGGATGGCGGACAGGCGCTCGATTTGCGTCACGTCCGACAACAGCCGCCCCTGGCCGCGGATGATCAGGCTGGCGCCGCGCGGCCCCTCCCCGGTCCAGGTGGCCAGGCCCGCCCCAACCACCTGCGACGTCAGCGTATCCAGTTCGGACCGATCGGCCGCCAGCTCCTCGGCCACGATGCGGCGGACGTCGGCCAGGGGGCGGCCCGACAGCCGCGCATTCAGGTAGTTGCTAGCTTGCTGCAAGGCCGAGGGTGGGGTGCCCGGCGGAGTCTCGATCACCCGGTTCTCCACCTGGCCCTCGGCACTGACCAGGATCACCAGCGCCCGGCCCGGCCCCAGCGGCACGAATTCGATATGCCGCAAGGCGCCTTCCGATTTCGGCGCCAGCACCAGGCCGGCGGCCGCGGACAGGCCGGAGAGCATGGTGCTGGCCTCCGCCAGCGTGTCCTCCAGGCTGCGGCCGGAGGCGGCCAGCGCGGCGGAAATCGTGTCCCGCTCCTCCTCCGACAACTCACCGAAATGCAGCAGACCGTCGACGAACAGCCGCAACCCCTGGTCGGTCGGCAGCCGGCCGGCGGAGGTGTGCGGCGCGAACAGCAGACCGGCCTCGGTGAGGTCGGCCATCACGTTGCGGATGGTCGCCGGCGACAGGTTCATCGGCAGCAGGCGCGACAGGGTGCGACTGCCGACCGGCTCCCCGGTCTCGACATATTGCTCGACGATCTCCCGCAGCACCGCCGCGGAGCGGGCGTCGAGGCCGGGCGGGAACTGTGCGGCGGAGCCGCCAGCACGTCCGGTCACTCGCGCCCCGCTACCAGGCGGGTTGACAGGCTTGTCCATTATGATTCCCCGCGTGAAAACCTAGAAAACGCGTCGGTTCAGCCTACTCGGCAACCAGTGCATCCGGTGCCGGGAATCGGCTGACCTTGGTGACTGGTCATGCGCACCGCGCTGGCTCACGCCGGCACCGATTCCGTAAAGCGACGGGTGACCTTGATGCTGTCTGTCCGCTGACGTGCTTCCCAAAGATCTCGCTGCAACTGCATCCGCAACCAGTGGTCGGCCGTGCTCCAACCAACCTTCTCCAGACGAATGGCCATGCCAGGCGAGATGCCACTATGCCCGTTCAACAGGTCGGACAGCGCCTTGCGCGTCACGCCGAGCGCCTCGGCTGCCGCCGTCACGGTCAGGCCGAGCGGCTTGAGGCAATCCTCGCGAATGACCTCGCCGGGGTGCGCCGGGTTATGCATCTCGATGTTGCCCTCGCCGTCCGGAGGTCAGCGTTCGACGGTCAGCCGGATTATGCGGTGATAAGTGTAAGGTGACAGGTGACGACAGTCAATCCAACCATCGATTCCAGCCTTCGCTGGCCTGATGTTCCTGCTCGACACGAACGTCGTGTCCGAACCGCGCAAGGCGAGGGCGGGCAAGGCCGATCGCAACGTCGCGAATGTGGGGCGCCGCGGCGCCGCGCTCCATATCCCCGATCCGCGGCCGATCCGGGATGGCCTTATCGCAGCGACCGCCTCTGATTACGGCATGACCGTGGTGACCCGGACCATCACCGATTTTGCCCCCACCGGCGTGCCGCTGCTGAATCGGTAGAACGACCCGCGAGCCTGACGGACGCCAGAGCGTTCGACGCCATGGCCGTCGTCCGGTGTCAAGGCGGGGAAAGGCCGCCATCCGTGCCGGTGCGTCGGCAAGCAAACAACCCCGTGGCTCCCCCAGCTCGCAAACGAAGTGCAACGCCAGGCAAATGGGCACCCCGGATCAATAGTTCAAAATAGCGGTAATCAGGTCGGCGTAGGGACCAACATGGGCGGTGTACTGCCGTGCCAGCACCCGGCCATATACGGTGAAGGCCTGTTGGAACGGCGTGCTGGGCCCCACCATACCGGACACCGGTTCCGTGGCACCAAGGCCACTGCCGTCCCCCCAGAACACGGTCCGCGCAGGATCGAGATAGGTATGATAGCGTAAGATATACGTTCCGTCGGCAAGTTGGCGACCATAGGTCGTGCTCACGCTGGTCAGGCTGATCGACCCCTGGACGGGGACGGTCGTGCCGCCGGTCGCCGTGCAGGTCACCGTGATCGTGGCAGTGACATCGTCCGGCATGCTCGAGAACGGCACGTAGTCACCGAACCCCAGCGGCGTCGCGGTCAGGCTGCAACTGGCGCCGCCACTGGCTTGGGCCGGCACCGCGGCCAGCGCCCCAAGCAGCATCGCGGCCGCCATGATGCCGCGGCGATCCTGCCCGGTATGGCGCCGCTGCGTCATTGGCACCGTAGGGGGCCGATCAACGGGATGTCCCCCTGCGCCGGCTGGTAGTCGAATTGCACGGTGCAGCTCGTCCCATTCGGCAACGTCACCTGCATCCGGTTGGTCGGCTGCAATCCGGTCACGTAGGCTTGGCCGTCATAACCGACCGGCTGATCCTCGGCCCCGGCGACCTTGGCGATGGAACCGAGCGGAATGGGTGCGCCGCTGCTGTCCTGCAGCGTCAGCAAGGCGGCATTCACTTTGCGGATGTGGAAATCGACCACGGTGCCCGACCGGTCCGGCGGCCGCACCAGAACCGCGGTCTGCCCGACATCGATATCCGCCGGCAGCCGTGTCGCGTCCACCGCCAGCCGGTTGTTCTGATAGGACAACAGCGACGGCACCAGCAGATGTCCGCTGGAATCGGTCGTACCCACCGGGCGGTTCTCATACAGCACCGGCACGTCCGCGACGCCGCCGGTGCTCACCACGGCGAAACTGTCATTGATCTGAGCACTGGCGAACGGATGGCCATCCGTCCAGACCAACGCGCCGCTGGCACCGCCGCGCACGGCGAACTGACCCGGCGACTGGTCCACCCCGCCGGTCACCAGGCCCCAGGGGCTCAGGAACTCGCCCTCCACCGCGCGCTGTGGCGCGTAGCCTTCCGAATCCTGTATCCGGTAGCCATAGTCGTTCTGCACCAACGCGGGTTTGGCGACCGTCAGCGAGGAACTGGCGCGTCCGCCGTCCAGCGAGCCTCCGGCCGACGCCGAGATGGACGGGCCGAGCGCGAAGCTGATCCCGAATGCCACCCCGTAACTGTGATCGTCGTGAACATCCTTGAAAGCGGTGGCATAGAACGAGGCGGTGCCGGCAATCGGAATGCTGTAGCTCGCGGTAACCAGCGATACCTGCGGATTGCTGACAAGTAAGTACGCCGCCTGCGTGTTGAGCGCCGCTGGTGTCCCGGGTTGCGCGACCTGGTTCACGTAACCGACGCCGACGCTTCCCCACCGGCCGAGCTGGTAGCCGATGCTGGTGTTCAGCGTCGATTTCGGCACCGGAGTGCCGTTCACCGCGGCGATGTCGCGGTAGCCGTTGGTCGCGTAGGTGCCGCTCAGGCTGAAACTCAGGTTGTGGGAAATCCGCTGGAAGCCGGCGGACGCCAGGCCGCCGGAATTGCCGCCCACGCCTGCGGGCATCACACCATGGATGGCGCTGCCGGACACCGCGGCGTTGGCGACGCCGAACGAGCCGACCCTCATCGCCGCCCCGCCACCGAGCAGAGCCAGTGTGTCGGTCGCCTCCGCATGGGTTTCCAGCGTCAGCCAGTCGGTCAGGCCGTAGCGCAAGGAGCCGCTGGCTGCCGAACCCACATACCGGTCGGTGCTCAACCCGTAGTTCTGCCGCACCGTGCCCGCCTCCAGCGAATAGCTCGCCAGGCCGGGCTTCAGCAGAGTTGCGCTGGCGTAAAACGGCAACGTGACCAAGGTCTGGCGCCCGAGCGCGTCCATCACCGTCACTGCGATCTCGCCGGCCCCGGTCACGACCGGGAGCGTCCGCACGGCAAAGGGACCCGGCTGCACCGGCTCGCTGAATTCGCGAATGCCGTTGACCATCACGTCGACTGTGGCCGGCACCGCGGCGGAGGAACTGATCACCGGCAGCGGATAGGTGACCAGATCTGGCCGCAGGCTGAAATCACTGGTCACCTGGGCACCGCCCAGGCGCACCGCGCGGCTCCAGGACAGCGCGCCGGTGACCACGTCGCCGGCGCGCCAGCGGCGCAGTTCGTCGGGTTCGGCGTAATCGAAGGTGGTGCCCAGGCGGACGGTGGTTGCCTGCCCGGCATAGGGGGTGATGTTCACCAGGCCGGTGGTCTCCAGCACGCCGTAGGGACTGAAGGCGCGCAGGTCGAGCAATGCCCCGCCGGTGTTCTGCTGCGCGGTGCCGGCGGCCTTCTCGCCGTTGAAGGTACCGAGGAGGTCGTAGTTGAGCAATGCGCCGTACCCTGCCGGCGATAGCGGAGCCAAGGGGACCGCGGCATGTCCACCGCCGAGTTCGGTCGGCCGCAGCGCGGCATCGCTGGCCTCCACGACCAGCGACTGCGTGGTCTCGTCCAAGCGCGCGCGAACGTTCGGAAGCGAAGCCAGCGGGATCGGCTCGGTGCCGGCGGCGAGGTCCCGCGGCAGGGCGAAGCCGAGTGCGCTCAATTCGGCCGGTCGGGCGTAAAGCGCACCGTCCCGATCGATAAACTCGCCGACACGACCGGTCGGACGACCGTTCATGACCACCTCAAGCGCCAGATTACGTTCGGATGCCGACGCAACAGCGGTCGCCAACAGCGCTGCGAGAAATGCAGCAGCGCCCAGGCTGCTGCGGCTCACGGCGTCAAAATCAGCTCACTCTTGCCCGTCAGGCTCGTGACGCTCAGGTGCAGCGGTCCTCCCGGACCGCCATGGGGGTCTTGCACGATCCAGTGGCGCTCGGCGCCGCCCAGGATGTACGAGTTGGTACCGCGAGAAACCACTTTCGGATGACTGCCGTCGGCCAGCGTCACGTCGATTGCGCGCACCTTGTCGTAGGCAGCACCCGCATTGCTGGCGGTCAGCATGGTTTGGCCGCTGGCGCCGCGCTGCGCCCGCCATTGCAGCGTCGGACGCCCCGACGACGACGCCCTCACGATCACCGGCAGCGACAGACGCAGGGCGAAGACGACATGTCGATTCTGCATGTTCGGCGGCGGCACTTCGTCCAGCAGCAGACGGTAACTGCGTTCGGCGCCGGCCGCGATCCCGCCGCGCAATAACAGCCGCATGGTCTGCGACCCGCCGTCGGCGATGGTGAAGATCGGCGGGGAGACGATAATGTCATGGGTTGGCGCCAGAGCATCATCGTCTCCCGCCTGGGTCCAGCGATAGACCCGGGCTTGGATCGCCGAGGGTGCTCCGCCGTGATTTGTCACTTCGATCGTCGCAGCGGTTTGCCCGGCCGCGAGAGTGACAAGGACCGGGGAGATCTCCAGCGAGGCCGCCTGGACCTCGCGGGCAAGTGGACAGCCAAGCAGCATCAGCACTGCCAAGGCCAGGATCGGTCGCATTTTGCGAACCCCGTTATGCCGATAGACTCAGTAGGAGACGGTGATCGTGACCACGTCGTTGTAGACGTCGGTGGCCGGAGCCTGCGAACCCGGGATCTGGCCATAGACCGTCAAAACTTGTGCGCTGCCGCTGCCGGTACCCTGGATGGTATCCGTGTTGACGGTGTTGCCCCAGGGCACGGAAAAACCGGAATCCGAATACAGATTGTACATCAGGGTGTTGGTGGGGGTTGCTCCTGCGAGGTAACGCTGCGAGCTGATAGCGTGGGTCCCGGGGTCCAGCCCCACATCATACGTGGCACCGCTGGTGCAAGTGACGTTAACGGTGGCATTGGCGTTGGTGACGGAAGCGCCCGAGTGTACCGTGAGGAACGCCAGCGTCGAAGCAGTCACGGAACACGTCGGATCCACGCTGGCGCTCACCGCCAGGGTGGTCGTCGTCGTTTGCGCGGCCCAGACGTCCTGGGCGACCACGACGCCAAGGCAGGCCGTCGCGGCAATCAGCAGGCGTTTCATGGCACGTTGTCCTTTCATTACTCCCAAGGACAGCGACCTGCCGTTCTGACCCTTCCAGGCTTTTGTGCGGCCCCTGTCGTATGTGCAGCTTCATTGCTACTGGCTAATTGTTAAGGAGCGGTTATTTTTGCCGACACATTTCACGATTTTTGTTATCGATGGAGCTGTCTGGTCGATACGCCGGACCGGTCGGTCGGCCTGGCTATGCGCCCGGCGTCACAACCCCACGCTTCCCTGGGCTGTCTGCCGCAACCGACCGCCGCGCCCAATTCCGCATGCGAGTTTGCCCGGCCAGCCGGGCTTTACCGAAACTTGATACTTCCGGGTCCAGGCTGCCGGAACGGGACGCTCGGCCGGTTCGACCGGGACGCAGCGTAGCGATTGCGGAGGATTGTGAAATGGTGTCGGCTGCTGACGACGACCTGAGCGGCAGAATACGATTCATGCGCATCAGCGCTGACGACACCAGCCTGTTGCGCGACTTCTGGCAGATCGTCGAGCCGAAGCTGCCGGCCATCCTGGACAGCTTCTACCAGCATGTCGCATCCGAGCCACGCCTGCAGGCCATGGTGGGCGCGAAAGTCCCCCAGCTCAAGCGGGCCCAGACGCTGCATTGGCAGCGCTTGTTTACCGGCGGCCTCGACGCCGGCTATTACGACGGCGTGCACAGCATCGGCCTGATGCATCACAAGGTCGGGCTGGAGCCGCGCTGGTACATCGGCGGCTACAATTTCGTACTGAACCGGCTTGGCGACCTCGCCGTCAGCGCCTATCGCTGGTCACCGGGCAAACGGCGCGCGGTGCTTGCCGCGGTCACGTCCCGGGTCATGCTGGACATGGACATTGCCATCTCGGCATACCAGGAGGCGTTGCTGATCGAGCGACAGCAGCGCGGTGACAAGGTCGATGGGCTGTTGCGCGGATTTGAGGCAACCACCGGCATGCTGGTCGGCACCGTCGCCTCGGCCGCCACGGAGCTGCGGGCCACCGCGCAGTCGCTCTCGAGCACCACCGACCAAACCACCGAGCAAGCTTCGGGCGTCGCCGCAGCCGTGGAGCAGGCGAGCGTCAATGTGCAGACCGTTGCCTCGGCCGCCGAGGAATTGTCGAGCTCGATATCCGAAATTGCCCGGCAGGTGGCGCAGTCGTCCAGCATCGCCGGCAAGGCGGTGGGGGATGCCAGGCGCACCGACGCCATCGTCAAGACACTGGCGGGTGGGGCGCAGAAGATCGGCGACGTGGTCGGGCTGATCAGCAGCATCGCCGGACAGACCAACCTGCTGGCGCTGAACGCGACGATCGAGGCAGCACGCGCCGGGGATGCCGGCAAGGGCTTCGCCGTTGTGGCGTCGGAGGTAAAGAACCTCGCCAACCAGACGGCGAAGGCGACCGGCGACATCAGCGCGCAGATCGCCGAAATCCAGACCGCGACGGCCGAAGCGGTTCAGGCGATCGGGACCATCGCCCAGACGATCGACGAACTCAGCCGCATCGCCGCGTCCATTGCCGCGTCGGTCGAAGAGCAGGGGGCAGCAACGCAGGAGATCGCTCGCAATGTGCACGAGGCCGCGAGCGGCACGCAGGAGGTGAGCAGCAATATTGTGGGCGTCAGCCGAGGCGCGCAGGAAACCGGCGCCGCAGCCTCGCAGGTGCTGGAAGCCGCCGGCGAATTGTCCAAGCGGGCCGAGCAGATGAGCGTCGATGTGGGCCGGTTCATCAGTGCGGTGAAAGCGGCCTGACACACTTTCAGCTCTGAGCGGAAACACCGGCCCCCGTCAGCGACTCCGATCAGAGTGGAAATTCTCCAGGCGTCGGGCGCACGGTTCGCCGCCTTCCCTTGAACGCTTAGTCCGCTTGGCGGCCCAAGCCCTCAAGGGGAGGGAGAGAATCGCCAACGATCAGACGATGTCGGCCAGGTGCGTCGGCGCGTGCATCCGCATCGCCTCGGCGACCGCCAGGAGTGCAGCACGCAGCGCCTCCCGGCTTTCCGCGGCACCGATGCAGATGCGCACCGCGTTGGGCGCCGGCATGGCGACGGCGAAGCTGTCGCTGGCCACCAGTGCCAGGCCGCGCTGGCGCAGATGGGCGGTGAAGTCGGCGCGGCTCCACTGCGCCGACAGCGTCAGCCAGACATGCAGCCCTTCCGGATGGGCCGCCATATCCATTCCCGCCAGCACCTGCCGGACGATCCCCTGACGCGCGGCTGCCTCCTGCCGGATCGCATTGCGCAAGGCGACCGCCGAGCCATCCTCCATCCAGCGCGTCACCAGGCCGGTCAGCAGCGGCGACGGCGTCAGCGAGGTCGCGCGCACGGCCTCCACCAGTCGGGTTGCCTCCATCCGGCCAGGCGCCACCACGAAGGCGGTGCGCAGGCCCGGCGACAGGCACTTGGAGAGCGTGCTGACGTAGTAGCCCGCGCCCGCAACCAGGGACGCGATCGCAGGCAGCGGCTGCGACGGGAGCGGACCATACGCGTCGTCTTCGACAATCGGCACGGCATGGCGCGACGCCAGCGCCGCCAGTGCCTGCCGGCGCGCGACAGGCAAGGTGGCCGTGGTCGGGTTGTGGATCGTCGGCACGCAATAGATCGCCTTCGGCTGCACATGGAGGCAGGCCTGTTCCAGCGCATCGGGCAGCAGACCGTCCGCGTCTGCCCGCACCGCCACCAGCCGCAGGCCTAGCTGGGCGGCCAGCGCGCGGAATCCGGGGTAGGTCAGCGGGTCCGTCAGCACCGCGTCGCCCGGCCGGGTGAGCGTCGTCATCAGCGCGGTGAGGGCGCACTGCGCGCCGGCGCAAACCAGGATGCGGTCCGGGTCGATCTCGCCCATCACCGGGCGCAGCCACCCGCCCGCCGCGACCCGATCACGCAGGGAACCCGCACCGGAGCGATAGGTCATAAGAGTGCGCAAATCGCTGCTGCGCACCAGCTCGGCCAGGCTGTCCTGGAGCAATTTCCGCAGCGACGGTTCGGCCGGCTGCGGCGGCAGGTTCATACTCATGTCCACCAGGGCATGCCTCGGGTCGCCGCTGTCCGCCGTGGCAGGATCGGCGCGCACGAAGGTGCCGCGCCCCACCCTGGCGTCCAGCAGCCCACGGCGGTGCGCTTCCGCGTACGCGCGAGTGACCGTGGTCAGATCGATGCCGAGGGCCTCGGCCACTTGCCGCTGCGGCGGCAGGCGGTCGCCCGCAAGAAGTTCGTGCCGCGTGATCGCCTGGCCGATCGCGTCGGCAATGCCGAGATAGAGCGGGCCCGTCGCGCGACGCATGGCGGCTTGCAGAAAATGAAGCGGTGGGTCGGCAGGCATCGGTTCAAATAACCCATACAATCCGTATATGCTACGAAAGTAGCATGGAGCGTATGGATACGCAACTCCCAAGCGCCCGGTGGGACCCGGGCCGGACGCCGCGTCGCCGAACTCTCGCCGATCGGCCTGCGTGGCAAACCGAGGGCTGGCCGACTGGCCCCGCTGGCGGGCGGCGGTGCTCGGGGATTTCGATCAGGCGTGCGCTATCCTCGAGAACCTGAAGGCGCTGGGCGCGCGCAATCGCATCGAAGCGGTCATGCGGTCGGGCCTCGCGGCGGGCGGCCAGCGGCGCCCCCCGCTCCGCCGGGGTGATGCGGCGCGCGCGCCGGCTTCCGGGCGCTGCGATGGGTCGGATCGGTGGAATTCTCCCTTGCGCCGGAGCGGCGTCTGACTATATTCTGCTTCGTATTGTATGGAAAGTTTCTCCATATAATGTTGACATATGAGGCTCCAATGGGTGCAAGCGAACGCTCCGTATGGCTCGGAATCCGCCGCGGCCTGGCTGGACACTGCCCGGCCTGCGGTCACGGCCGCCTGTTCAGCGGGTTCCTGAAAATCCGCTCGCGCTGCGAGACATGCGACGCGGACAACGCGGCCTACCCGTCGGACGACTTCCCGCCTTACCTGACCATCCTCGCCGTCGGTCATCTCGTGGTGCCGCTGATGTTCTGGGTCGAGCGGGCTTTCATGCCGACCGTATGGCTGCAAGCGGCGATCTTCCTGCCGCTCACCCTCCTGCTCTGCCTGCTGCTGCTGCCGATCATGAAGGGCGGCACCGTCGGTTTGTGCTGGGCGACCGGTCTGGTGCGACAGGGCTGATCGCAAACCTCTCCCGCCGCGCGGGCGAGGTGTAGTACTGCTTTGGTGTTGCACCCAACTCCGAAGGCACATGCCGCATGACCGACTTCGAACTCGTCTGGGACTCCCGCTGCGGCGTCGCCGAATCCCCGGTGTGGGACGCCGCCACGCGACGCCTGCTGTTCTGCGACATCCCGGGCAAGCGCATCAACGCGCTGTCGGTCGATGACGGCACGCGGGAAACCTACGAGTTGCCCGAGGTGGTCGGCAGCTTCGGGCTGTGCCGCTCCGGCAGACTTGTCGTCGCGCTGCGGCATCGCGTCGTGCTGTTCGATCCGCGCTCGCGGCAGGTCGAGGACCTGACCGGCGCGGTGGTCGAACCGACGACCAACCGGATGAACGACGGCAAGGTCGGACCGGACGGCGCATTCTGGGTCGGCAGCATGGATGAGAGCACGCCGCGCCAGCCCACCGGCGCGCTGTATCGCGTCACCCCGGACGGCCGCATCGAACTGAAGGCCGAGGGCTACGCCGTGTCGAACGGCCTCGCCTGGTCGCCCGACGGAGCCACGATGTACCACTCGGATTCGACCGCCGGCCTGATCGAGGCGTGGGATTTCGACGCGACGACCGGCGTCATGAGCCATCACCGCCGCCTCGCCACACTGACCAGCGAAGAAGGCCGGCCCGACGGCGCCGCCACCGACAGCGACGGCAACTACTGGTCGGCCGGGCCCTCCGCCGGCTGCATCAACCGCTTCTCGCCGACTGGCGCATTGCTCGGGCGGATCCCGTTCCCGGTCCCCGGCCCCACCATGCCGTGCTTCGCCGAACGCCACCTGTTCGTAACCTCATTGCGCGAGGGCAAGACGGCGGACGTGCTGCAAAAGTTCCCTACGCTGGGCGGCCTGTTCCGCGCCGACGCGCCGACGCGGGGCGCGCCGGTCGGATTGTTCGCCGACGCCTGAACCGCCTCAGTAGGCGCCCGGAGAGCCGGGCGGCGGGTAATAGCCGGGAGGCGGCGGGTAATAGCCCGGCGGCGGCGGATAATAGCCGGCCGGTGGCGGCGGCGGCGTGGTCGCCGCGCCACCCACGGCGCCGACTGTACCGCCGATCAACGCGCCGGCGAGGGCACCGCGTCCGCCGCCCGCCGCTCCGCCGATCGCCGCCCCGGCACCCGCGCCGATCAATCCACCGCCGACCGCCCGCTGGCCGGGATCATACGGATCGGTGCAGGCCGAGAGCCCCAGCGCGATGCCGAGCACCGCCGCGCAGGGAACCAGATGCCGTCGCATGCTGCTATTCTCCTGTTGCCGACAAGAAGTTCAGCGAACCGTCCAGCCGAATGAAACACTGGGCGCGTAGTACGCTGGCGGCGGTGCGTAAGCCACGGGCGGCGGTGCGTCATAAGCGGGCGGCGGTGCGTAGCCATACGGCCGCGGCGCGACGATAAGGGCCGGGGGCGCCCACGGCCGATCCCAGCCGTCATGCGGATGCCAGCGATGATACCGGTCGCCCCAATCCGCGTTGACTGGACCGGCAAAAACACAAACCCCGACCGTCGCGGCAGCGATGCTGCCAAGGGAAATCGCGCGAAGCGCACGCATGGTCAATCTCCTCCAGTGACGGCCATCACGCCATGCGATCGTGGCGTCTCCGGGGCGAAAATTTCACCTCCACGTGATCGACCCAGGTCACAAATTCTGCCGCTGTACCGGCAGACACCGAGGTAGCAAATCCATGTTGCCGTGTTGTGCGACGGCCACGAGATCGTGCGGCGATCGCGCCCGAGACGCAGCAAGGACGCCGGCGGCGTGGCGCGCTTCGCGCAGTTCCGTGCCGGCGGCTGCGGCGATTTGCGGCGACGCACGGCGGCATCGTCCGCCGCTTGCAGGCGACAGGGACTGATGAGCGCGGTGTCCGACATGCTGTGCGCGTCGTGAACGGTGCGCAGCGCGGGTTCGGTCTTGGCATCCTGTGCGGCTTGATACCGACGGTTGCGCGCGCCGCCGACGACCTGCAATTCCTGATCGAACCGTCGGCTCCCTCATTGGCTGTGGATGCGCCAGTCCTGCTGATCTGGACACTGACCAACCGTACAGACGCGTCGTGGCAGGTGTTGTCGAGCGAGCCGGATTGCAGGGACAAAAATGCCCGGTGGCCAATCGTGCGGGGATGGTTCGACCTGCGTTCCCGGCGCCGCCACGCGGTGCAAAAAAAGCAGCCCCCACCTGGCAGACCAATCGGTCCGGGAATCCCTCCCGCGGGCTGGCTCAGCCGGCCGCCCGCTTCGCCTCATCCATCAGCACCGGAACCCCTTCGGTGATGGTGTGGATGCCCAACACACTGGTCAGTTCCAGCACCTCCATGATCTCCGCCACCGTTGCGCCGAGCCGCAGCGCGTTCTGGATGTGCACACGCAGTCCCGGTAGATAGAGATGCGTTGTCGCGGCGTCGATCGCGATATACAGCAGTTCCTTCACCTTCGGCTCCAGCGTGCCATGCGTCCACGGCACCGACGAAAGCCGCGTGTAGGCGTCGAAGAATTCCGGTGACAAGGTCAGCAACTGTTCCCACACCGGAGTCCAATATCCGCGCGCCGCGACGAACGCCTGTTTCACGCGCTGCTGTTCCGGCGTTAGCTCTGCCGTCGCCACCTCGGCGCTACGGCCGGCCTTGCGCAACTCGTCCACCAGGATCGGCAGCCCTGCCGTCATGGTGTGAATGCCAAGCACCGAAACGAGCTGCAACACCTCCATCACCTCGTCGCGCGACGCCCCCTGATGCAGCGCATTGGCAATGTGCACCCGCGTGCCGGGATTGTACAGATGCGTCGTGGACGCATCGATCGCCACGTAGATCAGTTCCTTGATCTTCGGCGGCAGCGTGCCGTGCTTCCACGGCACCGAGGAGAACGCGCTGTATGCCGCGAAGAATTCCGGCGACAGCTCCAGCACGCCGTCCCACAGCGGGCTCCAGTAGCCGCGCGCGGCGACGAAGTCGTCCTTCAGCTTCTGCCGCTTTGCATCCAGTTCCGCCACTGCCGCCTCCCGCCTGTTCTCCCCGCAACGGTCGCGAGCAAGCGGCCGGCAAGTCAAGCCGGACTGCGCGCTATCGATGGCCGCGGCACCTTCTGCCCCGTCGGCACCACGTTGGCCGACCCCGCCGTCATCCGCTGCAACAGGACGATTGCCTGGTGCAACTGGAAATCCGTTTCGGGCTTGTTCGGATCGAGTTTGGGCCAGTCCTTCGGCGGCTTGTCCGCCAGCCCGGCAGCGATCGGCAGCGGCGGCCGGGTCATTGTCTCGGCCTGGCCTGGCGCAACGCCCAACGTGTTGTTCAGGTCCGATTCATGCTCCGGCGCGAAGCTGGGTTCCGGCGTGTCGGATTCGTGCACCACCACATCCGGAATGATGCCCTGGCCCTGGATGGAACGGCCATCCGGCGTGAAGTAGCGTGCGGTGGTCAGCCGGATCGCGCCTTCGTTGTCCAGCGGATACAGCGTCTGCACCGAGCCTTTGCCGAAGCTGCGGGTGCCCAGCAGCACGGCGCGATGATCGTCCTGCAGCGCGCCGGCGACGATCTCGCTGGCCGAGGCGGAGCCTTCGTTGATCAGCACGACGACCGGCAGGCCGCCACTCAGGTCGCCAGGTTTCGCGTACCAGGCGTGGTCGTCATCGGCCAGCCGCCCATGCGTCGAAACGATCTCGCCGCTGTTGAGGAAATCGTCCGCCACCGCAATGGCCTGATCCAGCAAGCCGCCAGGATTGTTGCGCAAGTCGATCACCAGGCCGGCGAGCTTGCCGCCGGATTTGCGGAACCCGGCCAGCGCCGCGCGCAGATCGCGATCGGTGTCGTCGTTGAACACGCTCAGGCGAACGTAGCCGAAATCGCCCTCGCGCCGCGCCTTCACCACCTCCATGTGGATGATCTCGCGCGTCAGGGTGAGCAGGATGGGCGAGGCGTCGCCCTCGCGCTTGATGGTCAGCTTGACCTGCGTGTTGGGCGGGCCGCGCAGCTTGTCCACCGCCTCCTGCAACGTGAGACCTTGGATGGTCTTGCCGTCCACCGAGGTGATCAGGTCCCCCGGCTTGATGCCGGCGCGCGCCGCGGGCGTACCGTCGATAGGCGCGATGACCCTCAGCGTCCCGCCCTCCCCGGTGACGGTCATGCCGAGACCGCCGAAATGGCCTTGCGTCTCGAGCTGCATCTCGTGCCACTGCTTGGCATCCATGTAGCCGCTATGCGGATCGAGGCCGGACAGCATGCCGTCCAGCGCGTGATGGATCAGTGTGCTGGTCGTGACCGGATCGACATAGT
The DNA here is from genome assembly GCA_049522565.1 of Acetobacteraceae bacterium. GTDB lineage: Bacteria > Pseudomonadota > Alphaproteobacteria > Acetobacterales > Acetobacteraceae > JASHVB01. Next base: position 22,193 of record JBEKNT010000128.1, read on the forward strand.
CGGCACGCACGCGCTCCAGCACCTGGCCGAACAGGGCAAGCGCCTGCGCCCTGTCGTCCGGATAGCTGGCGCTGTCGGCGAAGGCCGTGTTGGGTGCGAGCCGCGGCAGCAGACGCGTTGCCGGCGCGGCGACGACGGCGCCGGCGACGAACGCGGTGGCGACAAGCAGGCTGGTTCGACGGTTCATTCTAGCCCCTGGGCCGGCTGGGAGTGTGCCCGAAGCAGATAGGGTCCGCCAAGGAAAAGCGATATTGCGAGCAGATGAGATTGCCGCAATCTGTTCACATTCCTAGGCCCGGCCCAGAGGCGGGTCGTGCGGCGGGGTCGTGCGGCGGGGTTGCTGCGGACGGGCAAGGCGGATTGTCCGAACGCCTGGGGGCCGACAAGCAGCACAGCGGCCGCGGAGGCCCCCGCGCCGACGCGGGTCGAACGCGGACCCAGTCTCGCCCTTGCCACACGGCAGCCGTGGACCGGTTGGCGGATCGGTTTTCTTTGCCGCGGCGAGTGCCGATGGGGTGGCCGAGAAGTCCGCCTAGTCCCCCTCGATATCCTCCTTCTCCAGTCGTCCAAGCTGCCGCCGCCCCAACGCCAGTTCGGTCACCACCCCATGCAGCGTGCGCAGCTCCTGCTCGGTCACCTCGCCGCGCTGGAAGAAATGCCGGAGGTTGCGGACCATCCCCGGGCGCTTCTCGACATTGCGCAGGAACCCACACGCATCCAACTGATCGACCAGGTGCGTGAGGAAATTTTCCATCTCCGCCTTGGTGGCGACGCGCGTCTCGTTGGTCATCAGCTCGCGCGGCGGCGTGGCTTCAACGGCCATCCACCACTCATACGCCATCACCATCACCGCCTGCGCCAGGTTCAGCGACATGAAGGCGGGGTTCAGCGGATAGCGCACCAGCGCATCGGCCCGCGCCATATCGTCGTTGTCCAGCCCGGCGCGCTCCGGCCCGAACAACAGGCCGGCGCGCAACTGGCGGCCGCAGATCTCGCGCAACTCGGCCGCCGCGCCGCGCGCGGTCAGCACCGGCTTGATGATGTGGCGCGGGCGCGGACAGGTGGCGAAGACATGCTGCAAATCGGCCACCGCATCGGCCACGCTGGCGAACACCGTCACTTCGTCGAGGATGCGATGCGCGCCGGACGAGTTGCGCCAGGCCTTCGGCTGCGGCCAGCCCTCGCGCGGCGCCACCAGGCGCAGATGGAACAGCCCGCCATTCGCCATGGCCCGCGCGCAGGCGCCGATGTTATCCGCGAGTTGCGGCCGTACCAGGATGACGACCGGCGTGTTGCCGAGCGGCACCAACGCCGCGCCATGTTCACGGCCGGTCATCGGCGGAATGCGGGATACTCCCCCTCCCCTTGTGGGTGGGGGTCGGGGGGAGG
>JBEKNT010000129.1:0-15900 GCA_049522565.1 Acetobacteraceae bacterium
CTCTACCGTCTGCCGGCGCCACCGTTTGTTGGCTCTACCGTCTGCTGGCGCCGGAGCCTATCGCCATCCCAGCCACTCGCGCACGCCTTGGCCCATTACCAGCTCCAGATCATGGCCCTTCAACCACGGCAGTTCCTCAGTAAACATCGTTACGCACTGGCGGTACGAACACGGCATGCGGGTAATGTCGGTACCCCAGAAGAAGCGGTGCGGACCGTACGCATCGAAAATGCGATGCAGTCCGTCGTGGATATTCCGAAACGGATATGCCGCGGTGGAATAGCCGGGCGCGCCGGTTGCCTTGATCGCCACGTTCGGCAGCTTCGCCAGCGGAAGCAATTCGTCCAGATTGCCGAACGCCGCGGCGTCCTTTTCCGACCGCACCAGGCCCAGATGATCGATGAGCAATTTCAGGTTCGGATGCTGTTGCGCGATGCGTTTGAAAGTTGGCAGGAACCGTCCGGCCATCGTTGCCACCGGCAGCCCGGCACGTTCCGCCGCCGGCCACAGCCAATCCATCGTTCCATCTTCGTGCCAGGTCTGCTGCTCTGGACGGATCAGCGCCCAGCGCAGCCCCACCATGCCGGGGCGCTGCTTCCACGTGTCCACCAGCGCGCGGCTCTCCGGCTTGTCGAGCGGAAACCAGCCGAGGCTGCAGAACTTGTCGGGATATGTCAGCGCCGCTTCGACCGCGACCTCGTTCGAGCCCGGGTCCCAACTCGGCGGATGCAGCACCGCGCCGTGCACGCCGGCGGCGTCCATCTCCTTGATCAGTTGCTCGGCGGTGAACACCGACGTCTGCCGATGATGTCCGCTGGGCGTGCCGCTGCCCCAGATATGCACCTGCGCGTCGATGATCTGCATGGCCGATGTCCTCCGGTTGGTTGGTGCCATGCTGGCCGGCCGGGCGAGGCCGCGCAACCGCCTCTGGACGCGGCGGAAGCCAGCGGCCAAACAGAACGCCGCCATATAGCTGGAGCCTGCCTGTGCTGGACCGAATCCTGTTGACCAACGATGACGGCATCGACGCGCCCGGGCTCGCGGTGCTGGAACACATCGCCGCCGAACTGGCACACGAAGTCTGGGTGGTGGCGCCGGAACACGACCAGAGCGGCGTGTCGCACGCGATCAGCCTGCATCACCCGTTGCGCGTCAGTCACCAGGGAACTCGCCGATTCGGCATCAACGGCACGCCGGGCGACTGCGCTGTGATGGGTGTGTGCCATCTGATGGCGGAGGCACCGCCGCAACTGATCCTGTCCGGCGTCAATCGCGGCCTGAATTTGGGCATGGAGACCGTGTTCTCCGGCACCGTTGGCGGCGCGATGACCGGCATGATGCTCGGGATTCCGTCGATCGGACTAAGCCAGGCCTTCAAGGATCGCAACAACGTGCCGTGGGACACCGCGCGCTCGCTCGGTGCGCGCGTGGTGCGCGAGTTGCTGGTGATCGGCTGGGGCAAGGACGCGTGCCTGAACGTGAACTTTCCGCCGCTGCCGGTGGATGAGGTCGGGCCGATGACGCTGGCCCGGCAGGGCGTCGGTATGGTTGCCGGCATGCATGTGGAAACGCGTACCGATCCGCGCGGCATGACGTATCACTGGCTGAACTTCCGCCGCGGAGATCGCGCGCAGGGGCCGGAAAGCGACTATGATGCGATGCGCGCGGGGAAGATCGTGGTGACGCCGCTGCGTTACGACCGTACGGACGAGGACGCCTATCGTGCGCTGGCCGACAAGCTGCCGCGGTTCACCGGCGCCTGAGGGCGCGGAACAGCGCGAGGGTAACCGCGACATCCACAGCCCCCTGTCATGCCGATGCAGGTCGGCCTCCGCGGCGTTGATGCAAGTACCAAGACAAGTCGTGGCTGCCAGGCGGCGCCGGCATGACGCGGGTAGCGGCGGTGGATCGTAGATTCCTACAACTCCAGTCGCCGCACATAGGCGGCGGTTTCGTCCAACGCGCGGCCGAGGCGCGCCAGTAATTCGTCGATCTCCGCGTCCGTGATGATCAGCGGCGGACTGAGTACCAGCAGTTCCCCGCGCCCGCGCATCAGCAGTCCCTGTGCGTGCGCACATTTCTCGAAGAACATTCCCACGCCGGCCTTCGCATCGAACGACTGCTTCGTCGCCTTGTCGCGCACCAGCTCCAGGCCGGCCATCAGTCCGACGCCGCGCACGTCGCCCACCAGCGGATGCTCAAGCAACCGCCGCAACCCCGCCTGGAACCGCGGCGCCACGGTTCGCACATGGCCGAGGATGTCGCGTTCCTCGTAGATCTTCAGCGTCTCCAGTGCCACCGCCGCACAGACCGGATGGCCGGAATAGGTGAAGCCGTGGGTAAAGCTCGCCAGCTTCTCGCTGTTCGACGCCAGCCCCTGATACAGCTTCTCGTTGATGATCGTGGCGGAGATCGGCAGGTAGGCGGAGGACAGCGACTTCGCCACCGTCATAATGTCCGGGGCGATGGCGAACGTCTCGCAGCCGAACATGTTGCCGGTGCGGCCGAAACCGCAGATGACCTCGTCGGCGATGAACAGCACGTCATGCTTGCGCAGCACCTCCTGGATCTTGGCGAAATAGCCGCGTGGCGGCACCACGACGCCACCCGATCCTTGCACCGGTTCGGCAATGAATGCTGCCACCGTGTCGGGACCCTCGCGTTCGATCAGCGCGTCGAGGTTCTCCGCCATACGGGCCGAAAAATCCTCCTCGCTCTCGCCCGGTTTCGCGCCGCGATAGAAGTTCGGGCAGTCGGTGTGCCGGATCCCGGCGATCGGCAGGTCGAAGTCGAGATGCATGAACGGCAGGCCGGCCAGGCTGGCGGAAGCGATGGTCGAGCCGTGATAGCCCTTCATGCGGGCAATGATCTTCTTCTTGCGCGGGCGGCCGATGGCGTTGTTGTAGTACCAGACCAGCTTCACCGCGGTGTCGTTGGCCTCGGAGCCGGAGTTGTTGAAGAACACCTTCGACATCGGTACCGGCATCAGCCCGATCAGCTTTTCCGCGAGCATGATCGCCGTCGGATGCGACCGCTGGCCGAACGTGGATGCATAGGGCAGTTCCAGCATCTGCCGGTACGCCGCCTCGGCCAGGCGCTTTTCGCTGAACCCGAGGCTGACGCACCATAGTCCGCCCATGGCGTCGATGTACTCTCGCCCCGCCTCGTCGGTGACATGAATGCCGCGGCCGCTGGTGATGACGAACGGGCCCTCGCTCTCCAGGTGCCGCATGTTGGTGAACGGGTGCAGATGATAGGCGATGTCGCGTGCCGCATTGGTCACGTTGTCGCCGTGTTCCGGGGGCTCGGGCATGGGGCTGGCTTCCGAATGATCCGACAGCAGCTAAGCAGGGTTTTCCGAGCCGTGCCACCGTGGCCAGGCAACGGGACAGCGCTGCTTGCCACAAGGGCGGGACGCCACCGTGGCCTGCCGGGCGGTCGGTCTGTCAGGGGGAATCGTCTTTATTGGACGCTCCGATCCTGCAAGTAGCATCAATTTAGAGAATTTATACGAGTATTCAACCAATGAAACCAAGTTGCAACCAATGCCGTGCCAAATGTCGCGCACCCGGTAATTCTCCGCTCCCTGGGGTGCGTTGCCCAAGGCAACGCACCCATTTTTTTGTCTTGACGGTGAGCGCGTCGGGTCCGGCTGGCGCACCCCGGCCCGGCCCTCGCTCGCGGTCAGTGGCCGCCGGCAGCGCCGCTTGCGCCGCCACCTACCGAGCCGGCCGTGCCAGTGGCGCCGGCTGTCGAGCCGGTCGACATCGCCCCGGAATTCATCCCGAGATTCGACCCGGTCGGGGCCGAAGACGGACTGTTGTTGGAGCCGACGGTCGTATTGTAGCCCGTCGAACCCGTCATCCCGGTGCTGTTCGTGCTGCTGTCGCTGGAAGTGTTCGCCCCCATGCCGCCGACACTGCCACTGCCGGTTGCATCGGTGCTGGCCATGCCGGTTCCGGTCGTGCCGACCGTCCCGGTGGAGCCGCTGCCCATAACGCCGTTCGCCGTGCCGCTGTCGCCGCCCGTGCCACCGATCCCGGCGCCGCCGCTGGAAGCACCGGCCGCGCCCGCGCCGCCCGCACCGCCACCGCCCGCACCGCCGCCGCCAGCCGCCATGGCGCCAACCATCGGGGCCGCGACCAGCGCTGCCGCCAATGCTATCGCCTTCGTCCTGTTCAGCATGGATTGTCCTTTCCGCTTCGCCGCGCGGTCGGCCGCGCGGCTGCACAGATTGCAACGCGCGGCATGCGGTCCGACGCCATCGCATCACGCGGATTCAACCGTGCAGTGCAGCGAAACTGGGCAATCCCGCAGCAGCCCGCCGACCGGCAGCCTCGCCGCCAGTGGCATGCCAGCGGCGTCCCCGAGTGTATCGAACAGGCGGCGACCGACGTATTCGGTAGGGCAGAGAAGGGCCGTATCTTGCCATGCGGTCGGCGGGATGGTGATGGCGTTGCGGTCGGCCAACAGGTGGTGCGGCAGGCGTGGCACCACCGTCAGGCTGGCCGCGTCGCCGCGGACCCGCATGAAGGCCAGCACATGCCGGGCAAGCGGCCCCGTTGCATCGAGCGGACGGTAGTCCCCCCGGGCAAACAACGCCGGCGCGGCGCGGCGCAACGCCAGGGTGCGGGCGATCACCGCCTGCTTCACCCGTCCGTCGCTCCAGGATGTCGCCAGCACTGCCGGCGACGCGTCGGCGCGCAACGCCTCGATTCGGGCGGCAAAATCCACCGGCCGGCGGTTGTCGGGGTCCACCAGGCTGAAATCCCAGAACTCGGTGCCCTGGAAGAAGTCGGGGACCCCGGGCACGGTCAGTTTCAGCAGCGTCTGCGCGAGGCCGTTCACTGCTCCGGCTGGGGCGATCCGCCGTGCGAATTGCGCCGCCTCGGCCGCGAACGCGCTGCCGGGTGCCAGAAGCGAAAACAGGAAGTCCCGCGCCGCTGCTTCATAGGCTTCGTCCGGCCCGGTCCAGTCGCCTTGCAGCTTCGCCTCGCGGATCGCCTTCTGCTGCCAGCCCGCCAGCCGCCCGACGAATTCCTTGCAGCCATCGCTATCGTCGGCCGACAGGGTCATCGGCCAGGCGCCAACGATCATCTGGTAGAGCTGCGCCTCGTCGCCGGGCGACAGGCCGACCGTCCCCCGTCGATGCGCGGCGTTCGTCTCCATCCAGCCCTGGACTGCCGCCTGCCATGCGTCAGGAATCTCGGACAGCACCGCCAGGCGCGCGCGCAGATCCTCGCCGCGTTTATGGTCATGCGTCGCGGTCGCCAGCAGCGCGTCCGGGAATTGTGCCCCCCGCGCGGCGTTGGCGGCGTGGAATTCGGCCGGCTCGGCGCCCAGCCGGGCCGCGTCGAAGCCGACATCATTGCGCGAGAGCAGACGGGCGTAGCGGTAGAAGGCGGTGTCCTCGACGGCCTTGGCGGCGACCGGCGCGCTAAGCTGCTGGAAGCGCCGCGTTGCCGCCTGGCGGAGTGCGGCGCCCGGCTTGCTCGCGTCCTCGCCGCCCAGCCAGCGGTCGATCCGGTCCAACACCGGATACAGCGAGATCGGCGCGTTGGCCTTGGCCGCCGCCAGCGCATGGGCGAAGGCGGCCTGGTCGCCCGGCGAACGCGACGTGCCGGTGTCATAGGTGCGATACACCGGGAAACGCGCCAGCAGCGATAACAAGGCGCGGCGGATCGCCGGCTGGGTGGTGTCGCGCGTCAGCGGGTCCAACCGGGCGAGGCGATGCAGCGTAGTGGCGGTCGCCTCAAGCTGGGCGTCGAACCCGCGCTCCAGGATCTGCCGCCGCGCCAGCGCCTCCTCGGTGGCAAAATCCGCCGGGCGGCCACTCACCGCGGACCAGAAGAAGGCCAGCGGCCGTTCGGCTTCCTGGTCGTGCTGCACGGCGTTGACCAGGTCCATGAAATCGTAGCCGCTGGTACCGTCCACACCCCAATCGGTCGGCATCGCTTCGCCGGCGCCGAGGATTTTCTCCACCACGATATAGGGCCGCGCAGTGGGGGCACCGGCGGGGCGTTCGGCGGCCAGCGCCTCCAGCCGGGCACGCAGGCGGCGGCAATAGCCAGGCGGGTCGGTCAGGCCGTCCACGTGATCGACCCGCATGCCGTCGATCAGCCCCTCGGCGTAGAGGCGGAACAGGGTGGCATGGGTTGCCTCGAACACCTCCTCGCGTTCGATGCGCAAGCCGGCCAGGCCGTTGATGTCGAAGAAGCGGCGCCAGTTGATCTCGTCGCCCGCGGTGCCCCACCAGGCCAGGCGGTAGTTCTGCCGTTCGAGCAAGCGATGCAGGCGGGCACGACCGTCCCCGGTTGCCGGGTCGTAGGCCGCCGGGCCAAGGACGGCGATCTCGGCATGGTCGCGCGGGGCGATGGGATAGGTGTCGTCGTAGTAGCGGACGATCGGCGCGCCGGCGGCATCCCGGTCGAGTTGCAGGTCTCCCGTCTGGAGCGCTTCGCCGTAGGGTTGGCCGAGGAAGGGCGCCAGCAGCTTGTTGCGCAGGGCGGGGTCGGCTGGGCTCCAGTCGATGTCGAAGTAGGCGGCGTAGCGGCTGGCGGGGCCGTGGCGCAGCACGTCCAGCCACCAGGCGTTGTCGCTGCCGCCGACCGCCATGTGGTTGGGCACGATATCTACGATCAGCCCCAGCGCCGCCGCACGCAGCGTCGCGACGAGGTCGCGCAATCCGGCCTCGCCGCCGAGTTCCGGGTTGACCTGGGTCGGATCGACCACGTCGTAGCCGTGCATTGAGCCGGCCCGGGCGGTGAGGATCGGCGACGCATACAGGTGGCTGATGCCGAGGTCGGCGAGGTAGGGGACCAGGCGCGCGGCGTCGGCGAAGGTGAAGCCGGCATGGAGCTGCAGGCGCATCGTGGCGCGGGGCGGGGTGCCTCGCCCGCTTCCCCCAGTCCCCTCCCACTGGGGGAGTGAGGAAGGCACTCCCCCTCCCCCTGTGGGATGGGGCTGGGGGGAGGGGTCGAGCCGCACAGCACTCACTTGTGCGGCCGCTCCGCCGCCACCGCGGCGATCCGCGCCGTCGCCGCCTCGCCCTGGAACAGCGCGTCAGCCGCCCCAGGCATCCGGCGCCGCCAGTTCGGGTGTTCATCCACCGTCCCGGGCAGGTTCGGTTGCTCCTCCTGTCCGATCAGATCCTCCACCGGCAGCAGGCACAGCGGCGACCGCGTGCGGGCGACGAAGGCCAGCGCTGCGTCCACCACGCGCTGTGTCGCATCCGGCGCGGGCGCCGCGCCTTCCACCAGGCCCTCGGCCACGAACCGCTGCCACAAGGCCGCGCGATCGCCGTCGCGCTCGGCCGACGCGTCGGCTGCGGTGATCCCTTCACCAAGCCGGCCGCACGCCGCCCGCGTGGCGATGTCGGTGCCGTGCCACCAGCCGGCAACCGTCGGCAGATCGTGTGTGGTGGTCATCGCCAGGGCCGCCGCATCCCACGCCTCGGGCGGGGTGAAGCTGTTGTTGTCTCCCCGCTCGAACCACAGGACCCGCATGCCGTGCACGCCGTCCTGGTGCAGCGTCTCGCGGAATCCGGCCGGTACGGTGCCGAGGTCCTCGCCCACCACAATCGCGTTGTGCCGGGCGGATTCCAGGGCCAGCAGCCGCAGCAGGTCGGTCAGCGGATAGGCGAGATAGGCACCGTCCGCCGGATTCGCCCCTTCCGGCACCAGCCAGAGCCGGGACAGCCCCATGGCGTGGTCGATGCGCAGGCCGCCGGTATGGCGCAGCACCGCGCGCAGCGTGGCGATGAAAGGGACGAAGCCGCCGTCCTCCAGGGCGCGGGGGGAAAACCCGGTCAACCCCCAATCCTGGCCGCGCGGGTTGAACAGGTCGGGTGGCGCGCCGATTGCCACACCGAGCAGGATGTCGCGCTGGCGGCTCCAGGCATGGCTGCCGGCCGGGTCCATGCCGACCGCGAGGTCGCCAACCAGCCCGATGCGCATCCCCGCCTCGCGCGCCCGGCCTTGCGCCACCGCCATTGACCGGTCCGCCACCCATTGCAGGAACTCGTGGAACAGCACGTCATGGCGTCGGGAGGCGGCGAAAGCGGTGACCGCGGCGCTGTCGGGGTCGCGCAGGTCGAGCGTCCATCGCCGCCAATCATGCTCCGGTGCCCGGTCGGCGTGCAGCGCTTCGAACGTGGCATGCTGATGCAACAGGCTGCCGCCGTCGGCACGGAACCTGGCAAAGTCGGCGCCGAGCGGGCCCTCGGCGTCGGCTCCGCCGAGGAAGCGGTCGAACAGCGCGCGCAGCAAGCCAAGCTTGGCGGCGGACGACGCCGGCCAATCGATCAGTTTTTCCCCCTCCAGCCGGCCGAACGCCTCGCCCACGCCGGCCTCCTGCACCGCCCGCGCACATTGCTCTGCGCCGAACACCAGCGCCGGCGCGGCATGCAGCGGATTGAGGAACAGCCGGCTGGACGGCGAGTAGGGCGCGAAGCGCGCCGGATCGGCGGTGAACAGCGCGTGTATCGGGCTGAGGCAGAGCGCGTCGGCGCCCTGGGCCGCCGCGGCCTCGGCGAGCTCGGCGATACAAGCCGCGTCGCCGATGCCGCCGTCGCCGGGGGAACGTAGCGAATAGACCTGGGCGGCGAGCCCCCACAGCCGCGCGTCGGGCACCATGTCGTCGATGGTTCGGCACTGCGGCGGCGCCACCGCGAGCACGACCTCGCGCTCGCCGACCTCCAGCCGGTGGTAACCGATCTCCGCCACCGCCGGGATGCGCAACCGGCCGCGCGCTGGTATGAGCGTAAGGTCGCGGGACCCGCCCCGCTCCAGCATCAGCTTGGCGGGGAGCGGTTCGGCGGCCCCGAGATCGAGCCGGGTCGGCCGCCCGGCGGTGGCGGTGACCAGCGGTGGCAGGTCGGTGAGGGTGGCCCGTTTGGCGAGCAACCGACGGCTGGCGGCGAGGTCGCCGCGGGTGTCGGCCGGCAGATCGAGTGCCGCAAGGATGCGCCGCAAAGCGTCGGGCGCCACGTCGTGCGGCCGGCCGGCATAATCGTGCCACTCCACGGCGATGCCGGCACGTCGGGCGAGGTCTCTCAGTGCCTCGTCGTTCATCGGCTCGGGTCCAGGAAGGCCACGGTGCAATGGCCGGGCAGGATGCCGGGTTGCGGCGCGGCGTTGGCGAACAGCAGACGTCCGGCCGGGGGCTCCAGCGGCACCGGCGCGGCGTCGAGGTTGGTGGCGATTGTGAGGACGACGTTTCCCGCGTCGCGGGAGAGGCGTCCTCCCAGCGCCCATTGCGCCAGCACCGCCTTCGGGCCGATCGCGCGGGCGCCTAGTCCGTGGGCGCCATCAAGGTGCGGCGCGATCTCCCGCAATCGCAGCGCGATCAGTGTGCGATACAATTCCCGCCGCGCCGTGCCCTGCTCCGGATCGGGCAGGGGCAGGGACGCCTGGAACGTGGTGGGGGCATTCGGGTCGGGGATGCGCGCGCGCTTCGCCGGATCGGCGAAATCGGCGAACCGGGCGAATTCGTTGCGTCGCCCTTCGCGCACCGCCGCGGCCAGTTCCGGCCCGTGGTCGGTGAAGAACAGGAAGGGCGAGCGGCTGGCGGTCTCCTCGCCCATGAACAGCAGCGGGATCTGCGGCGACAGCAGCAGCAGCGCGATCGCCGCCTCCAGCGCCTTGGGCTCGGTCAACACGGTGAGCCGCTCGCCGAGCGCGCGGTTGCCGATCTGGTCATGATTTTGCAGGAACAGGACATGCGCGGTGGACGGCAGGTTGATGCTGGGACTGCCGCGCGGCGCATCGAGATAGTCGGAACGCTCGCCCTGGTAGACCCAGCCCTCGGCCAGGCAGCGTGCCAGTTTGTCCGCCGGGCGGTCGGCGTAGTCGGCGTAATAGCCGCTGTCCTCCCCGGTCAGCAGCACGTGCAGCACGTTGTGGCCGTCGTCGTTCCACTGTGCATCGACGTCGCGTTCAAGATGCGATGCATCGTTGTGGTGTTCCAGCACCAGGTGGACGTGGCGGGCAGGGTCGATGGCGGCGCGGACGGTCGCGGCCATCTCGTCCACCCAGCTCTGGTCCTCGATCGCATGCACGGCGTCGAAGCGCAGGCCGTCGAAACGATAGTCCATCAGCCACATCAGGACGTTTTGGGTGAAGAACGCGCGGACTTCCGGACGGCGGAAGTCGATCGCCGGGCCCCAGGGAGTCTTGTGGTCGTCGCGGAAGAATTGCGGCGCGTAGGCGTGCAGGTAGTTTCCGTCGGGTCCGAAATGATTGTACACGACGTCGAGGAACATCATCAGACCGTGATCGTGCGCGGCATCGACCAGCGCCTTGAGATCATCGGGCGTGCCGTAGGCGGCATCCGGCGCGTAGGGCAGCACGCCGTCATAGCCCCAGTTGTGGCGGCCCGGGAAATCACTGACCGGCATGAGTTCGACGGCGGTGATGCCGAGGTCGCGCAGCCGCGGCAGTTCGCGTGCCACGCCAGCGAAGCCGCCCAGCAGGCCAGCGTGCAATTCGTACAGCACGGCCTCGCGCCAGGGGCGGCCGCGCCACGCGGTGTTACGCCAGGCATAGGATTCCGGATCGATCACCGACGAAGGGCCGTGCACGTCCGCGGGCTGGAAGCGTGAGGCCGGATCGGGCACCAGCATGCCGTCCGCCAGGCGGTAACGATAAAGCGCACCGGGCGGGCAGGAGGCGTCGGTTGCGAACCAGCCATCCGGCGAGCGTTGCATCGGCAGCAGGTCGCCGGCTTCGAACGCGAGCGAGACGGATTGCTGCGCCGGCGCCCATAGCCGAAAGCGCGTCTGGCCATTGGAGAGCAAGGTGGTGCCGAACTGACTGATACTCTCCCGCTCCCCGGGGTTGGATCGCGCAGCGGACCGGCGCGAGGCGCTAAGCACCGCGGACGAGGGGCGCACCGCACGGCCGGCCCGAGGGGTTGGATTCTCACCCGCGTCGCTCAGCGCCTCGCGCCGGTCCGCTGCGCGATCCAACCCCGCGGAGCGGGAGCGGCTTTTCTCTCCGCTCACCCTGTCGCCTCGGTCTGTGCGAATACCAGCACGGCACTGTGAGCGACGACGGTCAGCGAGCCGCCAACCGCCGGCGGCGCCACGGCCTCCGGAGCAGCGCTGTCGAGCAATACGACCGAAGCGAGGTCGGGCGGCGGCAGCCGAAAGTCCCGGTCCTGCTCCGTCGGATTCAATAGCAGCGTGAGAATCGTCACCCTTCCGTCTCCATTTGCCGCGGCGCGGCGCAACATCAACGTCCGCTGTTGTGGGTCGTTCCACGCCGCAGGCGAAATCCCGCCGCCCTGCTCATCAAACCATGCGATGTCCTGTACGCCGGGCAGCGGCTCGGCGGTGCCGTGCAGGAAACTGGGCCAGCGCAACACCGTGTGTTCCTGCCGCAAGGCGATCAGCCGAGCCACGTAGGCGGCGAATGCGGCGTTGTCCGGCCGTGCCGCCGCCCGCCAATCGAGCCAGGAAATGTCGTTGTCCTGGCAATAGGCGTTGTTGTTGCCACGCTGGGTGCGGCCGAACTCGTCGCCCGCCAGCAGCATCGGGGTGCCCGCGGCGAAGAACACGGTGGTGAGCAAGGCGCGGCGGACGCGCGCGCGGGTTTCGCCGATGGCGGGATCGTCGGTCGGGCCTTCGACGCCCCAATTGGCCGAGTAATTTTCCGGCGAGCCATCGTGGTTCGCTTCGCCGTTCGCGTCGTTGTGCTTCGTCGCGTAGCTCACGAGATCGGTCAGCGTGAAGCCGTCGTGGCACGTGGCGAAGTTGATCGACGCCCAGGCGCGGCGGCCGTGATGGTCGAACAGATCGGCCGAGCCGGCGAGCCGCGCGGCGATTTCCGCGCGATGACCGGGATCGCCGCGCCAGAAGCGCCGGACGTCGTCACGAAAACGATCGTTCCATTCCGCGAAGCCGGCCGGATGGCGGCCGACCTGGTAGCCACCGGGGCCGAGATCCCAGGGTTCCGCGATCAGTTTTACCCCCGCGAGCGCTGGGTCCTGCCGCAATGCGTCGAAGAAGCCGGCGCCGGGATCGAAGCCGTGCGCCTCGCGTCCCAGCGTTGCGGCGAGGTCGAAGCGGAAGCCATCGATGTGATAGGCGTTGACCCAATAGCGCAGGCTGTCCATCACCATCTGCAACACGCGCGGATGGGACAGGTTGAGCGTGTTGCCGGTGCCGGTGTCGTTGACCGGACGGCGTGGGTCGGATGCTTCAAGCCGATAGTAGCTGGCGTTGTCCAGGCCACGGAACGACAGTGTGGGGCCTCGTTCGTCGCTCTCCGCGGTGTGGTTATAGACAACGTCGAGAATCACCTCGATGCCGGCGGCATGCAGACGGCGGATCGCAATGCGCATCTCGTTGGGCGAGCCATCGTGCAGATAGGCCGGTTCCGGCGCGAAATAGGCGAGCGTGTTATAGCCCCAGTAATTGCGCAGCCTGCGCTGCACCAGGCGCCGATCGTGCACGAAGGCGTGCACCGGCATCAGTTCGATCGCGGTGATGCCGAGCCGGTGGTAGTGCTCGATCATCGGCGGTGCGGCGAGTGCGGCGAACGTGCCGCGTTCGGGTGGGATGATGTCGGGGCGCTGTTTGGTCAGGCCACGGACATGCGCCTCGTAGATGATCGTGTCGGACCAGGGGATGTCGGGCCGACGGTCGTCGCCCCAGTTGAAGGACTCGTCGGTGACCACGCCCTTGGGCACGGCGAGTGCGCTGTCGCGCCGGTCGAAAGACAGGTCGCCGCGGGGCGATTGCAGGCGATAGCCGTACAGCGCGTCGGTCCAGCTCAGGCTGCCGGAGAGTGCACGGGCATAAGGGTCGAGCAACAGCTTATTGTGATTGAACCGGTGGCCGCGGGGCGGGTCGTACGGGCCATGGGCGCGGTAGCCGTAGAGCAAGCCGGCGGCGGCGTCCGGCAGGTAGCCGTGCCAGATCTCGTCAGTGTATTCCGGCAGCGTGTAGCGAGCGATTTCGTGCCGCCCGGAGGCTTCGAACAAGCAGAGGTCGACGCGGGTGGCGTGGGCGGAGAACACCGCGAAATTGATGCCGAGACCGTCCCAGGTGGCGCCCAGCGGATAGGGCTTGCCGGGTAACAGCCGGTCCGGAAGGTGCTGCATCAGACCGACGATTCCGGTGGCGGCTCGGCAAGGGGCGTGTGGGTATAGACTTCCCCTCCCCTTGTGGGAGGGGGTTTGTTGGACGTGCCGGGGCGGGACCGGCCCCCCACCCCACCCCCCAACCCCCTCCCACAAGGGGAGGGGAAGTCTATACCGTCCGTCGCGCTGTCTCGTTCGCATCATTCCGGCGCCAAATATAGCGTTGCCAGCGGCGGCAGCGTCAATTCGAGCGCCTGTGCCTCGCCGTGCCGCTGCACCGGCGATGGTCGGATGCCGCCGCCATTCCCCATGTTCGAACCGCCATACAACGCCGCATCCGAGTTCAGCAGTTCGCGCCACGGTCCAGGGCGCGGCACGCCGATGGCGTAGCCGTGATGCGGCATCGGCGTCATATTGCTCACCACCAGCACCGGCCGCGCGTCGTCATTGCCGTAGCGCAGGAAGGCGAACACCGAGTTTGCCGTGTCGTCGCCGATCACCCAGCGGAAGCCGGTGGAGACCGTGTCGCGCTGATGCAGCGCGCGCTCGGCGGCATACAGCGCATTCAGGTCCTGCACCAGGCGCTGCATGCCGCGGTGGCGCGGGTATTGCAGCAGGTCCCACTCGATCTCGCCGTCATGGCTCCATTCGCTCCATTGCGCGATCTCGCCGCCCATGAACAGCAGCTTCTTGCCGGGATGTGCCCACATGAAGCTGAAATAGGCGCGCAGATTGGCGAATTTTTGCCAGTCGTCGCCGGGCATTTTGCGGATCAGCGAACCTTTGCCGTAGACCACCTCGTCGTGCGACAGCGGCAGCACGAAATTCTCGGAAAACGCGTACAGCAGGCCAAACGTCATGTCGTTGTGATGCCAGCGCCGATACAGCGGGTCCTCTTCCATGTAGCGCAACGTGTCGTGCATCCAGCCCATGTTCCACTTGTAGGCGAAGCCGAGGCCGCCCTCGTTGATCGGCCGCGACACGCCGGGCCAGGCGGTGGACTCCTCCGCCAGCGTGAACGCGCCGGGACAGCGCTCGCGCACCACCGCATTGCAGTGGCGCAGGAAGCCGATCGCTTCGAGGTTCTCGCGGCCGCCATAGATGTTGGGAATCCACTCCCCCTCTTTGCGGCTGTAGTCGCGATACAGCATCGAGGCCACCGCATCGACGCGCAGCCCATCGACGTGGAAATGCTCCAGCCAATGGATGCCGCTGGCGATCAGGAATGCCTGCACCTCACGGCGGCCGAAATTGTAGATGTAGGTGTTCCAGTCCTGGTGAAAGCCCTCGCGCGGGTCCGCATGTTCGTAGAGCGGCGTGCCGTCGAACCGCGCCAGGCCGTGCGCGTCGGTGGGGAAATGCCCCGGCACCCAATCGACGATGACACCGACGCCGGCGCGGTGGCAGGCATCGACAAATCGCGCGAAGCCTTCCACCGGACCGAACCGGCCGGACGGCGCGAACAGGCCCAGTGGCTGGTAGCCCCAGGAACCGCCGAACGGGTACTCGGCGACCGGCATCAGCTCGACATGGGTGAAGCGCATCTCGACGAGGTAGGGCACCAGCCGCCCGGTCAGCTCGTCCCAGGTCGGCGTGCGCCCCGCTTGCGGACGGAACCACGAGCCGGCGTGCACTTCATAGACCGATAGCGGCGCATCGACGGCATGCCGCGCCGCGCGCTGGCGCATCCAGTCTTCGTCGTGCCAGACGAAGGGCAGCGTGTCGGCGACCACGGAAGCGGTGGCCGGCGGCGCCTCGGTGGCGCGCGCCAGCGGGTCGGCTTTCTCCGGCAACCGGCTGCCGTCGGGGCCGACGATCGCGTATTTGTAGCGCGCACCCGGCTCCAGCCGAGGCACGAACAGCTCCCACACGCCGGACGGATAGCGCAGCCGCATCGGGTGGCGGCGCGGATCCCAGGTGTCGAAATCGCCAACCACCGACACGGCGCGTGCGTTCGGCGCCCACACCGCGAAACGCACGCCCGGCACGCCGTCGATCGTCATCGGCACGGCGCCGAGCGTGAAGGCCAGTTCGAACAGCCGGCCCTCGTTGAACAGGAACAGGTCGTTCTCGCTCAGCAGCAACTGGGTGAAGGCGTATGGGTCTTCCGTCTCCTGCACCGCGTTGGGCCAGGCGATGCGCAGGCGGTAATCCTCGGGCGATTCAACCCGGCCGACGAACAATCCGTCCGGCTGGGCCGGCAACAGCGTGCCGATGTTGTGGCCATCGCCGCGCGCCACCACCTGGACGTCCTGCGCGCCGGGCATGAAGGCGCGGATGATTCGCCCTGATCCGGTGTCGTGCGGGCCTAGCGCCGAAAACGGATCGCGCAGCGTGCCGTCGGCGAGCTGTGCGGCGATCTCGGGCGGCAGCCCGGGGACTTCGACGACGACGTCATTCACGATGCTGCCTCCGTGCTGCGCAGTGATTGCGCGAGCCTTGCGAGGCCGCGCAACGGCACGTCGATCCAGGTGGGGCGGTTCGCGGCCTCGTAGGCGATTTCATACGCGGCCTTCTCCAGCAGGAACAGATCGAGCAAGGCCCGGTCGGCGGCGGACCCGGCGGAGCCTGCCGCGGTGCGGTAACCGGCGAGGAAGGATTCGGTTGCGCGTGCCACGAAGCTCTCCAGGAACGCCGCCCGTCGTGGCTCAGGCAGATGCGCATGGCTTTCGCGGCTTTTGCGGTCCACCACCGCGGCGGCGTAGTCGAACGAACGCAGCATGCCGGCGACGTCGCGGAACGGACTGTTCTTGGCGCGGCGCGCCGCCACCGGCTTGGCCGGCTCGCCCTCGAAGTCGATGATATAAACGTCGCCAT
>JBEKNT010000130.1:0-15748 GCA_049522565.1 Acetobacteraceae bacterium
GGGAGAGGTCTTTTTTTTAGGCCTCGTTCGACTTGTCCAGCACCGGCTGGAACGCGGCGGTTGCCTTCTTCAGTTCCGTTGCCACGTCCGACCCGCCAACAATGTTCGTCAGGCCGCTGCCGATCGTATCGCGGAACTCGGTCACCGGAACGATCACCGGCAGACCGGAACGCGCGATCTTCAGACTCGTTGTGGTCGTATCGAACCACTCCTGCGGGAAGCTGCTGTTCTTCACAATGTCTTCCCGCGCATAGCAGGACAGCCGGGCCGGCGTTCCTGATCCGGAACGAAGCTGCTCGTTCAGCATCTGCTTACCGGCAATCCATTGCAGGAACAGCCACGCGGCCTTCTTGTTTTTCGCGGTCGCCGGAATCCCGACGCCGTCGATGAACGTCGCGGCATTATGCGACTTTGGGCCTGCCGGCACCGGGGCAAAGCCGACCTTGTCCGACACCCTCGATTTGGTCTTGTCGAGCAACGGAGCCGAGAATCCGATGCCATCCCACCACAGTGCGGCACGACCCTGCATGAAGGTGGTCTGGCACTCATTCCAGTTGAAACCGATATTCCCCGGCGGGCCGCACTCCTTCATGATTTTCTGGTACCACTGCCCGGCCTCGATCGCCGCCGGGGTGTCGGTCAGCAGTTTCTTGCCGTCGGACGTGACCGTCTCCTGATCCCAGCCAAGCAATATGTTGTCGTAGAGCACGACGTTGGCGTTCTTCAGGCCGCGGCCGACGAAGCCATAGACCTGCTTCGACGGATCAGTGAGCGCGTGTGCCATGCTCATCATCTCGTCGTAGGTCTTCGGCGGAGCGTTGAAGCCCTTCGCCGCCAGCAGTTCCTTGTTGTAGAAGACGATGAACAGGTCCTGGTTGAGCGGCAGAACGTTGACCTTGCCGTCGTCGCCGGTGGCAACCTGCATGGACGGTTTGCTGAAATCCGCCAGGTCGAAGTCGGGATTGGTCAGGCTCTTGTCAGCGATATAGGGGCGCAGATCCTCCATCCACTTGGCCTTCTCGACCAGCCGCTTCTGCACGTGCATGCCGACATTGACCACGTCGAAGCTTGGATGACCCGTGGCCATCTCCATCGCCACCTTCGGCCGCTGCTGCTGCTCCGGGATCTGCTCGAATCCGGCAGAAATGCCAGTGAGGTCCTCGAACTCCTTCAGATGCGCGCGCGCCAGATCGCCTCGCGGCGAGAGCTGATAATTCACCTCGATCGACTGGCCCTTGAACTGCTTCCAGTCGAAAGCGGACTGCGCGTTGGCACGCTCCACGATGGCGGGAGCAGCCAGGGCAGCGGCTGATGCTGCCAGCAATTGGCGACGGCGGATCATTCGTTTCCTCCTGGTGCGATATGGTAGCCTTATAGAGCGGGCGCGGTGGGTACGAAACCGCGGCAGTCAGCCGCCTTTCACGCCTCCCGTGGTCAGACCGGCAACGATTTCCTTCTGCATCAGCAACGTAAGCAGCAGCACGGGCGCCGTCACGATCAGCGCGGCCGCGGCCAGCGGTCCCCAGCTAATCTGCTCAAACGTCAGGACGTTGTAGACGGCAACAGGCAAAGTCCGGGTTGTGCGACCCGCCAGAACCACCCCGAAGATGAAGTTGTTCCAGGAAAAGATGAAGGCGAGGATCATCGCGACCATGATCCCCGGGCGCGCCAGCGGCATCGCCACATACAGGAACGCCTGCCAGATCGTGGCACCGTCCACTAGCGCAGCCTCCTCCAATTCTCCCGGCAATCCTTCGAAGAAGCCGATCATGATCCAGACGACGATCGGCACGGTGATCACCAGATGGGTGATAACCAAGGGTGTCAGCGTGCCGATCAACCCAAGCCACTGGAACAACAGGAACAGGGGGATCAGGTAGGAGAGCCCTGGCGTCACCCGCGCGATCAGAATCAGCGCCGCCGCCTTGGTGGCCTTGGCTTTGGCGATGCCGTAGCCCGCCGGTACCCCAAACAGCAGTGCCAGACCGGTCGCGGAGAACGACACGATCACCGAGTTGATCGTGTAGGTGAGGAAGTCGTTCTTCTGGAATACATCGACGAAATTCGACAGTGTTGGCGGGTGCGGAATGAACACCGGCGGATAGGCGGTGTTATCCAGCTCGTTTTTCAACGACAGCGACAGCATCCACAGGAAGAACAACACCGCTGGGGAAACCAGCAGCAGTACGGACAGGTACAGACCCGCCCGGCCGAACCAGCGTCGGACCCGATGGCGGGTGATGCCGCGCCGGCTCATCGCCAGGCCTCCCGCTGGCGGAATCGCAGCAACAGCAGGCTGATCAGCAGGATCAGCACGAAGAACACCACCACCATCGCCGAGCCGTACCCAAGATCGTAATAGGCGAAAGCGGTCTGATACAGGAGAATGTTCAGGGTCTCGCTGGACGTGCCGGGTCCGCCGAGGGTGATCACGTAGATCGTGTCGAACGTCTTCAGCGCGTCGATCAGCCGGATCACCGCGGCGACCATGAGGAACGGCCAGACCAGCGGCAGCGTGATGTGGCGGAACATTTGCCAGGCGCTGGCGCCGTCCAGGATCGCCGCCTCATACGGGTCAGTGGGCAGGCTGGCGATTCCGCCGAGCACGATCAGCATCACCAGCGGCGTCCATTGCCACGTCTCGACCATCACCAACGTGGGGATCACGGTCGAGCTGTCATACACCCAACTCGACGGCGGCAGCCCGACCGTGGAGAGCAGATAGTTGAGCACGCCAAGCTGCGGGTGAAACATCATGGTCCACACCAGCGCGATGGCGACCGGTGTGGCCATCATCGGCAGCACGAACAGGGTCCGGGCCAGGCCGCGGAACCTGAAATTCGCGGCAAAGCAGACCGCCGCCCAGACCCCTAACAGCAGCGGGGCAATGACCGACGCAGTGGTAAACTCAAGCGTGCGGATAACCGCCCATTCGAAGCGCTCGTCGTGCAGCATCTTGGTATAGTTGGCCAGGCCGACGAACGGCGTCGCGCCGCTGACCTTCCACTCGTGCACCGACATGAACAGCGTGAAGACCCAGGGGAACAGGATCACCGCCAGAACGATCACCGCGGCCGGAACCGCGAACATCCAATAACGACGGGCGTAGGCGCGCCCGAGCGGGGCGGCGACAGAAAGCATGGTCGTTGCGGTAGTCGTGCTCATCGGTTCGCCCGGTTGCGTGCCAGCCGTCTTGGCACGAGGGCCCCTTGCGGCTGGCCGGGGTTATAGAGCGGTTGGCCGAACAGCGGAAGGTGACCCAGCCCAGCGTCATTGCGAGGCGCAGAGCGACGAAGCGATCTCGCGCCTGAGCAGGGGCGGCACGTCAAACGGAGGTGGCTTCGTTGCTACGCGCCGCGCAACGACGCAGAAGGGGGCAGCTCGATCCGTCGTCCCACGCCAGGTGGCAGCGGCCGATCCCCTTGGGCCCGCACCGCCGCATCGATTGCCGCGAGCCGGTCCGGCGGGAATGGCGCCACGCGCCGCACGCTCATGTCTATGTGCAACGCCAGCAACTGCTGCGCTGCCACGCGATGGCCCTCCACCGCATGGAACATTTCATGAAAATAGTGCAGCCGCTTGGTGTCAGCACCGAGCAAAGTGGTGACGACCCGCAAGCCGTCGCCGACCTTCACCTCGCGTTCGTACAGGGTGTGCGTTTCGGCGGTGAAGCAGGAATTGCCGGTGGCCTCCCGATAGGCGTTGCCGATGCCCAGCGCGTCGTACAGCCGGTCGGTCCCCAGGTCGAAGACAAGCACGTAATAGGCGAGGTTCATGTGGCCGTTGGAGTCGATCCACTCCGGCCGCACGCTGTCGGTGTATTCCACGATGTACTGGCTCATGGACCGCAAGCTTGTTGGCAAGCCGCCGCAGGGTCAAGCTGGGCGCGGAAACCGACCGGATGATTCGTACCCACCAGGCAGCAGGGCGGAACAGCGAAGCGCGATCCGCCGCCGACGGGCTGCCGCCGCGCGAGCGCTGGCGCGCCATGCTCGCGGTCGCCATCGCCGTCAGCATGTCGGTGCTGGTGACCTCCATCGCCAACATCGCGTTGCCCACCATCGCCCGCGATATGCATGCCGCCCCCTCGGAGTCGATCTGGGTGGTGAACGCCTACCAACTCGCGGTGACGGTGACGCTTCTGCCGTTCGCCTCGATGGGCGACATCTACGGCCACCGCAAAGTCTATTTCTGGGGCCTCGCCGTTTATACCGCGGCGTCGATGCTGTGTGCCGTCGCGACGACGCTGCCGCTGCTGGTGATCGCCCGCGTGCTGCAAGGCTTCGGCGGCGCCGGCATCATGAGCGTGAATGGCGCACTGGTGCGCTTCATCTATCCGCGCGCCCTGCTGGGCCGCGGCATCGGCTTCAATGCGCTGATCGTCGCCGGCTCGTCGGCTGCCGGCCCATCGGTTGCGGCCGCGGTGCTGTCGGTCGCCTCCTGGCCCTGGCTGTTCGCGTTGCAGGTGCCGGCCGGTCTGCTGTCGATGTGGCTCGCCGCGCGCTTTTTGCCACGCACGCCGCTGTCACGGCATCCGTTCGATCCGCTCAGCGCGGTGCTGAACGCGATCACCTTCGGGCTGTTCATCACCGCGCTGGATGGCATCGCGCGCGGCCAGCGCGCCATGTTCGTGCTGCTGGAGTTGGCCGTCAGCACCACGGTGGGCGCATTCTTCTGGCGGCGGCAGCTTACGCTCACCGCGCCGATGCTGCCGGTGGATCTGTTCCGCCGCCCGGTGTTCAGCCTGTCGGTGGCAACGGCGATCTTCGCCCATGGGGCGCAGATGGTCGCGTTCATCGCCCTACCGTTCTATTTCCAATATGTTGGCGGCATGTCACCGATCGAAATCGGCGTGCTCATCACACCCTGGCCGGCCGCACTGGTGATCATGGCGCCGATCGCCGGGCGCCTGGCCGATCGCCATTCCGCCGGATTGCTCGGCGCGCTCGGCCTGGCCGTGATGACCGCCGGCCTGCTGCTGGTGCTGTTCCTGCCGACGCCGGCGACGCGGCTCGACGTCGCCTGGCGGCTGGCGGTGTGCGGCATCGGCTTCGGGTTCTTCCAATCCCCCAACAACCGGCTGATGATTGCCAGCGCGCCGCACGACCGGGCCGGCGCCGGCAGCGGCATGCTGTCCACCTCGCGATTGCTCGGTCAGACCACGGGCAGCGCGCTGGTAGCGGTGGTGTTCGGGCTGACTCATGGCGGCCCCGACGGCATAGCGGTCGGCACGCGCGTCGCCATCGGCATGGCCGCAGGCTTCGCCGCGGTGGCGATGGTGCTGAGTTCGTTGCGTGTGCGCCAGCCGCAGGGCGTGTGAGCGCTACAGCCCTTCCCCGCAACGCCAGACTTGCTCCGTCGTCGCCAGGTACGTCTCGATATCGCGATCCTCCGGCGCCACCAGCACATGCTGCACGCCGGCTTCCTGGTAGGCCGCGAATTTGCTGCGCAGCTCGCCGACAGTCGCCGCGGTGCAGCCGATACGCAGCGAGATCGTGAACGCGGCATCCGGCCGTTCGGCGCGCAGCCGCTGCACCGCCGCCGCCGCTTGCTCGGGAGCAATCCGGCTCCCGTGCCAGCCGTCCAGCCGCAGCGCGCGCTTGATTGCCGCGTCCGACGAACCGCCGATCCAGATCGGGATCGGCGCGCAGGGCTGCGGCTGCATGCGCATCGTGTCCACCCTGGCGGCGATCCAGCGCGTTGAGAACGTCACCGGGTCCTCGTTCCACACCGCGCGCATCAGCGCGATGCCTTCGTCCATGCGCCGCCCGCGCTCATGGAACGGCACGCCGAGCGCGTTGAACTCCGCCTCCATCCAGCCGACGCCGGCGCCGAGGATCAGCCGGCCCTGCGACAGGTTCTGCAACGTCGCCAGCTCCTTCGCCAGCGGCAGCGGATGCCGCATCGGCAGCACCAACACGCTGGTACCAAGCCGCACGCGCCGGGTGCAAGCCGCCGCCCAGGTCAGCGTCAGCACCGGATCCCAGAAATTCGGCGATGGCGGATATGGCGCATCCTTCGGCACGATGATGTGCTCGCTGACCCACACATCGGCGAAGCCGAGTTGCTCGGCCTGCATCGCGACGCGACGAATTGAGTCGGGGCTGGCCTTGCGGCCGATATGCGGCAGATGGATGCCGAGCTGCATGTCCGTGCCTCCCGTTGCTGTTGGCCGGACGGTGACGCGTTCCACGGACGGCGTCCAGCGCGCTTGACAGGCCGCGTCCGGCCCCGGACACACATCGGGACATAGCGGGTGGCAGCCCGAACAGGAGGAATGGCATGAAAACGTCCGCGGCCGTTGTCGCGATCCTGCTGCTGTGCGGCATCGGCGCCGCGCGCGCCGAGGTGCCGGAGGTGCGCATCGCCCGGCAGTATTCGATGGGCTATCTCCAGTTCAACGTGATGGACCATGAAAAGCTGATTCAGAAGCATGCGGCGGCGCTGGGCATTCCCGAGGTGAAGGTGACGTTGCTGCGGATGAACGGCCCCACCGCGATGAATGACGGTCTGCTGTCGGATTCGGTGGACCTCGTCGGCGGCAGCCCGCACGGCATGCTGACGATCTGGAGCCGCACCCGTGGCACGCCGCAAGAGGTCCGCGCCATCAGCGCACTGGTGACGCTGCCATTCGCGATCACCTCGCGCGATCCGACGATCAAGACCATCGCCGATCTCGACCGGTGCAAAAAGATCCCGGTGCCGTCGGTGAAGGTCTCCGGTCCGGCGGTGGCGATCGAGATGGCCGCGGTGCAGCTCTACGGCCTGAAGGAATTCGCGCGGTTTGACGCGATGACCATGAACATGTCGCCGGCGGACGCCACCATCGCGTTGCTGACCGGCAGCGGCGACGTGAACTGCGTGGTGGCGCTGCCGCCCTATTTGCAGCAGCAGCTCGAACACAAGGAGATCCACGTGGTGGCGAGCTCCTTCGATGTGATGGGCGGTCCGAACACCTATACGGTCGCCTATACCACGAAGCGTTTCCACGACCGCGATCCGAGGCTGGCGCAAGCGGTATACGAAGCGCTGGCGGAAGCGACGGATCGCGTCAGCCATGACGTGCGCACCGCGGCACGTTACTGGATCGAGGACAGTGATTCGAAACTGACCGAGGATTTCGTCACCGCCGCCGGCAGCGGACCGCAGGTGCATTGGACGATGGTGCCGGAGAAGACAATGAACGACGCGGAGTTCATGGCCGCGGTCGGCACCCTCAAGGTGAAGCCGGCGTCGTGGAAGGACTACTTCTTTCCGGAGGCGTACGGGCTGCCGGGAAGCTGAAGGGTGGCGCTACGCGTACCCTCTCATCGCGGGCATGCTGTCATTGCGAGGAGCGCAGCGTCCCCCTCCCCTTCAGATCACCCCCTTCTCCCGCAGCGCCGCTACCGCTGCATCGTCCAGCTTCAACCGCTCGCGTAGCACCGCGTCGGTGTGCTCGCCGAGCAAAGGCGGGGGGAGGCGGTAGGTCGGAGGGGTTTCAGAGAGGCGAACGGGGTTGGCGATCACCTGCATCGTCTCGCCCGAGCCGTGCCGCATCTCCACCACGGCACCGCGCGCCACCACCTGCGGATCGGCGAACACCTCGGCCAGCTTGTTGATCGGGCCGCAGCCGATCTTCAGCGCCTCCAGTCTGTCCACCCACCACGTCGTCGCATGCTGCCGCATCACCGGCGACAGCGTGTCGGTGACGAGCTGGCGGTTGCTGACCCGCGCCGCGTTGGTGGCGAAGCGCGCGTCCTCCAGCAGGTGCGTCAGCGCGAACGCCTCGCAGAACCGCT
Organism: Acetobacteraceae bacterium; assembly: GCA_049522565.1. Lineage (GTDB taxonomy): Bacteria > Pseudomonadota > Alphaproteobacteria > Acetobacterales > Acetobacteraceae > JASHVB01. The sequence goes on from JBEKNT010000130.1 coordinate 7,782, forward strand.
TGAACGTCGGGTCGTTGCCGATCGACAGCACGATGTGGCCGTCCTCGGTTGGGAACACCTGGTACGGAACGATGTTGGGATGCTGGTTGCCGAGCCGCTCCGGGTTTTCGCCGGTCGCCAGGTAGTTCATGCCCTGGTTGGCCAGCCAGGCGACATGCGTATCCAGCATGCCGATGTCGATCTGCTGCCCCTGCCCCGTCGCATCGCGATGCCGCAACGCGGCGAGCACCCCGATGCAGCCGTACAGCCCGGCGAACAGGTCCGCCACCGGCACCCCGACCTTCTGCGGCAGCCCGTCCGGCTCGCCGGTCAGGCTCATCACCCCGCCCATCGCCTGGATCAGCGAGTCGTAGCCCGGCCGCGGCGCATACGGCCCGGTCTGCCCGAACCCGGTAATCGAGCAATAGATCAACCGCGGAAACCGCGCGTGCAATTGCTCATAGCCCAGCCCGTATTTCGCCAGCGCGCCGACCTTGAAGTTCTCCACCAGGATGTCGCTGTCGGCGATCAGCCGCAGCGCCAGGTCCTGCCCCTCGGGCTGCGCGATATCCAGCGTCACCGAGCGTTTGTTGCGGTTCACCCCGACGAAATACGCGCTCTCCTTGGTGTTGGGCATATAGGGCGGCGCGAAGCCGCGCGTGTCGTCGCCGGCCCCGGGCCGTTCGATCTTGATCACGTCAGCACCGAGATCGCCCAGCATCTGCACGCAGGTCGGCCCTGCCAACACCCGGGTCAGGTCGAAAACGCGCAGGCCCTTCAGCGGCCCTGTCGGTTCGGTCATGCAACTCTCTCCGCTTGCCCGGCGCAGCGATCCGGGTCCATACAGCCCGCCGCTTATAAGTCGCCCGCCCGCCACAGCAAAACCGGGCAACGGCAAACCGTTGGGAGGAAACCGCCGGCGATGCCGGACTCCGAAACCGTGCTCCGCCCCGGCGAGAGCATCGAGGGGCGTCGCTCCTGGATCGCGGCCTGTCTCACCCTGGCGGTGCTCTCCATCGGCTACGGAGCGCCCTTGCTCGTGGTGGTGGGGCTGAAGCCGATCCAGGTCACGCTGGCGTCGGACCGCTCGGTCATCGCGCTGGCCGGGGCACTGACCTGGGTCGGCACCGGCCTCGGCGGCATCCTGATGGGCTGGGTCGCCGACCGCATCGGCATCCGCGCCACGACCAGCCTCGGTGCCGTCTCGACCGCCGCCGGTCTGGCGCTATCGGCCACCGGCAGCGTGTGGGCGCTGTATGTCGGCCACGGCCTGTTCATGGGTTTCCTCGGCAACGGCGCGCTCTACGCCCCCCTGCTCATCTATGTCAGCCGCTGGTTCGATCGGCGACGGGGCACCGCGTTGGCACTGATCTCCTCCGGGCAATACATCGCCGGCGTCGTCTGGCCGTCGGTGTTCACCCGCGGCATCGAGCAATTCGGCTGGCAGGCCGCGATGCTCGGCTACGCCGTCGTGACGCTGGGCTTGATCCTCCCGTTGACCCTGTTCGCTCTCGCTCCGGCCCCGGAGGCACTATCGACGCCGCTACCGGTTGGCCACGCGACACGCGCCAGACAGGTGCTCGGATTGCCGCCGAACGTGGCGCAGGCGCTGCTGTGCCTGGCCGGCTTCCTGTGCTGCGTGCCGATGGCGTTGCCGGCCTCGCACCTGGTGGCGTTCTGTAGCGATCTCGGCATCGCGCCGACCCAGGGCGCGGCGATGCTGTCGGTGATGCTGGGCTGCGCCTTCGTGTCACGGCAGTTCTGGGGCTGGTTCGGCGACCGCCTCGGCGGTTTGCGCGCGGTGCTGGCAGGCTCGGCGTGCCAGGCGGTGGCGATCGGCTGCTTCCTGGTAACGCAGAACGAGGCCGGGCTGTTCGCCGTCGCCGCCGGCTACGGACTGGGCTTCTCCGGCATCATCCCGTCCTATGTGCTGGCGATCCGCGACCTGTTCCCATCATCCCAGGCGGCGTGGCGCGTGCCGACCACGCTGTTTACCGCGATGTGCGGCATGGCATTCGGAAGCTGGCTGGGTGGCGCGCTGTACGACCATTTCGGCTACTACGCTCCGGCGTTCGGGGCCGGCGTGGTGTTCAACCTGGGCAACCTCGTCGTCGTCGGATTGCTGGTGCTGCGTCAGCAGCGCGGCCAACGGTTCTCGTTCGCAGCGGCGGAGTGACGCAGATACTCCCCCTCCCCTTGTGGGAGGGGGTTGGGGAGAGGGGTGCGTACAGCCAAGGTCCTCGGCGGTACGCACCCCTCCCTCCAACCCCCTCCCACAAGGGGAGGGGGAGTATTTGCTTACCCCCAACGCCCCAACGCCCGCCTCTACCGCAGGCTTGCGAACGCCAATCCCGTGCCGGTCAACGCCGGCGTGCGGTAGCCGGGCGCGTAGCCCGCCCAGGCGAGGTCCAGTGCCCCGGTCGCCCCTGCGAGGCAGATCCAGTTGCGAATTTCCGAACTGCCGGACTGCAACTTTGCCAGCGGCGCGGTGCGGAAGAACGTCGCATCCTTGCGGCGCAGCGCCTCCAGCAGGGCCTGGTCGAACGCCTCGTCCACCACGAAATGGCTCAACCCGCCCGAAGCCATGATGCCGACGCGCTGATCTGCCGGGAACGCGGCGACCGCAGCCGCCAACGCCTCGCCCAGGGCGAAGCAGCGCGCCGGGGTCGGCTGGTTCGGCGGGAAATAGGCGTTCAGGAACACCGGCACGATCGGCACCACGCCGTCCGCCATGCAGAACCGGTGCACGTAGGAATAGGCGTGGCCCTCGTATTTGCCCTCCGGCACGCCGCGCATCACCGAGATATCGAAGCCGTCCCGCTGCAAGGCCTCGATCAGGTGCCGCGCCAGCACCGGGTGGCACGGGTGCTCTGCGGGCCCTGCCGGCTCCAGGTAGCGCCGCCGCGCCCGCGCCATCCAATCGTCGCCCGCGATGGACGCCTGGCCGGCGTTGCGGATCGTCTCGCCGTAGTAGATGCCGATCGCCGGCATGTTGCTCTGGTCGAACAACTCCGCCTGGTCGTCGCCGACGACGATCAGCGCATCCAGCGTCGCGGCGGCAATGTCGCCGGCCAGGCGAGCAATCGACGCCTGCACCTCCGCATGCCGCCGCGCCAGCCGGTCCGGCGCAATCCGTTCCAGCGCGTCGGCCGGCGCGTTGGCCAGCAACGCCTCGTAGCCGCAGGGATTGCCGTCGAGATCGACATGCGCGCGGGTGCGGTCACGGCCGAGGAAGCCGCCATTCCAATCCTCGGCCCGCGCCGCCAGCATCGGGCTGTGCGACGAACCGAACGCCGCCACCAGTCGCGCCATGGCGCCCGTCCCTCCCCAGTGCAAAGCCGTTGACAGCTAGGCCGCGCCCGACGGCCCGTCAACGATCCGCAGGTTCCCATAGTGTCACGCAACCCGTCACGCGGTGCAGCATTTTATTCAAGCGATCCGAGCAACGCCGCCGTGCAAGGGGAAGAATTCTGATGTCAGACTCGAGGAAGAGCCGCGACCCCGCCGCCCGCGACAGCCATGGCCCGCAACGGCAGCGCTCAGGCATGAACACGGCCGCCTGCCGGGCGTGGCTGTCCGATCCGCCCCGCCCGCCGGGCGGACCGCCCGAACCCGAGCCCGATCCGGATGCGCCGCCGCCCATCCAGGAGCCGCCGCCGCCGATCTCCATTCCCCCCGATCCGTCCTCGCCACCGGTGCGCCTCGCGCGCCGTGCCGCCACGCTCAGCGCCGCGTAGCGCGCGCTGCCGGACCGCTCACCCAGCCCTCCGGGCACGCGTCCGGACCGCGATGCGGCGACGTCGCCTCCTGCTGCGGCGATCTCGCCGATGATCGCCCCGATCTCCTGCGCCGTCGGGAGCGTCGTGCACCGGCAAACCGGACGAGGCGTGGCGTCGATGCCGTGATTGATGGGTTCTCTGACACGTCAAGCATGTGCCCGGTCGCATATACAGCCGCTGGTCACCGGCTGTACGCCCCCCCTCCCCCCGGCCCGCTCCCACAAGGGGAGGGGGAGAGGATGCCAGCGCGCCGGCGCGTCAGGCCGCCGCGTAGGCGCCGCGGCCGAACACCTTGTCGAGTTTGTCGGCCTCGGCCTTGTCGAACGCGGTGGTGCGGGCGCGCACCTCGTCCACCGCAGCCAGTGCCCGCTTTACCGCCGGCCGTTCGTTGATCACGCCCACCCAGCGCATCGCGTTGGGATATTTTGCCGCCGCATCGGCCCCCAGCAGCGCCGGAACGTTGCGGATCCATGGGTAGGTGGCAATGTCGGCAATGCCATATTCGGCACCGCCCAGCCACGCATGGGTGGCCAGCCGCTGGTCGATTGCCTCGGTCACCCGATGTGCCTGCGTCAGGTAGCGGCTCTTGGAGTAGTCGTTGCCCGCCGGGGCGAAGCGCAGGTAGTGCACGAACTGGCCGAACATCGGCCCGACCGTGGTCATCTGCACCATCATCCACTCGATCGCCTGGTATTTGGCGGCCATGTCCTTGGGCAGCAGCTTGCCCGTCTTCTCGGCGAGGTACAGCAGGATGGCGCCGGACTCGAAGATGGTGACCGGCGTGCCGCCCGGGCCGTCGCTATCGACAATGACCGGCACCTTCGCCATTGGGTTCAGCTTCAGGAAGTCCGCGTCGAACTGCTTGCCGGCGAACACGTCGACCGGATGGACGTTGTAGGCCAGGCCGAGTTCCTCCAGCGCGATGTAGATCTTCACCACGTTGGGGCTGCCCATGCCGTACAGCTCGATCATGATCTGTCTCCTCTCCCGGTTGATCTGGTGGCCCCAGTGTCGCCGGGACGGCAACGGCGCTCAAGCCCGGATGGATGGGGCTGGTCGATGAACCACACGCGGGTATGGACGAGGCCGGCAGGACGGGCAGCGATGCCGGTCGTCAGCCGGGGCGGCAAAAGGACAACCTTCGATAGAGTTTTCAACAATATGCCCGTATAGGTTGATAATCCCCTCAGAATGAAACCACTTTGGAGAAGATTGCGCTGTAGAGACAGAAACCGTTTGGCAGTTGGGAAGGTGAGCGGTTATACCCTGGCGCACAATTGGGGAACGTTAAGGACTGCCATGGAGGTCGGCAATCCTGTGAGGCCGGGAGCTTTCCAGCGGCACTTCAGCGACGGCTGCGCGGTCACGATCGAGTTCCGGATGATCGGGCTGCCCTGTTGCGACGCGAACCAAACGTACTGTTTTTGAGACGACAGGATCCCACAGGCCACCGAGGTGTATAGTTCCGCTACCACGGGTCGCCTTGACTGACAGCACAGCGACGCGACGACCGGCAGGATGCCGGGTTGGATTGGCTGGCCGCGTTGTTCGACACAGGAGACGGATCGACCGGTGAGCAGTAGCCTGACCCCCTCTCTCGGGCACCGGAAGCCAAACACTGTGGCCGGCGGCTTCCGGCCGGCCGTGCTGCGCCATGCCCGCCGGTTGCGTGTCGGGGTCAGACTGCACCACCTGCTGTTCCTGGCGTTCACCCTGATCGCCGCGGTGCCGATCGGGGCGCTGGCGCTCTGGGACGAGAGCGTCGCCTATCAGCATGAGCTCTCTTCGGTACGCGAGCGGCACCTGCTGGTGGCACGCAACCTCACCACGGCCCTGTCGCGCTATGTGGAGGACGTGAAGGCGGCGTTTTCGCTCGCCTTCGAGAGCGGCGGGTTGCGCACCCGGGTGCCCGGGCTGGAACAGTTCCTCGTCTCGCTGAACGTGGTGCATCTGTGCATCATCGGCCCGGACGGCCGGGTGGAGCGCTACTTCGGCGGCGTCACTCCCACCGAGCCGCGCAGCTTCCCCATGGACTTGCTCGCGGACCTGCGCCGGCTGGCGGCGAGCACCGACGGCAAGCCAGCGCTGTCGCAGTTGCAGCATGACAAGAACGACCGGCCGGTATTCTACCTGGCGCAGCTTCTGCCGGACGGGCGGCTGGGGGTCGGCGTGCTGACCACCGACTACATCATCCAGTTGCAGAAACAGATCGCCTTCGGTGAGCATGGCCACGCGGCCATCGTCGACGCGACCGGCCGGATCATCGCCCACCCATTCGCGTCCTGGGTCGCCAGGTCGCAGGATATTTCCGCGGTGCCCGTGGTGCAGGCCATGATGCACGGCGACACCGGCGTCGGCCAGTTCTACTCGCCGGCGATGAACGGCATGATGGTCGCCGGCTACAGCGTGGTGCCGGAGACCGGCTGGGGCGTGATGGTGCCGCAGCCGATCTCTGAGCTGCGACTGCGGGCGGCGCAGGTGAACCGGCTGGCGATGATCGTGGCACTCGTGGCGTTCGCCGCGGCCGCGCTGCTGAGCTGGCTGCTGGCCAGCTACCTCGCGCGGCCGGTGCGCCAGGTCGCGGACACCGCCGAGGCGGTGCTGGCCGGCGACGACAGCGCGTGCGTGCCGGAATTCCGCGGCCTGGTGCCGCGTGAAATCCGCCGGCTGCGGGCCGCCTTCAACACGATGCTGGACGATTTCCGGCGGCGCAACGCCGACACCACCGTCGCGCTGCGCCAGGCGGAGACATCAAGCGGTGCCAAGTCGCAGTTCCTGGCCAACATGAGCCACGAGATGCGCACGCCGCTGCACGGCGTGATGGGGATGATCGAGCTGTTGCAGCAAACCGAGCTGTCGCCGATACAGGTGCATTACGTGCGCGGCGCGCGGCAGTCGGGCGAGACGCTGCTGGCGCTGATCGACGACGTGCTCGACCTGTCGAAGGTCGAGGCCGGCAAGGTCGAGCTGGAAAATGAGCCATTCTACCTGCCGTCGCTGGCGCACGACACCCTGTCGATGTTTGCCGACCAGGCGGAAACCAAGGGATTGCGGCTCACCGCCTCGGTGTCGGACGGGCTGAACCTGATGGTTCGCGGGGATGCTCACCGGTTGCGCAGGATCCTCACCAACCTGGTGGCCAACGCGTTGAAGTTCACCGCCGAGGGCGGCGTCGCCATCCGCATGAATTCGGTGGGACGGGACGCGAAGCAAGTGTTGTTGCACTGCGAGGTGGCGGATACCGGAATCGGCATTCCCGAGGCCAAGCAGCAGGCGATCTTCGAGGCGTTCTCCCAGGCCGACAGCTCGACCACGCGGCGTTACGGCGGTACCGGCCTCGGTCTGTCGATCGCGCGGCAGCTTTGCCACCTGATGTGGGGAGAGATCGGCGTCAACAGCGTGCCCGGCGCGGGCTCGACCTTCTGGTTCCGCGTGCGGCTGGACACCGCGCCCGGCATCCCCCTGCCCGCCCCGGCGGCGCGCGAGACGCGTGAGCGATCGAAATCGGGATCCGGACGCAGCTTCGCCTCCGCGGCGCAACGCAGCTTCGAGGCGGCGTTGGCGCGGCTTGGCCGCGGCATGATCCACATCCTGCTGGTCGAGGACAACATGATCAGCATGCGCGTGACCCAGGCGCTGCTGGAATCCATCGGCTGCCGGGTTACGCCCGCGCGCAACGGGATCGAGGCGGTGACGGCGTATCGGGACGGTATGTTCGACCTCGTTCTGATGGATTGCCAGATGCCGGAGATGGATGGGTACGAGGCCGCCCGGGCGATTCGGCAGATCGAGGCATCCCGCGGACAGGCCACACCGATCATCGCGCTGACCGCAAATGCCCTGGTCGGCAGCCGCGAGGCCAGCCTGGCGGCCGGGATGGACGATCAACTCACCAAGCCGCTAACCCTGGCCGAGCTTAGCGACCGGCTGCTGCATTGGCTCGCGCCGGTCGACAACCATAGCGGCGCGGCGGCCGACTGAGCGAAAGGAAGCTCAGGGCGCTGCCCTGAAACCCGCCAGGGGGGCTTTGCCCCCCTGGACCCCCCAGCAAAGGCAGGGCCTTTGCAATCCATCCGTTGGGGTGGTTGGACGGGAGGGGGCCCAGTTTCGGGGGGGGGGGGGGGGGCCGCCCCCCCGGCGGGCGGGCCGCGCCCCCCCCCCCCCCCCCCCCCCCCCCCCCCCCCCCCCCAGCACGGGGCGCCGCCCCCA
>JBEKNT010000131.1:0-15614 GCA_049522565.1 Acetobacteraceae bacterium
CGACCCAGCGCCGCCGGCTCATGTCAACACAAAGCAACAGATGCCATTGCTGAATGGCGTCGGTCAGGAGGATGGACGTCATGCTGACACTAGATGCCCAGGTTCACGCTTACGAACGCGACCACCCGGGCCGCCCCTGGGCCGCCGTTCTCCGCGGGCCATCGCATGTGACGGGCGACGAGATGGTGGCTGCCATGGACGCCGTCGGTGTCGATGGCGCGCTGTTGGTTTCGCCGTTCACCATGTACCGCTACGACGCCAGTTATGCCATCGCGGTTCACGCGGCGCATCCTGGCCGGTTCCGCTTGATCAAGCCGGTCGATCCGACCGATCCCGCGGTGGACGAAACGATCGCCGATTGGGCGCGCACCGATGGTACGGTCGCCATCCGGCTCATGATGAATCGTGGCATGTCGACCGATCCCGCCGACCCCGGCATCAATCGGGTTCTGGTCGCCGCCGCGCAACACGGCCTGGCGGTGAACCTCATGTGTACAGGACGCCTGGCACAGGCCGGAGTGCTGGCGGCACGAAACCCTGATACGAGGCTGGTGATCGACCACCTCGGGCTGCAACAGCCGCACGAGCCGCCGGCCCCCGCGGAACCGTTCGCCGATCTGCCAAAGCTGCTGGCTCTTGCGACACACGCCAATATCGCGGTGAAGATCTCCGGGGCCTGCACGCTGTCGCACGAACCGTTCCCCTATAAGGACATTTGGGATCCGCTCTGTCGCATCTTCGACGCCTTCGGTTTCGATCGCTGCATGTGGGGCACCGACTGGACTCGCGCGGTTGCGTTGTTGACCTACCAGCAGGGGGTTGAGGCGTTTCGCGTCACCGACCGCCTGTCCGACAACGATCGGGCCGCGCTTATGGGTGAGACCTTGCAGCGGGTCTATAAGTGGTCGCCGGAAAAAGCCTGATCGGTCCTGGCTGGTCTGGGCTCGAGATGCCGTCGTGTGAATAGGCATCAGGATAAGCGACCGACCGGGTAGAATCATTCGTTGCACCGGCCACCCCTCCGTCATGGCCGGGCTTGACCCGGCCATCTATCGCGGCACCACGGCTGCATAGATGGCCGGGTCAAGCCCGCCCACGACGGTGGGGTGGCCCGTGCGAACCAGCCGAGAGTCAATCGTTAGGGCTGGTATGACCCATCGGGCACGGTCGGCTTGAGCATCAGCGCGAGCTGCGTCCGGCTTTCCGGTTCCGCCGTCGTCAAGTTGGAAATCGTCACCCCGAGAAGCCGCACGCCAAGCTGTGGCGGGAAATGCGGTCGGAGCAGCCCAAGGGCGATATCTTCCAGTTCGGCCTGCGAGCCGATCGGTGCAAGGCAGGACTGGCTGCGCGTGATCTGCTGGAAGTTGGCGTATTTGAGCTTCACCGTCACCGTGCGCCCCGAATAGACGCCACGGTTGCAAGCCGCCCAGACCTTGGCGAAGACGGGCTTTAGCGCCGGCACGACCTCCTCCCAGCGCGTGATATCGCGCTCGAAGGTGGTCTCGGCACCGACCGACTTGCGTATGCGGTCGGGCTCCACCGGACGATCGTCCTCGCCGCGCGCGACGCCATAGTAATAATTCCCCGCCTTGCCGAAGTGCTCGGACAGGAATGCGCGCGACTGGCGCCGCAGGTCGAGGCCGGTATGGATGCCGAGTGCATGCATCCTGGCGGCCGTTGCCGGTCCCACGCCGTGGAATTTGCCGACCGGCAGGTCTTCGACGAAGGCCGGGCCCATCCTGGGCGTGATGACGAACAGGCCATCCGGCTTGCGATGATCGGAGGCGAGCTTGGCGAGGAACTTGTTGTAGGAAACCCCGGCGGACGCCGTCAGGCCGGTTTCGGCGCGGATCGCCGCACGAATCTCTGTGGCGATCGCTGTCGCCGAGCCGTGCTCCGCCAGCGTCTCGGTCACGTCGAGATAGGCTTCGTCCAGCGACAGCGGCTGGATCAGCTTGGTGTAGCGAGCGAAGATACCGTGGATCTGGCACGACACCGCCTTGTAAACGTCGAAGCGCGGCGGCACGAATACCAGGCCGGGACATTTCCGGCGCGCAGTGACCGACGGCATGGCGGAGTGCACACCGAACTTCCGTGCTTCGTAGCTTGCAGCCGCCACCACACCGCGCTCGCGCGAGCCGCCAACCGCTACCGGCACGCCCCGCAGGCCAGGGTCGTCACGTTGCTCCACGGACGCGTAGAACGCATCCATGTCGATGTGGATGATGCGCCGCTGAACCGGGGGCTGGTCGGACGAAGTCATTCGGCTTTTGACTTTAGCACAGACCGCATCGGCTTCCCCTACGCCACCCCAGTCCGCTCGCGCGGTTTCCAGGCGTCATCGAGCGTGTCCGGGTCCGCACGCCAATCGACGCAGGAGAGCCGGAACAGCAGCGCCTTGGCGTCCGCCCGATCGGCCTGCTGCGCGAGGCGTCCAAGGCACAGCCGATCGCAATTGACGACCACACCGCAACATGGCACCTGCACTATTGGGGCAGACCAAACCGGATTGCGCCACTGGACATGAATCAAATGATGACCGATGAGATCGCGCGCCTCGCCGGCGACGTCAGCGCACCAGCGATGATGCGGCATCTCGAGGAATTCGCCCGCCGCATCAAGTTGTCGGGCACCCCTGAGGAACTCGCCAGCTTCCGCTACTTGCAGGCCAGCCTCGATAGTTTCGGCTACCGGACTGAACTCATCCTGCATCCCGCCTATATCAGCTTGCCGGGGGCGGCACGGCTGACGGTCGGCAACCTGTCGCCTCGCTGCATCACGCATTCCTTCTCGCGACCCTCCGGCGCGACGGGGACACGCGGGAAGCTGGTCTATGGCGGCAACGGTACCGCTGCGGACCTCGCCGCGGTGGACGCGCGCGGCGCGATCCTACTGCTCGACGGCATGGCCACCCCCGCCGCCGCGCTCCGTTCCTCGGCCGCCGGAGCGGTTGGACAAATCCAGATCAGTCCCCATGAGCACATTCATGAAATGTGCATCTCTCCCGTTTGGGGCAGCCCAACTCTCGAGGCTGCCGGGAAGCTGCCATCGACCGTGGTGCTAAGCGTCGAATGGGCCGACGGAGAGCAACTCAAGGCGCGCCTCGCGGCGGGTGAGCCGCTCGACGCGATCTTGCACGCCGAGGTCGATACCGGCTGGAGCGAGACGCCGATCCTGGTGGCCGAATTGATGCCGGATGGGGCTACCGCGGAGACGCCGTTCATCATGTTCTCCGGCCATCACGACACCTGGTATTACGGCGTGATGGATAACGGTGGCGCGAACGCGACGATGCTGGAGGTCGCGCGCCTGTTGGCACCGCACCGCGCGCAATGGCGGCGCGGCCTGCGGCTTTGCTTCTGGTCCGGTCATTCTCATGGCCGCTACGCCGGTTCCACCTGGTATGCCGACAACCATTGGATCGAGCTGGAACAGCGTTGCGCGGTCCACATCAATGTCGATTCGACCGGCGCCAAGGGAAATACCGTGCTGGCCGACGCCCCGTCGTCATCGGAGCTTCTGGCCCTGGCGCGCGACGCCGTGTCCACCCAGGGCGATCAGCAACTTGACGGGCTGCGCATGAGCCGTGCCGGCGACCAGTCCTTCTGGGGCATCGGCGTCGCATCGATGTTCATGGGCATGGGCGAGCAACCCGCATCGGCGGCTGCCGATGTCACCGCCGCCGTATTCGGCGGAGGCAATCGCAAAGGCGCCGGATTTGGGTGGTGGTGGCACACACCGCACGACACGCTGGACAAGATGGATCCGGATCTGCTGGTCCGCGACACGCGAATTTACGTTCATACCATCTGGCGCCTGCTGACCGACCGCACAATCCCGCTGGACTACGCCGAGCATGCGCGTGCCCTGCTGGGTGTGCTGACGCCGCTGGCAAGGCAACTGGCCGGCCGCTTCGATCTTGCCGAGCCGATCCGTCTTGCCGCAACGCTGCGGGATGTCAGCGAGACGCTGTTTGCCGTTTCGCCGGATCGCGATGCCGCATCCGTGGATCGCGCCTTGATGCGGGCGAGCCGCGTGCTGGTGCCGCTGGACTATACGCGCGGCGACCGCTTCGAGCACGATCCGGCGCTGCCGCAGGCACCCTGGCCGGCGCTCGACGCCGTGCGTCAACTTGTCGCCGCGGCTCCCGGCTCCGACCAAGCTGCCTTTCTTGCTGTCGCGGCCCGGCGTGCCTGTAACCGCCTGGCGCATGCCCTGGAAGCAGCCATCACCGCGTTGCAGTCAGTCGCAATCGCGACCTAGCGAGACGGGGAAGGACCCGTGCGATTGTGGGTCCTCGCCCTTGTCACCACGCTTGGAATGCAGAGCGTGGCGTCGTTCCTTAATCAGAGCCTGCCCATCATCGCGCCGCTGCTGATGCAAGGCACCGGCCTGGCGCCCGAACGAATTGGCAATATCTCATCGCTCAATTCGCTTGGCACCGTGCTGTTCCTGATCGTCGGCGGGCCGGTGCTGGCCTATCTCGGGCCGGTGCGAGCGCTGCAAATGGGTGCGCTGCTGGCGTCGGCCGGCCTGCTGATTGGCGCGAGCGGCTGGTGGCCCGCGCTGGCCTTTGCGGCGGTGCTGATGGGGGCGGGCTACGGACCGTCGCCGCCGGCCGGCAGTCGCATTCTGGCGGCGACGACGCCGGCGCGTCACCGGACACTGATCTTCTCCATCAAACAGGCGGGCGCACCGGCCGGTGGTGCCTTGGCGGGCATCACGCTCGCACCGGCCGCGGCCGCCTGGGGTTGGTCCACTGCCTTGCTGATTTCAGTCGCCGTCGGCATCGTCGCCGCCGTGGCAATATCGCCGGCGCGCGCACGGCTTGATGTCGAGCGTGCGCCGGATCGCCAGCGACTGCTCCGATCGATGTTCAAACCGCGCAGCCTGATCGAGCCATTCCGGCTGCTGAAGACCGACAAGAGCCTGCTGTCGGTCACCGCGCTCGCCTTCGCATTCGCGATCTTGCAGGGCGCCTTGTTCACGTTCCTGGTCACCTACCTGGTCACCGGCCTGCACATGCCTTTGGCGCAAGCCGGGTTCGCCTACGCTTCCATGCAGTTCGCTGGAGTCTTCGCCCGGGTGTTCCTCGGTTGGCTGGCCGATCGAACCGGCCGGGCTGCCTACAACCTCATGATACAGGCATTCGTCGCGGCGGGCGCAGTAGCGTTGTTCGCGCTGTTGCCCGATCAGCCATCGACGTGGTTTGCAGCGGTCACTGCCGGCGGGGTCGGCTTTGTCGGTGCAAGCTGGAACGGCATCTACATGGCGGAAGTTGCGCGACTGGCGCCGGACGACCGTATCGCAGAAGCAACGTCGAGCAGTGCGGTCGTTACGTTTTTAGGATATTTGGTTGGACCAAGCCTGTTCTCCGCGATCGTGACGCTGACTGGCGGTTGGGCACCGGCGTTCATGTTCGTTGCCTTCCAATTGGCTGCGATGGCGTCGATTCAACTCGTCATTCTGAAGTGCGGGACGACGGCGTGACGGCGCGATGCCAATGGCCCGAGAGCATGGCGAACGGCCCGGACGGAGCGCTATGCAGTCGCCCGGCAGCGCGCGCTGGCGCGATGACCTGAACCGACCGCGGCGGCACCTCGCGAGCAATCAACTGGCGAAATGGCAGGCGACCTGGCGTCCGTCCGCCAGCGCTGCCAAGGCCGGCTCCTCCGCCGCGCAACGCGCTTCGGCGCGTGGGCAGCGGGTGCGGAAGCGACAGCCAGATGGAAGCTGGCCGGGGCTCGGCGGTTCGCCGATCAGCACGAGCGTTTCGATGAACCGCCGCCCGCCGATCTGCGGCACAGCCGCCAGCAGAGACCGGGTATACGGGTGCTTCGGATCGGCGAAGATCTCCTCCGTCGCACCGATCTCCACCACACGGCCAAGATACATGACCGCGATGCGTTGGCTGAACAGCCGAACCACCGAGAGATCGTGGCTGATGAACATGTAGCTCAGCGCGAACCGGGCGCGCAGGTCCAACAGCAGATTGAGCACGGTCGCCTGCACGGAAACGTCCAGGCCCGATGTCGGCTCGTCGAGGATGATCAGGCTGGGCCGCAGCATCAGCACGCGGGCCAGACCAATGCGACGTTGCTGACCGCCGCTCACCTCATGCGGGTACAGGTCAAGGTGCCGCTCCGGCAGGCCGACCGCGCGCAAGGTTTCCTGAATGCGCTCCCGGCGTTCGCCGCGCGACATCCGTGTATGGACAATGAGCGGCTCCTCCAGCGCGCTGCCGATCTTCCAGTGCGGATCGAGCGATGCGCCGGGATCCTGGTAGCAGTATTGCAGCTTCCGCCGCAGCGCCTTGCTTTCACTCGGCTTCAGATTGCCGATTTCCTGGCCCTCGAAATGGATGCTGCCGCCGGACAGCGTGTTGATCCCCGCAATGGTCTTGCCGAGCGTGGACTTGCCGCAGCCGGATTCGCCGACCACGCCCAGGATCTCGCCCTGCCCGACATGCATGGAAACGCCGTCGAGGGCGCGCAGCACGCCGGAGCGAAAGCCCCAGGCATTGCGAATGGCAAAATGACAGTGCAGGCCCTGCAAGCGGAGAAGCGCGGCGTCCAACTCACGCAGCCTTTCGTTCAACCGGATGATGGCATCGTACGACGTGGCCCGGTGCGAGCTCACGTACCGCGGGGCGCAACGTCAGACAGGTCTCGCTGACGCGCGGACAGCGGGTGTTGAACCGGCAGCCGCCGGGCGGCGCAAACGGGCTCGGCACCTCGCCCGGAATGCCCGTCAGCACCGAACCCTGCATCGGCAGGCTCTCCAGCAGCAGCCGCGTGTAGGGGTTGGAGGGGTGGTGAAAGAACTCGCTCACGCCTGCGGATTCCATCTCCTGGCCGGCATAGGTCACCGTCACGCGGTCGCAAATCTCCCATGCGGTGCCCAGATCGTGGGTGGTGAAAAGCACCGAGGCGCCGCGCTTGGTTGCCAGCTCCTTCAGCAGCTTGAGAACCTGTGCCTGGATGGTGACGTCGAGCGCCGTTGTCGGCTCGTCGGCGATCACCAGCCGCGGCTCCGGCAGCAGGGCCATGGCAATCATGATGCGCTGCCGCTGTCCGCCGGAAACCTCGTGCGGGTATTTCCGCAGCAGGCCGGGCGGGTCGGGCAATTGCACCTGGCGCAGCATATCCATGGCGCGATCGCGGTCGCGCCGCCGCCGGCGCATCGCATACCTGCGTTCGCCGCGTTGCCGGTCCGGTGACTTCCAGCGCAGCAATTCGACGATCTGGTCGCCGATCGTGAACAGCGGACTGAACGAGCTGAACGGGTCCTGCGGGATGAAGGTGATGGCGCGACCCCGAATCGTTTCAGCAGTCTCCCGCGGATCGGCGCCGATCAATTCCTTGCCGTCGAAGCGCAGCGAGGCATCCGCGGCGATCGTCGCATTGGGCGGCAGGACGCCCAGGATCGCGCGGGCCAACGTTGTCTTGCCGCAGCCGGACTCTCCCACCAGCCCCATGACCTCGCCGCGCGCCACGCTGAGATTGACGTGGTCGAGCACCCGCGCGACGCCACTCTCGGTGGTGAACGACACGGCAAGGTTTCGCACGCTCAGCAGGTCATCCACTCACACCACCCCGACCCGACCGCGCATCCAGGACGTCACGCGGCCCATTGCCAAACAGATTGAATCCCATGACCACCATCAGGATCGCCGGACCTGGCGCCGCTGCATAGCACGAGGCCGCGCAGGACTTGGATTCTGTCGGCGACCATGCGTCCCCATTCCGGCGTCGGCTCCGCCGGTTGCTGACGCGCGGGCCGCCCTCAGCATCTCACCCATTGCCCGTTCCTGCCGCGCCGCTGGCTTACCGCGCGACGGCGGCGCGAAGCCGTCGCACGGCGCATCGCAGGCCGGATGGACGCCGACGCGCCGTCCTTGCGCCTGACGGCCTGTGGCCGGCAAGAGTTCGCCGGCGATGCGTTCTCTGGTGGCCGCCGGCGAGGCAATCGCGGCTGCTTGACCCCCTCCCGACTCCTCCGTAAACGCGCCGCATGAGCGACACGCCACCCAGCACCCCGCCCGACCTTGCCGCAGCCACCGAGCGCGCGCGCGTGCTTGCGCAGGCGCTGCCGTTTCTGCGCCGCTACGCCGGCGCCACCATCGTGGTGAAATACGGCGGTCACGCCATGGGCGAGGAGAACCTCGCCGAGCAATTCGCCGCCGACATCGCCTTGCTCAAGCAAGTCGGCATCAACCCCGTCGTGGTGCACGGCGGCGGCCCGCAGATCAACGCCATGCTGAAGCGCCTGGCTATCCAGTCCACCTTCGTGCAGGGGCTGCGCGTCACCGACGAGACGATGGTCGAGGTGGTGGAGATGGTGCTCGCCGGCACCGTCAACAAATACGTCGCCAGCCTGATCACCCGTGCCGGCGCGCTGGCGGTCGGCATCTGCGGCAAGGACGGCGGCATGATCCGCGCGCGCAAGGTGACGCGGACGCAGCGCGATCCGGACAGCAACATCGAGCGGGTGCTCGATCTCGGTTTCGTCGGCGAGCCGGTGGCGATCGACGTGCGGGTGATCCACGCGCTGACCGGCGGCGGCCTGGTGCCGGTCATCGCGCCGGTCGGTGTCGACGACGAAGGGCAGACCTACAACATCAATGCGGACACGGTCGCCGCCGCGATCGCCGGCGCGCTCAATGCGACGCGGCTGATCATGCTGACCGACGTGCCGGGGGTGCTCGACAAGGACAAGCGGCTGATCCCGGACCTGACGATCGCGCAGGCACGGGCGGCGATCGCGGACGGCACGATCACCGGCGGCATGATTCCGAAGGTCGAGAATTGCATGGACGCGGTCCGGCAGGGGGTGCGGGGCGCGGTGATCCTCGACGGGCGCACGCCGCATGCCTGCCTGCTGGAACTGTTCACCGAGGGTGGCACCGGGACGATCGTCCGGCGATAGTGCCACTTCCCCTCCCCCACTTCGTGGGAGAGGGGAAGTGGGGGTGATCGGGGCGCCCGCTGAACCCTCACCCCGGCTCTTCGCGCCACGTCGAGCCACTGCGCGGCTCAACCCCGCAGGCGGAAGAGGCGGGTGGTAAGCCATCCACCCGGCACTCTAGCTACTCTCAGATTGAGCGGGGTGGTTGGATCGGGAGGCGGGCTCCGTCGTGCGGCGGGCCGCGTCGGTGTTGGGCAGCGATAGCGCTGAGTTGCGACGCGCGTGGGGAACCGTCCGCAGTCACCGCCGGCGAGGCCACCGCCGCCGTTTCGCTCGGTTGCCTTGGACGCAATACAAGATATACAATGGCGGCATATATCCGAAAGGAAGGCGCCATGCAGATCAGCCGATGGGGCAACAGCCTGGCCGTACGCCTGCCCGCTGCCGTTGTCGAAGCGCTCGGCCTGCGGGAGGGCGACGAAATCGAAATCGAGGTGGCCGAACCGCACCGTTTTCGCGTGGCTCGCGATACCAGGCGCGACGACGCGCTGGAGCGGTTGCGCGCACTCGGCTGGACGCTGCCGGCGGGATATCGGTTCTCCCGCGACGACGCCAACGCGCGTGGCGCATGACCGAGCGCTTCTTTCTTGATAGCAACGTTCTCATTTATGCCGCACTGCAACCGGACGCGCGCTCCGATGCCGCCCGTGCCTTGCTGGCGCGGCGCGGTACGATCAGCGTTCAGGTGCTCAACGAATTCGCCAACGTGGCGCACCGCAAGCTGCGTCGGTCCTGGGAAGAAATCGCGCAGGCGCTGGCTGGTATTCGCGTTCTCTGCCTGCCGCCGCTGCCGATCACCGCCGCTCTCCATGAGGCCGCGGTGGGTGTTGCGGCACGCACCGGATACCAGTTCTACGACGCGCTGATCATAGCGTCGGCCCTCGACGCCGGATGCACGACGCTGTTCTCGGAGGACCTGCAGGACGGGCAGGTGATCGAGGGCCGGCTGACCATCCGCAATCCGTTTGCGTCCGGCTGATCGTGAAGGCGGGGCGCGTGATAGCCTCTTTCAGGCGAGTGGTGAACGGCACAGCGTCGAAAGGATCCAGTGGTGGCGTATGCGTTGCGGCAAGCACGAGCACGCGGGTTTGCGATGGGCTGGCTGCAACGGATAAGGCGAGGACCCAACTTATGCCGCCCGCGTGGCCTTGACCGGCAGGGCGACGGTTTCAAGCGTCGATAGGTCGAGCCGCTGCGACGCGTGGTCTATGTCGAAGCCGACCACGTTACCGGCCGCGTCGATGTCGACATTCAGCCCATCGGCGACCTCGCGCACTTCGGCACCCGGCTCGTGCCGCAACTCGATATAGAGGCTGTCGGTGTCCGGATAGCAGTGCAGCTTCATGGGGGGTCCTCACGGTATCCTCGATCGAAGAAGGCATTGTGCACAGTCTCGCCGTCGTCCAGCGTTACCACGCGCAGCAACCTTGCCCCACCATCGAATGCGCCCATTCGACTGGACGGAACGGCGAAGTGGCGTGGCGAGAACGGTAGCGAGCCAGTCGTCCACCAAGTACGGCCGTTTGCGCCGCACCGGTTCGTCGAAATAGCGGGTCGTCTTCATGCTCCCGCCATGGCTAAAGTGAAACCGGGCGCCGCCGAGCCGAAGCAGCGGCAATCGGTCCTATCTTATATCCTCAATGCGCCTCCGCCCAGGTGCGCCCCGTTCCGGTCTCCACCACCAGCGGCACCGCCAGCGTCGCCGCATTTTCCATCACGCCGCGCGCGACCTCTGCCAGCCGCACCGCCTCGTCCTCCGGTGCCTCGAACAGCAGTTCGTCATGCACCTGAAGCAGCATGCGCGACCGTAATCCGGCGGCACGCATTGCCGCGGGCAGTCGGATCATCGCCCGTTTGATGATGTCCGCCGCGCCGCCCTGCAACGGAGCGTTGATCGACTGCCGCTCGGCATAGGCCCGCCGCGCCGGGTTCTTGTCGGCGATCCCCGGCACCCAGCAGCGCCGTCCGAACGGCGTGGTGACAAAGCCGTTGATCCGCGCTTCTTCCTTCGTCCGTTCCATATACGCACGGATGCCCGGATAGCGTTCGAAATACCGGTCGATGAACACTCGGGCCTCGCCGGGCGCGATGCCCAGTTGCCGCGCCAGGCCGAAACCGCTGATGCCGTAGATGATGCCGAAATTGATCGCCTTGGCCCGCCGCCGCGTCATCGGGTCCATGCCTTCCATCGGCACCCCGAACACCTCGGACGCGGTGCGCGCATGGATGTCCTCGCCGCGCGCGAAGCTGTCGCGCAACGCGGGAAGCTCGGCGACGTGCGCCAGCAGACGCAGCTCGATCTGCGAATAGTCGCAGCTTACCAGGACGTTGCCGGGCTCGGCGATGAAAGCGTGGCGGATGCGGCTGCCTTCCTCGGTGCGGATCGGAATGTTCTGCAAATTGGGATCGTTCGACGACAGCCGTCCGGTCGAGGCGATCGCCTGCGCGAAGCTGGTATGCACCCGCCCGGTTTCCGGATTGATCTGCTGCACCAGCGAGTCGGCGTAGGTCGATTTCAGCTTCTGCAACTGCCGCCAGTCGAGCACCTTCGCCGGCAGCTCCAGCCCCTGATCCGCCAGCGTTTGCAGCACGGATGAATCGGTCCCATAGGCGCCGGTCTTCATCCGCTTGCCGCCCGGCAGGCTCATCTTGTCGAACAGCACCTCGCCCAACTGTTTCGGGCTGCCGACATTGAATTCGAAACCCGCCAACCGGTGACACTCGCGCTCGATCACCGCCATACGTTGCTCGAAATCCACCGACATGCGGCGCAGGTCGTCGGCGTCCACCTTGATGCCCGCGCGCTCCATGTCCATCAGCACGCCGGTCAGCCGCCGCTCCATCTGCTCGTACAGCGCCAGGGCGTGGTTGAAGCGCAACCGAGGCCGCAGCGCCTGCCACAGCCGCAGCGCCACGTCGGCGTCCTCCGCGGCATAGGCGGTGGCGCGGTCGATCGGCACCTGGGCGAACGGCAGCCGGTTGCGGCCGGTGCCGGTGACCTCGTCGTAGGTGATCGGCGTGTGGCCGAGATGCAGTTGCGCCAGCTCATCCAGCCCGTGGCCGTGCATGCCGGCTTCCTGGGCGTAGGAGATCAGCATCGTGTCGTCATACGGCGCCGGAAGCGCGAAACCCGCCCGGGTCAGCACCAGCATATCGAACTTGGCGTGGTGGAAGATCTTCAGGATGCCGGGATCGCGCAGCACCGGGTCGAGCGCCGCGATCACCGTCTCCAGCGGCAACTGCGGATGCGGGTCCAGCATCTCATGCCGCAGTGGCACATAGGCGGCGCGCCCCGGCGCCACCGCCAGCGACAGCCCGACCAGCCCGCACCGCATCGGGTCCAGCCCGTCGGTTTCGGTGTCCAGCGCCAGGAAGCCGCACCCCTGCGTCTCGGCCAGGAACGCGCGCAGGTCGGCTTCCGTGGTGAGTGTCCGGTACGGCCCGAAGCCGACCGCCCCGACCTCCGGCGCGGCGCGCGCCTCGGCGGGCAGCGGCAACGCGACCTGGGTCCGGCGCGGCGCGGCCTCCACCATCGTCGGGGCAGCGGCGGCGGTCTCGCCATCCAGGCCCAACCGGCTCACCACGCTGCGGAAACCCTGCGCGCGCAGCCACGCCGCCAGCCGCGGCTTGTCGGGCTCGCACGCCAGCAGTTTCTCGACCGGCACCGGCAGCGGCGCATCCGCCCGAAGCTGCACCAATTCGCGCGATATCCGCGCCTTCTCGGCATGTTCGATCAGATTGTCGCGCCGCTTCGACGGCTTCATCGCCGGCGCCGCCGCCAGCACGGTTTCGAGGTCGCCGAACTCGTTGATGAGCTGCGCCGCGCCCTTCGGCCCGATGCCCGGCACGCCCGGCACGTTGTCCACCGAGTCGCCGATCAGCGCCTGCACCTCGACCATCTTGTTGGGGGTGACGCCGAACTTTTCCATCACCTCGGCCGGGCCGATCGGCTTCTGCTTGATCGGGTCCAGCATCTCCACGCCGGGCCGGATGAGCTGCATCAGGTCCTTGTCGGACGACACGATGGTGACCTGGCCGCCGGCTGCCTCGGCGGCGACGGCGTAGGCCGCGATCAGGTCGTCCGCCTCCCAGTCGGCCAGCTCGACGGCGGGGACGCAGAACGCCTCGGTTGCCTCGCGGATCAACGCGAATTGCGGGATCAGCTCTTCCGGCGGCGGCGGGCGGTGCGCCTTGTAGGCATCGTACAGCCGATTGCGGAACGTCAGCCGTCCGGCGTCGAAGATCACCGCGATATGCGTGCCGACATGCTCGCGCAGCAGCTTGGCCAGCATGTTGGTGAAGCCGAACACCGCGTTCACCGGCGTGCCGTCCGGCCGCGTCATCGGCGGCAGGGCGTGGAACGCGCGGAAGATGAACCCGGACCCGTCGATCAGGATCAGGTGCAGCGGGCGCTCTGGCGGCGCATTGGTGGCCGAGGCGTCCTCGACCGCCGACGGCGCGCCTGCCCCCGGGTCCTCGGGCCCGGGGCGTGCCCCCGGGCTCTCGATCCGGCCGTCAGTGTCCGCTGGCGTGACCGGCTCCCGCGGCAAGCACATACAGCCGCGAGCAATACGGACAGATCACCGACTGCTGCTCGATGTAGAGAAACACGCGCGGATGGCCGAGCGGGCCGTTGCCGCCGTCGCAGGCGACGGTGCGGTCGTCCACCTGGATGGTCTCGGTGGGCAAAGGGAGGGCGGGCGCCTCAGACATTTTGCTTCCTGGGATGAGTTCTCGATAGCGTGATCGAGGGGGAGATGATAGCGATATACGCCGTGCTTTCAACCTTGCCGCCTCTGTTGTTCCGCGCCGTGACCGCCCTGCTGCTGGGCGGGCTGCTGCTGGGCGGCTGTGCCGTGCCCCGGCCGCCGCAGATGGAGCGTGCGGGCGCGCCGCCGGACACGTCCGGCTATTTCACCATGACGGATGGCACGAACCTGCCCTACCGCGCCTGGATGCCGGCTGAGACGCCGCGCGCCGTGGTGCTGGCGCTGCATGGCATGAACGACAGCCGGGACGCCTGGGAATACCCCGCGCCCGACCTCGCCCGGGCCGGCATCGCGGTGTTCTCCCCCGACCAGCGCGGCTTCGGCACCACGCCGGATCGCGGCCTGTGGGCCGGCGGACGCGAGATGACGGACGACGCGCGGCAAATGGCCCAATTGCTCCGCGCGCGCTATCCGCATACCAGGCTGATCCTGATGGGTGAGAGCATGGGCGCCGCGGTGCTCATAGTGCTGGCGGCGGAACCGAACCCGCCGCCGATCGACGGCTATGTGCTGATCGCCCCCGCCGTGTGGGGTCGTGCCGAAATGAACTTTTTCCTCCGCGCCGGCCTGTGGTTCTTCTCCAATACCGTGCCGGGCATGACGGCGACCGGCAGCGGCATCGTCCACGTCACGGCCAGCGACAATTTCGAGGCGATCCGGCGGCTGTCGGACGATCCGCTGACCATCCACGCCACGCGCTGGGATACGATCCGCGGGCTCGTGGACCTGATGGATTCTGCCCTGGCCGCGGCCCCGCGTTTCCACGGTCGGGCGCTGTTCCTGTATGGCGGACATGACGAGTTGATTCCGATGAGGGCGACCGCTGCCACCTGGCGGGCGCTGCCGCCCGGCGTGCGCGAGGCGTACTATCCCGCCGGCTACCACCTGCTGATGCGCGACCACGAACGGATCACGCCGATCGAGGACACTATTGCGTGGATCCTGCGTCCCGATGCACCGCTGCCATCGGGCGCCGACCGCGCCGCGGCCGCCTGGCTGCAAGAGCAACCGCAGCCGTAAAAGCCCCTCCCGCAGGTAGCGCGGAAGAGGTTCTGCCTCTCAGAAAGCCTGCCCAATCCCGATATACAGCTCGAACGCGTCGCCCCCGCGCTCCCGGTTCAGCGGCACCGCGACATCCAGCCGGATCGGCCCGATCGGCGTATAGTAGCGCAACCCGATCCCCGCGCCGACCCGCCACGCATTGCTGAACGGCACCCCATTGGCGCTCACCTGCCCCGCATCGACGAACGCCGCCGCCCCGTAATTCCCCAATATCCGCTGGCGGAACTCGACGGTCGCCGCGCTGACCGCGGTCCCCCCGGTCGGATTTCCGTCGGCGAACGCCGGTCCCACCGACTGATAGCGGTAGCCCCGCACCGTCGCACTGCCGCCCGCGTAAAAGCGCTGGTCCGGCGGCAGTGCGAATGTCCCGACCCCCGGCACCTCGCCGACCAGCCCGCGCAACGCCAGCACGCTGCGTCCATTGCCGCTGAGGTCGAGATAGGTCGAGGCCGCCGCCTGCAGGATCACGAAGCTGGTGCTGGCCGTGCCGAGCGACTCGGTCGGGGTGGCGGAGAAGGTCGCGCGTATCCCCTTGGTCGGATCGAGCAGATTGTTGCTGCTGTCGAATTTGAGGCTGAGTGGCAGGCCAACCAGATTGTAGTGCCGCTTCTCGCCTTCCTGGGTAATCTCCTCCTGCTCCCCCGACAGGCCGACGCTGGCGGTCCAGTACTCCGATAATTTGCGGTTGATCGCGATCTTCTCGTTCAGCGCGTTCTGGTCATAGGCCTTCAGGCTCTGGTCCACCGCGCCGAGATCGATCTCCAGCGCCTGGTCGCGGGCCAGAAAATCCGGCTTGATGAACTGCGCGCCGAACTG